>NZ_JPUF01000045.1 GCF_014737315.1 Treponema zioleckii | reverse complement strand
TTAACGCTGATTCTCGCTGATGAATCGCAGCAGCTTTCCTGTTGTCATTCCGAATTTATTTCGGAATCTCCGCATCACGTCGTGCGGTGGTTGAGCCTGTCGAAACCACGGAAACGCTGCAAGTTCACTTTTAACCTTTAACTTCCCCCGTGCGTTTCCCGCGACTTTTGCAAAAGCAAAACTCGCGCTTTGGTGAGTCTGCTTGCAGATGTTCACGAAACGCGGCGACAAGCGGGGCCGCGTTTCGCGGGTGCCGCTTTGTCGCTCGCACACCGCGAGCAACTTCGGAAACGTGGCGCATTGTCTCCCTTCCTCCGAATTTATACACTTTGCGGTGGTTGAGCATGCCAAAACCAACAACAACAAACCTCCCACACAAGCATTCTAGCTTCTGAATCAACTTCAGCAGAACTGAGCATCGGACAACGCCCCATTCGCATCACACCTCATACCTCATACTTCATACCTCATACCTCATACTTTCTACTTCCTAATTTTCTCATATTTTTTTGCAAAATCTCCAAAAATAAATATTTTTAAATTTTGTTACACAAATTTTTGTCAAAATCCGAATTTTTTTTGAAAAAACTGAAATTCAAATTGACACGATTTAATTATATTTTTATGTTTATGACATAAATCAAATTTAACTAGTTAAACAAATCTTGATTTTAAAAAACTGCAATTGCTAAAGTTTAACATTTTGTTTTACGATACTAATTGCAGAAACTAAAAAAAAGGAGAAAACAACATGAAAAAAGTCGCATTGGCTTTGGCAGGATTGGCTCTCGGAACTTCTGTATTTGCAGAGGGATTCAAATTGAGCGGAGACGTTAAAGGCGGATGGTCTCTCACACAGAACGAGATCAAAAACGGTGACACAGAAGCTAAAACAGCTGGTGTACACGTTAACAAGTATTTGGTAGGTGATGAGTTCGATACAGATGCTCGTGCACGTTTAAACTTCAGCTGGGCAAGCGAAGGAGACGTTGCAGGTGCTTTCGTTCGATTGCAGGACACCCCAAACTACGATCAGGTAGATGTAAAACTTGCTTACGCTTGGCTCAAAGGATTTGACGGAAAGTTCCAGATGCAGGCAGGAAAGCTTGACACTCTCTTCGGAACAGGCGGATACAACGATAGTGATGTACATGGCGGACTCGGATTCTTCGCAGGTGTTTCACCAATCGAAGGCCTCTTGATCGGTGGTGGTGCTCAGACTGACTGGCTCAAAACAAAAGATACAAAAACTACAAAAGTTCCAACGTATGACGAGGATACTGATTCTGTAACTACAAAAGATACAACAACAGGCGGAAAACTTGCTGCTAGCAAAGACGGAATCTACTTTGGTGCTAAATATACAAACAAAGACATCAACAACTTGTCTGTAGCTGCAAGCTACTCACTCGCAGGTTTCTTGAGCGCAGGTGTTTGCGTTGACCCAGTTGAGAAGCTCTTTGTTTCTGTTGAATTGGAGAACAAATCAGCTGACTACATCAAAGCTAATGGTGATACTGACATTCTTGGTGCTAAGGGTGATTTCCGAAATACAATCTACGAGAGAATTGAGTATACAGGCGTAGAAAATCTCTCAGTTGGTCTTAATGCAAAACAGCAGCTTAAGGCTCAGGCTAACGGCTCTGACGATGATGCAGATTTGACTGTAATCTACCTCGATCCATTCGCTCGCTACGAGATCAACGATTTGTTCGCAGTTTCTCTCGAAGCTCAGATTACAATCAACAGCTGGGATGAAGATAAATACGGAAAAACTGATGCTGCACAGGTTATCGTTCCAGCATTCTACCTCAAACCTGCAAAAGGAGCAGAGGCAACTGTTTGGGCTGCAATCTCTACACATACAGATACAAAAGATTCATGGAGCAAACAGCACCAATTCGGAACTGGTGTTAAATTCGGTTTCTAATTTGAGCGCACATAGCATATAAGCTAAAAAGGGACTTCCCATTCTGGGAGGCCCCTTTTTTTACACGCAACGCAGAGGTAAAAATGGACATAGAGATTCTCCAAAGCTGCTATGCTACGTAAGGCTAAACGACCGTACAAACTTTCCACACAAGCATTCTAGACGCTTAATCAAGTTCAGAGCGTTAAAAAGCTTTCAGAATCATTCTGTAAGCCTTTTTGAATCTTTCTACAAGCCTTGTTAAATCATTCTGATAAGCTTTTAGAAACATTCTACAAGCCTATCAGAATCTTTCGACAAGCCTGTTACAATTCTTCTGAAAGCTTATCAGAAACTTTCAACAAGCCTATTATAAATCTTTTGCAAATTTATTAGGATTTCATCAAAGCGGTAACGGGAGCGGTAAGGTTGACTTGTAATCTTTTAAATCAGTTTTACCGCTCCCCAACAGTTTTTCTTCGAAAAACTGTTGCTTTGGTGGGTTCACTTGCAGGAGCTTCGACCTCGCCGCGACAAGCACGGCGGCGAGGTCGAGGTGCAGTTTTGTCGCTCGCGCACCGCGAGCAACTTTGGAAACATGTCAAATTGTCTCCGCTCCTCCGAATTTATACACTTTGCGGTGGTTGAGCTGGCCTAAACATCAATCAACAAACTTTCCACACAAGCATTCTAGCTTCTGAATCAACTTCAGCAGAACTGAGCATCGGACAACGCCCCATTCGCATCACACCTCATACCTCATACCTCGTATTTCCTACTTCTTACTTTTCCGAAGTTTCCACGTAAAAAATAACAAAACTTTATCCCGCAAATTACGTAATTTCCAAACAAAAAACGGAAGTAACATTATAAGGAGACTTACCTTATGACCGATTTACTCACCTCAACACTCACCCCGGAACAAAAATGGGAGCAGGCTACCCTCGCGAACAACTTCCTACGCCGAAATCACAGATTTCGACGAGACTCACTAAAAACGCTTCTCAAGCGTTTTTTTAACGCTCCCTATCTGCAAAATCATGGAATCGGAACCCGAAATCTGCAAGCGCGTAATCGAAATCGACCGAATCGAGATTCCCCAGACCGAACGCACGATGCAGGAATCTTTTGAGTCAAAAAGCGTGCGATTCGACGTTTACGCCAAAGACAGCGACCGAATTTTTGACGTTGAAATGCAGACCGCAACCTCGAAAAAACTCGCCAAGCGGTCGCGATACTACCAGAGCATCATCGACGTGGAGCACCTCACGGCAGGCACCGACTACGACGAGCTCAAGGACGTTTACATCATCTTCATCTGCCTCGGCGACGTCTTCGGCGAAAAACTCCCGGTCTACACCTTCGAGAACGTCTGCACCGAAAACGGCAGGACAAAACTCAATGACCGCACGTTCAAAGTGTTTTTCAACGCCGACTTGTGTGATAAAATCGACTCAAAGGAACGGCGGAACTTTCTTGCCTTCCTGAAAGCCAACGAGGCACGAGACGACTTTACCGAGACACTCCGCTCAAAGCTCGCCCTCGCCAAGAAAAACATGAAATGGAGGCGGCAGTATATGACCTGGGAACAAACACTCAAAGAATACGCAAAAGAAGCATACGAAGAAGGTCTAAAAGAAAACGCAAAGAACAACGCGATAAACTTGTTGCAGGAAACTGATTTATCACCAGAAGTTATTGCGAAATGCTGCAAGCTTTCGTTAGAGGAAGTTTTGGAACTAAAGGAAACGCTGCAAGTTCACTCTTAACCTATAAGCCCACTTTTAGCGTTTCCAAAAACTCGCGCTTTGGTGAGTCTGCTTGCAGATGTTCACGAAACGCGGCGGCAAGCAGAGCCGCGTTTCGTGGGTGCAGTTTTGTCGCTCGCGCGCCGCGAGCGACTTTGGAAACATATCAAATTATCTCCGCTCCTCCAAATTTACACACTTTGCGGCGGTTGAGCCTGTCGAAACCACCAACAACAAACCTCCCACACAAGCATTCTAGCTTCTGAATCAACTTCAGCAGAACCGAGCATCGGGCAACGCCCCATTCGCATCACACCTCATACCTCATACTTCATACTTCATACTTCATAATTTTGCAGGTGATGCGTAAAACATAAAAAAAGTTTAGAATCATATTTATGGCATCTCAAAAAAAATCAAAATCACTCTTGGGAGCGGCATTCTCACTTTCATTTTTTACCCTGCTCTCTCGAATTCTTGGACTTCTTCGCGAAATGACGAAAGCTAAATTTTTAGGCACTTCTAGTTACGCGGACGCATTCGTAATCGCTTTTATGATTCCAAACCTGTTCCGACGGCTTTTTGCGGAAAACGCAATCAGTGTCGCGTTCATTCCTACCTTTAGGGGATATTTGGAAGACTCAACGGACGAAGGCGTAAAAAAAACGCGTGAATTTGCAAAAGCCACCCTTACGCTGGTGAGTTTTTTAACAGCAGTCGTCGTCACATTAGGAATAATCTTCACTCCACTGATAATAAAAATTTTCTACAAAGAAAATGACCTCGCGCTCATCAGTGAAACCGCGATTCTCACACGAATAATGTTTCCCTACCTGTTCGTTATTTCGATTGCAGCGTTCTTTCAGGGAATTCTTAACGGCGTAAAGATTTTCTCACCGTCAGGATTCACGCCAGTTCTTTTCAATTCAATCGTAATTGCGGCCACTTACGTGCTTTCGCCGTACACGGAAAATCCTGCGCGGGCAATGTCAATCGGTGTAATCATCGGCGGATGCGTTCAGGCAATTTTCCAGCTGCCGTTCGTAATCAAAGCAAAATGGTGGTGCGGATTCACTACGCTCAAAAATGCATTCACGAATCCTGGAACACGAAAAGTCCTTATGCTGATTGGACCTACGATAATCGGAATGGCCTGCTACCAGCTAAACGACGTTGTTTCAACGGCACTCGCCGGCCGGGCAGGCAAAGGAATCGTTTCTAGCCTTCAATACTCCCTACGGCTTCAGGAATTGATTCTCGGAATTTTTGCAGTTTCAATCGGAACCGTAATTCTTCCGGATTTGAGCGGGCTTGCAAAACGAAAAGAATGGGAAGAATTCAACACGATGCTCGCACAGGCAATAAAAATCATCGCGCTGATTTCAATTCCAATCACATTTTTCTCGCTGATTACCGACAAAGAAATCATTTCGCTGGTTTACAAAAACAGACGTTTTGACGACGAATCCGTAAGGCTCACGATGAACGTATTCCCGTGGCACATCGCGGGGCTTTTCTTTATCGCGGCGAACAGAATCATCGCGCCGGCATTCTACGCGCAGGGCGACACAAAATCACCGACGTTTGCGGGCATCATCGGCTTCGCATTCAATATCCTTCTGGCACTCATTTTGGTAAAACCGCTGAGCGGAGCCGGAATCGCAATCGCACTTTCTGCGGCGAGTCTTATAAACACGCTCGTGCTTTTTGTTTTCTTGAAGCGGAACAAGAATCTGAATATTCGAACACTCGCATTCGGAACGATTTTTTATTCATCAAAACTCATTCTCTTTTCGGTTGTGGCAGGAATTCCGACTTATTTTGTGCGAAAACTTCTCGTAGCGCGATTCGCTGATTACGGCCGACTTGTGGGCATGGGAGTTCCGCTTGCAATTTCGGCGGCAGTTTTTGCGCTGGTCGGCGTTGCTTTACTGGTACTTACTCGTGACGAAATCGTAAAAATCATTTTGAAAAAACTTCGCCGAAGATGATTAACAGGCATCCGAACAAATTTGAAAAAATAATTTTTTGAGGAAATAGAATGAAAAACTTTACAGAAGATGAAATGAAAAAAATCTACATCGCTCGCAAAGAAAAACTTTTTGACTACATGGGCGAGCACGGAATCGGTGCGGTCGTTTTTGAAGACACAGAAGGTCGCCGAACTCCGGCTGTGCGCTATTTTACAGGGCATCCGAGCGACGCAATTTTTATTGCAACCTCGGACGGACAGTCAATTCTTTTGCCGTGGGACGAAAATCTCGCAGCCAAAAAGTCAGTTGACTGCAAAATCATTTCGTACACAAGTTATGACCGAAAGAACACAAAAGCCGTTGCGGGTGTTTTAAAATCAGTCAAGGCAAAAGGAAAGAAAAAAGTTGAGCTTTCCCCGGACACGCCGTACCCGCTTTTCTTAAAATACGTTGACACGCTCGCAGAAAACAACTGGGACGTTCTTTGCCGCGAAAAAAGCACGCACGATTTTGTAAATGAACTCCGAGCGCAAAAAGATGAATACGAAATTGAGTGCACAAAGGAAGCTGCAAGAGTTGGCGACTGGATTATAAGCGAAATTGAGCGAGGAATCCGCGAAGGCTGGCTAAAAAAAGAAATGGACGTTGCTCTTTTAATCGAAAGTGAATTGAGAAAGCAGGGATGCGAGAAAACTGGCTTTGACACGCTTGCGGCCGGACCTTCCCGAAGCTGGGCGATTCACGCTTTTCCAGGTTACACGGACGCACCGTGGCCGGCAGACGGACTTTCAATTCTTGATTTTGGAGTGGTTTACGAAGGCTACACAAGCGACACAACGCTCACAGTCGCAAAGAATCTCAATGAGCAACAGGAAAAACTCGTTGCGCTAGTAGAAAAAGCGGCAGAAAACGCCCTAGAGTTTTACAAACCTGGAAAAAGCATAAAAGCCGCCGCAGAAGCCGCAAACGAAGTCTTTGCAAAAGCAAAGCGCGTTATGCCGCATTCCCTCGGTCACGGAATCGGTCTAGAAATCCACGAGGAACCGCGCGTCAGCACGAATGTTTCTGGCGACCAAACTTTTAAGCCTGGAATGATTGCCACGCTGGAGCCAGGGCTTTACGACCCAAAATTGGGCGGAGTTCGCCTGGAAAATGACGTTCTGATTACAGAAAATGGAAATGAGGTAATTACCCACTCAAAGATTATCAGAGCTTAAAAAATTAAGGCCGTATGCCCGATACGGCTAAAGGTCGCCGTCACCCCGAACTTGATTCGGGGTCTCGTAGGCTACGGCCAGTGCAGATGCTGAATCAAGTTCAGCACGACAAGTTTTTACAATTTTTCCAACAATTTTAATATTTCATTGTCGAGGGCGTCTTTTAAATATTCGTCCTCGATTGAGCCATTCAAGTCACGGATATCGTTCAGGACGTCAGAAACCAGTTCAAGGCCGTATTTTTGAGAATTTAAGCCGTCTTCAGTTTCGCATTCATTCACAAGCCCGGAATTTATTAGGGCAGTTACAGTTGCCAAAAGCCCAGGCTTTCCAGAAAGCTTAGAAATGATGTAATCAAGAAGGATTCTTGTTTTGCTCGTAAAGAACTGCTTTTTCTTCATTGGAGGAAGATACTCAAGCATTTCACGGAGTTTCAAGAACATTGAAAGCGACGAACGGAATTTTTCCAGCACATTTCGGTTTTCGATTGCACCAACAATCGCAGGAAGCATTTCTACAGCCCGCTTCATCATCAAGTCTTCTTCGGTCGGTTCATCAGAAACCTTGTTTTCAGAAAAAGGCTCAACTTTTTGACTGAGTTTTTCGTCAATTTTCTTGTCCAGCTTTTCGGAAAGTTTTTCTTCAATCTGCTTGTCAGCCTTTTCTTCTATCATGTCATCAAGTTTTGACTGCTGAACGTAATCTGCCGCAAACTGGGCTGCACGCCATGCCTGCTGAGCCGAATAATTTGCGTGAGCAGCGTCATCAGCCATTTTCTTGAATTCACGCTTCAAATCGTTTACCGCCGGAGAATCAAGGTTCTGAGAAGAAGATTCGCGCCCAATGCTTTCAAGCGGGTCTTCAACTTCAAAATCAGAATCAAAATCAGGCTCACTTTCAAAGCCGTCGTTTTTTTCAGAATCTGATCCCGCCGGCTCTGCAGAAGAAACGTCGTCATTTTCAGATTCAATATCCTCGCTTTCAACAGAAGGCACAACATCATCGTCAGACGCAACGGTAGAACGAATATCATCAATATCTTCGTCCTTAAAAAATCCGTCATCATCATCTTTTTCGCCGCGAGCAGGATTTGAAGCAGAAGAAGCAAAATCAACAGCCTCGGAACCGTCTGGCATCACATCAACTTCCGGTGCATCATCTTCATCGACTGGCACTCCGTCATCAAGAAGCAGGTCAATTTCGTCACCTTTTTCTGGAATTTCTTCATCTTCCATCAAATCGCTTGCGGCAAAAATATCGTTGCCCTCATCTTTTGTAAGATTTTCCAGCCCGAACTGATTAAAATCAAAATCATCTGAGTCTTGAGGAAGCTCCTCGTCAGGATTTTTATGCAAACTTTTCTGTGGAATTTCTTGAGGCTCCGCTTTTGCGGCAGGAGTTTCAGGCTCAGAAGTTTCAAAAACGCTGTCATCGCCCAAAGAAAGTTCCCCTATTCCACGCTCAAAATCCTTGTTCTCAGCTTCCATGTCAATTGAAGAAGGATTTTCCTCTGACTTTTCTTTATTGTAAAAATTATGCTTTTTAGCAGAAATATTATTGTACGGGTCGGCAGAATATGCGTCGGCATAAAGAGTCGCGGCTTCTTCGGTTCTGTCCTGTTTTTCGTAAAGAGAAGCAAGCTCAACCTTTGCATCTGCGTCTTTCGGATTTTCTGCAACAGCGACCTTCAGATAATCCTCAGCATTTTTTTCATCGCCAATCTGCAAATAACGCAAGCCCCAATCTTTATAAACCTCTTTGTAGCCAGGGCGAATACGGTCGATTTTGTCGTAGCAAGACTCAGTTTTGTTCGCCTCGCCATTCAGAATATAATACTGACCGAGCAAATTCAGAGTTTCAACATCGTCTGGATTTTTTTTGAGCAATTTTGAAAGTTTTTCGTTAGCTGCCGTAAGATAATTTGCCGAAAGCAAAACCGACGTTGAAAGCTTTAAAACCGACTCGTCATCGGAATCCAGCTCGGTGATTTTTTGAATCGTCTTTACGGCATCATCATTTTTTCCTAAACGCTGCTGAGAATACGCCAAGCCCGTCAAAGCAGGTTTGTAAGTTTCGTCAGTGTCAAGGGCCTTTTTGAATTCAACCTCCGCGCTGTCAAAAATACTCTGACGGTTGTAAATGTGTCCCATTTTAGTGCGCATTTTTGTGTCAGCCGGATTGATTTTTAACGCATTGCTAACAACGTTGTCTGCCTCACGAACTTTATTTGATTTTAGCAAAAGTTCTGAATATTCCTCGATTGCCTCAATCCAGCCCGGCTTTGAACGCAAAGCCCCTTCGTATGCAGCAAGAGCTTTTTGCACTTCGCCAATTTGGGCATAGCTTTTTGCAAGATTCAAAAGCAAAACCGGGTGATTCGGATCGATTTTTAGTCCGCGCTGAAAAGAAGATATTGCCTTTGCCTGATTTCCTTTTAGCGAATAAACCGCGCCAAGATGATTGAAGGCAAGAACATCGCGGTTGTTTCGCTCAACGACATCCTCAAAGCAAGAAATAGCCTCGTCGTAATTTCCCATCTGGCGGAAGGTAAAGCCCATGTTGTACGAAACGTTCGTCAAAAGTTTTGGGTCTGTGTCTCCAAAAGTAAGAACTTTTTCAAAAATCGCAATTGAATCGTCGTATTTTTTTTGACGACGGTAAATTCCGCCAATCGCAATCAAAACATCTGAATTTTTTGGATCGATTTCAAGAATTTTATTGTAAGTGTCAAGAGCCTGCTCATCTTTCCCGCTTTTTACAAAAAGATTTCCCAACTGAATTTTAAAACCAATATCATCAGGATTTTTTTCAATAAGATTTCTTAAAAGCCTTGCAGCCAACTCATAATCGTGCGCAATAATTGCAGCCTTTGTTCGCTGCAAAAGAAGAGCATTTTCTGACATTTGTGATTCTCCCTCTATTTTTTGAGACGCGCTGACGGACGAGCATAAACTTCTTTAGAAAGATTTCCGCTGATTCTTCCGTCAACTTTTGAGTATGCAGAAACGGCAAAATAGTAAATCGTGCCGTTTTTAAGTCCAGTAAGTTTTATTGAAGTCTTGTTGCCGACTTTTACAGGCGACGCACCCTCCACGGCCGCAACGCCAAGATATTCGCCGCTCTTGTTTCCGTAGTAAACGTAATAGCCGCCCGCCGTGTCGTCAACTGAATAGCTCCAAGAAATCGTAACGCATTCGTTTCCAGGCTCCACGTTGACCGTAAACGGCGGAAGCGGGTCGTCCTGTTCGGTGTACTTCATTTTTATTTCAGAAAGAACCGGAGACTTTGAACCGCCGCCGTCTGGCAAAAGTTCTGCCGAAAGCTGGAAATACAGCCCCGTAACGCCAGAAATCTCCTGTCCAGAAACAACTTCCTTCCAGGCAGGGAACGTGTCGTTCCATCCGTAGCAGTTGTCGCCCGAACGAACGTAAAAACGAACCTCGGTCTGAGGCGGAACGTCCATCAAAGCGTCGATTCTGTTAAGGGTCGCCGCACGAGAAACCATAATCGGATTCGTAGTGATTTTTCCGCCGTCAACTTTGTATTTTTCGTTGCCAGTCGCATAAAGATTCTTTGATTCCAAATGGAACGGTCTGTGGTCAATTCTAAAATTATCGATGCGTCCAGAAAATTCCGGACAGATTTCAAGGTCTGCTTTTACGCCCAAAACTGGATAGCAAACAGTGCCGTTCTCATGCTTTGAAGTCGTAACATACATCAACGCCTCGGTTCTGCCGTCAACGCAATACTCAAGAAGACCGTTCGTATCATCAAAAGAAAGTGTATGACGTGTCCACTTGCGAGGAACCAATGTTGAAATTCCGTCCATTATGATTTCGTCGGATTCATATTTTGAAAAAATATTGTTGAATTCCCAGCGAAGATGATTATTGAAGAAAGATGCCGAAATGGTCTGATATTTTGAATCGCCATCCACGCTGATTGAAGAACGCCAAGAAATTACGGTCTCGCCGTTTTCGGCAATCGATGGATTCATCCAGAATTCAATCGTGAACGCCCCGGTCAAACCAGACTTTCCAAAAATCGACGAAGAAGAGCCTTCAAGGGCAAGCCCCCTGTTAACGCCGCGGCTCAAAGCAGCTCCCCGCCCCTTTACGGCATCCGTGGTATAAACGAGATTGTTCGTCTTGACGGTATAGTGCCCAGTGGAATCTTTTATTTGCTTACCGTCAAAAGTCAAAAGCAAATCCGTGGCATCGGTAGATTCCTGCGTGGACGTTACAAGCTGAATGGCTTCGTATCCGTAATAACCTTTTCCGGTCGTAACGCCGACTTGCTCCTGCAATTCTCCCCAGCCATTCGTTCCGCCAATAATTTTTGTAGTTTGTGAGGCGAAAACCAACGATGACGCTAGACAAAGCGAGGTAAATAAGAATAAATTTTTCATATCAATCATCTTTTTCATTTTTATTTGCAATAATTTTAGTAACATTATGAACACATTAGACAACACATATTATGAATCTCTTCACGAAACTGCGTTGAAAGCTCCTTCCACAAGTGGTGTATATTTATGGCGGGATCCAGAGGGAACCGTCATTTATGTAGGCAAGGCTAAAAGCCTAAAAAACAGGCTTTCCTCATATTTTTCGGGAGAAAAGCAGATTAAAACAAAACTGCTGATTTCTCACGCAAAATCCATTGAGTATATCACAACAGCCAACGAATATGAGGCTTTTTTATTAGAAAATAATCTGATAAAAAAGTACACCCCAAAGTATAACATTCAACTCAAAGATGGAAAATCTTATCCTGTGCTTAAAATCACAAAAGAAGACTTTCCGAGATTCTACAAGACCCGCCAAGTCAAAAAAGACGGTTCTCAGTATTTCGGGCCATACCCCGATGCAGGCGCGCTGGATTCATTCATCGATGCGCTCTACAGAATTTACCCCATACGGCATTGCCGGACATTCAAAAAACGGGATGCGCCGTGCATGTATTATCACATCGGACGTTGCAAAGCCCCGTGCTGCAACAAAATCGATAAGAACACCTATAACGAATTTATCGATGAAATTAAAAGTCTTCTTAAGGGAAAAGATGACGAAACAATCGTAAAATTAACTGAAGAAATGAAAAATGCCGCAAAAAATCTGAATTTTGAGAAAGCCGCACGTCTGCGCGACGGACTCAAAGCCCTTGCGATTATGATGAACCAAAACATCGTTGAGGAATTCGGAAGCGAGGACCGCGACTACATTGCCCACTACCGAGAGGGCGAGCTTGTAAGTTTTACGGTTCTAAAACTCCGCGGCGGAAAACTGCTCGGTCGCGACAATTTTAGGGCCGTGAGCATGAACGAGGACGAGGAACTCATTGAGGAATTCGCAATGGCCTATTACACCGAAAAATCGATGATTCCCCCGACGATTTACGTGGCAACCCGCGACACCTATGAATTTTTGACGCAATGGATAGAAGATTCGTTCAGCGTAAAAACGAAGATAAAGTGCATCGAAGTCAAAGAAGAAACAAACGATATATTCAATAGAAGAAAAAATGATTCGGAACAAAACGACGTAACGAAACTTCTTCCGCAAACTGCGAACAGAAGACACGCCGCCGCTTTGGCAATGGCCCGCCAGAACGCAAAAGAAGACATTATCCGACGGCTCCGTGAACGCGGAGACATGCCTGCAATGGCGGAACTTCAGGATTTACTGGGGCTCAAAAAACTTCCGCAGAGAATCGAAGGTTTCGATATTGCCCACATCGGCGGAAAGTGGCCTGTTGCGAGTCTTATTTCGTTCTACAACGGAACGCCAGACAAAAAAAATTACCGCGAATTCAGGCTCAAAACCACGAACGGCGTAATCGACGACTTTGCCTCAATGCGCGAAGCCGCAAGCCGGCGATATTCCCGCCTGCAGAACGAGGGCGCGGAACTTCCAGATTTGATTCTCATAGACGGTGGAATTGGTCAGGTGAATGCGGTTGACGGTGTTTTAAAAGCATTGGGCTTGGAGATTCCGATTGCGGGACTTGCCAAGCGAGACGAAGAAATCTGGCTCCCGCACGCCTCAAAACCAATTTGTCTTCCGAAACGGAGCGACGCTCTGCGTCTTTTACAACGCGTGCGCGACGAGACTCACCGATTCGCAACGAGCCGAAACCAGGAACTCCGAACGAAAGAAAATATTGTCTCAGTTTTTGCGAAACTCCCGCACATTGGCGACAAGCGCGAGAAGATTCTGATTCAGAATTTTATAACGCTCGAAGCGTTGACCGAAGCCGAAGAAAACGAACTCGCCGCTCTATTGCACGTGAATGCCGACAAAGCTGGAGAAATCTTGCTGGCGGCAAAAGAAGAGCTTAAAAAACGCAACGAGACAAAACTCCCGAAAAAAGCCCTTTTCGACGCTCAGACCGCCCCAGAGCAGCAGGATTCAATATACGCAAAAGCCCTTGCCAGCGAAGCTTTGGATTTATCGGTAGCGGAAGAGGAAAGCGGAAAATGGAAAAATGAAAAGTGAAAATTGAAAAATGGGCGGTGGTTGAGCGGAGTCGAAACCACAACAAACGCAGGCTCAGAGAAAGTAACTCAAACCGCCGTTTCACTGACACAGATGAACACGGATGAACTCAGATGGGACACAGATAAATTGAAAGAGGAAAACGCGCTTCGACTACGATCAGCGTCCGTTGCACACCGCACCCGGTGGTTGAGCGGAGTCGAAACCACAACAAACGCAGGCTCAGAGAGAGTAACTCAAACCGCCGTTCCACTGACACAGATGAACACGGATGAACTCAGATGGGACACAGATAAATTGAAAATGGAGGCGAAAAGTTCATATCCCCACCCCAAAGTTGCGAGCATCGCGCGAACAACAAAACTGCACCTCCGAGTCGCCGTCATGCTTGTCGTGGCGACTCGGAAGCCCTTGCAAGCCCGCCCACCAGAACGCGAGTTTTGCTTTAGCAAAACTTGCGGGAAACGCACAAGTCAACTCAAACTCCAAAAGTCAACTCCTGGCGTTTCCGTAGTTGCGAGCACCGCGCGAGCAACAAATCTGCACCCACAAAACGCGGCTTTCCTTGCCGCCGCGTTTTGTGAACCCCTGCAAGTCCGCCCACCAGAGCGCGAGTTTTGCTTTAGCAAAACTCGCGGGAGGCGCACAAGTTGACTTGTATTTTCAAGTGAATTTCCCGCGCCTCCGTGGTATACTTTGAACTATATCATGGAGGTCGCTATGAAAATCGCTTTTTTTGACACTCACTCTTACGACAAAACTTCCTTTACGGAAGCAAACAAATCTTTTGGATTCGAAATTGAATTTTTTGAATATAAACTGAACGAAAACACTGCAATGACCGCCAGCGGATTTGACGCTGTATGTGTTTTTGTTAACGACGCAGTGAATGCGGAAGTGCTTTCCAAACTGAAAACAATCGGCGTTCGGGCAATTCTTCTCCGATGCGCCGGCTTCAACAACGTGGACTTAAAAACCGCAGCAGCAGAAGGATTCAAAGTTCTTCGCGTTCCTGCATATTCACCGTACGCGGTCGCTGAACACGGTGCAGCCCTGCTTTTATCGCTCACACGCCACATTCCACAGGCCTACCTCCGCACAAAAACAGCAAATTTCAATATCGAAGGACTTACCGGACGCGATTTGAACGGCCTTACGGCAGGAATCCTCGGAACTGGAAAAATCGGTCAGATTATGGCTGGAATTCTCCGCGGATTCGGAATGAAAATCATCGCATACGACCCGTTTCCGAACGAAGAATGGTCAAAATCATTTGGGGCAGACTACGTTCCGCTCATGGAACTTTTTAAGCAGAGCGACGTTCTTTCGCTCCACTGCCCGCTCACCGACCAAACAAAGCACATCGTGAACCACGACAGCATGAAGATGATGAAGCACGACGCAGTGATTATCAACACCGGACGAGGCGCGCTGATTGATTCAAAGGCACTCGTACATGCCCTAAAGCACGGTCACATCGGCGGAATCGGAATGGACGTTTACGAAGAGGAAAGCAAATATTTCTTTAGCGACTGGTCAACCGACATTATGACCGACGACACGCTGGCAAGGCTTTTAACCTTTCCGAACGTGATTATAACGAGCCATCAGGCCTTTCTTACGACAAATGCGCTTAAGAACATTGCCGACACAACGCTTGAAAATGCAAAAGCCTTCGTTTCCGGCGGCGAACTTTTGAACGAAGTAAAATAAACGGAAACTCAAAAACTAAGTTACTTGCTTACAAAAATATTTTTTTGTGATAAGATTTTTTTCAGATTATTTTATACGGAGGATTTTATGAAAGCACTCAATAAAATTTTTGCGGGAATGCTCATGGCCACAGCAGCATTCGGATTTTTCGGCTGTTCAGATGAAACAGAAGATGAGAATTTGGTCGTAGAATTTACTGTAAGCGGAAGCGATTCAGATTCATCACGCACAGTCACACTCACAAAACCAGAAGGATACGAAGATAAAGACGTACAAATCATATACACTTTAGACGAATCAACACCAGAAGTAACTTTCAACCAAGCTAATTATACAGCCGGAACAAATCAAGAAGTCGCAGAATATATCGATTATGGTACAGCAAGTCTGTATGATTCACCAATCACAGTTACCTCTACCGTGACAATTAACGCTTACGCATTCTACATTGATACAACAAATCAAAAATGTGTAAAAAGCGGTGACTGGAGTACAAAAAAAGTAACAGTAGCTTCTACAACAGGAGCAAGCACAACAGTTTCAGACTCAATTCCATCAACTGCCGTCACATTCAACTTGGCTTCAACAGGAAATTCAATTACAACAAAATATTTCGACACATCTAACACGAATGTCTTCAAATACGGTGATAAAAACGCTTACTACCAGACACAATTCTCTTGGAAAGGCACTGGCAAAGGAAATTGGTACTTGTACATGCGCGAAGTTGGCGGAGGAATGATAAAGAATGGTTCCGACACTTTCATTGCAAAAGGAACATACTCTGGCACAGCTTTTGACAAAAAGAGCGTCTCAGAAATCACCCCAGGTGAAGTTAAACTTGTAAACAGCACAGGTTCAACAGAAAACACAATTACAATCGCAAACGATAATTCATTCACTCTAAAAGTCAATGGCGTAAATGGAAGCGGTTCGTATTCAGACGTATACGTCGGCGACGCAAAATAAACTCGCCCACGGACAGCCTAAAAACTAAATTTTATACTGTCACCCCGAACTTGTTTCGGGGTCTTTTATTCTAAAGAAAATACAGATGCCGAAATAAATTCGGCATGACTGACTACGAACATTTTGCAAGTTGACTCGTCCACCTTCAAGTTGCGAGCCACGCGCGAGCAACAAAGCTTCACCTCCGAGTCGGCGCCGTGCTTGTCGTGGCGACTCGGAAGCCCTTGCAAGCCCGCCCACCAAAGCGCAAGTTGACTTTCGGGTTTGACGCAGATGAACACGGATGAACTCAGATGGGACACAGATAAAGTGAAAGAGGGAAACGCCAAAAACACTTCCCCTCCCAAAGTTGCGAGCCAAGCGCGAGCAACAAATATGCACCCACAAAACGCGGCTCCCCTTGCCGCCACGTTTTGTGAACACCTGCAAGTGCCTCCACCAGAGCGCGAGTTTTGCTTTAGCAAAACTCGCGGGAAACGCACAAGTTGATTTTTCTTTACAAAATGCCCCACACGCGTTTCCATAAACGCACAAGTTGATTTTTCTTTACAAAGAATTCTTAATAGCGTTTCCATCGCTAAAGGCTTTTCCAACCACTTCGCCAATCACGCGATAAACGTGGAAGGAAGCGTCGTACATAATCGGCTGAAGTTTTCCCAAATCAACTTTGCCGTCGGTCAGAATCGACTCGTCAGCTTGCTGGGCAATAATTTTGCCGGTGAGCATTTCTTTTTCTTCATTCCACTCTTTAACTTCACATTCAAGAACAAGCGGATATTCCTCGATAATCGGTGCATTTACGTGCGCACTTTTATGAACGTGAACGCCAGTCTTTTCGATTTTGTTCACATTGTTTCCGCTCTCGATTCCAAAATAGTCCGAAATCGTAACAGTGTTTTTTGTAGCAAACGCCACGGTAAACGCGCCTGTTTTTTTAAGATTCTCCGTCGTTTTGTGCTTTGCAAGAAACAACGCAATCTCGCCATAATCCGACTGGATTCCCCAAGCCGCATTCATCGCGTTCGGAACGCCATTTTCATCATAAGTACCGATAATAAAAACGCCTTCCGGCACAATCACAGCCTTTTTTGAATCAAATTCCATTTTTTCCTCCTTCAGCTAAGCCTACAAATCTAGTTTTCGTTTGCGTTCAAATAAGAGTACCCCCGCTGCCACAGAAACGTTCAGACTGTCGATTTTTCCACAAGTCGGAATCGAAACGATTGTGTCGCACTGCTCTTCAAGAAGCCTTGAAATTCCAGTTCCTTCGCTTCCCATTACGATTGCAGTTTTAGGGGCAAAATCGATTTTTGTAACGTTCTCGCCGCCTGCGTCCGCCCCGTAAATCCAGAATCCGGCATCTTTGAGTTTTTGAGCAGCACGCGAAAGATTTGTAACCACCGCACAAGGAACATACGCGCTCGCCCCCGCGCTCGAACGGGAAATAATCTCGTTGTCGGCAAAGTCGTTCGCACTATGGCGAGAAGGCATTACCACAAGACTCGCACCGAACTGGTCGCATGAACGGATAATCGCCCCAACGTTGTGCGGGTCTGTAACTGAATCCAAAATGATTACAGTTGATTTTTCTGATTCGTTGACTTTTTGCTCGGCTATCCACTGGTCAAAATTCACCTCGGAAGATTTTACGTCCTCGCCGTCAATCGTGAGCACAATTCCGCGATGGTCACGGGCAACTTCCGGAAGGTTCTGAACTAAAGAATCAAGTTTTTTGCTGTCTGAATCAACTGCCGTAAGCCCGGCTTTTTTTGCAATTTCAAGGATTTTTTTTACGCGCGGACCGGTCTTGCTAACATAAATCGTAAATCCGCTGATTTTTTTTCCGCTCTCAACTTCGTCCGCAAAGCGTCGGACTTTTTCTTCAATGGCATGAAAGCCTGTAATTATCTGTCTCATACGCAAAGTATACCACAACTTGCGTCAAAGTTTAAGTGATGCTTCGACTCCGCTCAGCAACAAAGGAAGGTGAAAAGTGAAAAATGAAAGATGAAAATTGAAAATGATTTTTTTGGCAAATGCCCCACCAAAACGCAAAGTTTTTTTTAGCGATTCCGGTGGTTGAGTAGCAAAGCGTATCGAAACCACAACTAAGCGTCCACCGAGAACGTTTGTAAACTGCCTAGCACAACTCAAAGCCAAATACGCGAGGTGGTCTGCGAATGTGCAAGTGGACTCAAACCTGTTTTTCAGTTTTTGGAACAAAAACTGAGAGGAACGGCGAAACTAACTAGAGCAGAGCGAAAAGTTAGCATTGCCGTTCCACTGACGCAGATGAACACGGATGAACTCAGGTGAGACACAGACAACTTGAAAGAGGGAAACGCAAAAAACACTTCCCCACCAAAGTTCGCCCACCAGAGCGCGAGTTAGTCGTCCAACTCTACTCGCTCGATTCTTGCGCCGAGTGACTGTAGTTTTTCGACAAGATTTTCGTACCCGCGCTCAATCTGATAAACGTTCGAAATCGTGCTCACGCCGTGAGCTGCCATCGCCGCAATAACCATTGCCATACCGGCACGAACGTCAGGCGAAACAAGATTGTCTCCGTGAAGCGTAGATGGTCCGCTCACAACCGCACGATGCGGGTCGCAAAGCGTAATTCTCGCGCCCATGCTAATGAGCTTGTCAACGAAGAACATTCGGCTCTCGAACATTTTTTCAAAAATCAGAACGGTTCCCTCAACCTGGGTCGCAACGACAGTCATAATCGATGTTAAATCCGGCGGGAATCCCGGCCACGGAGAATCGTCAATCTTCGGAATCATTCCGCCGAGGTCTGAATTCACCTTCATTTCCTGGCCGACAGAAACCGAAAGTTTGTCGCCGTCAATTGTCCAGCGAATTCCGAGTTTGCTGAAAGCGACTTTTAAAGGACGCATGTCCCGCGGGTTAACGCCCGTAATCGTAATCGAGCCTTTTGTGGCCGCGGCAAGACCGATGTAAGAGCCAATCTCCATAAAATCAGGTCCAATCGCAAAATCTGTTCCGTGCAGTTTTTTTACGCCGTCAATCGTAAGAATATTGCTTCCGATTCCAGTGATTTTTGCGCCCATGCTCACGAGCATATTGCACAAATTCTGAACGTGAGGCTCGCTCGCCGCATTTGTGATTACAGTGCGCCCTTCCGCAAGAACTGCCGCCATGAGCGTATTCTCGGTGGCTGTAACGGAAGTTTCGTCCAAGAAAATGTCAGCGCCAACAAGTTTGTTTGAAGTGAATGAAAAAGGACCGTCAACCGAAACTCGCGCGCCAAGTTCCTGCAAAGCCAAAAAGTGAGTGTCCACGCGGCGACGGCCAATTACGTCACCGCCCGGAGGTGGCATAATGGCTTTTCCGGTACGCGCCAAAAGTGGCCCCGCAAAAAGAATTGAAGCACGAATCTTTCTGCTCAGTTCCGCAGGAATATCAGAAATATTGATATTCGCCGCTTCAATCTTCCAGTCATGCTCGCCGATTTTTTCAACTCCGGCACCGAGTGCCTGCAAAATCAAGAGCATAACATTCGTATCTTCGATATTCGGGATATTCCGCAAAACAACGCTTTCTTCCGTAAGCAATGCAGCCGCAATGCACGGCAAAGCCGCATTCTTGTTTCCGCTGGCAGCAATCGTTCCGCTAATCGGAATTCCGCCTTCAATTTTGTATTTATGCATCAATTCTTCCTTTTAATTAAATTTATTTAGCAGCATATTCGCAATATTTAGCAAACAAGATTTATGAGAATCTCACAAGCTTTTGTCATCTGCTGGAGAGAGCACCACTCCGTTCGTGAGTGATAATTGTGCCCGCCGGTAAAAATATTCGGAGTCGGGATTCCCATTTCCGTAAGGCGAGAACCGTCCGTGCCACCACGAATCGGGGTGAACAAAACTTTTACGCAAGCTTTTTCATAAGCCTTTACAAGATTTTCGACAACTTTAGGACTCTTATCCAATCCTTCTTTCATATTTGCGTACTGGAAAGTGTGTTTTACTTCCGCTTTTCCGCCAAATGATTTGGCCGTTGCATCCGCAAGAACTTCCACGAGCGACTTTCGTTTTTCCATTCCGGCTTTTGAAAAATCTCTCAAAAAAACGCTCACTTTCGCACTTTCAATAGAGCCTTCAATTCCCATCGGAGCGTAGAATCCCTGATAGCCGTCCGTAGTCTCCGGTGCCTCGTGCCGCGGAAGATTCATCAAAAAACTTGCAGCCATAGTTATCGCATTCACCATGTCAGGGCGGGCAGAACCCGTGTGTTTTGATTTTCCCGTAAAAATCACGTCGCTTTTGTATGCATTGAAGCATTCGCTCTCAAGCTCGCCAATGTGTCCGCCGTCAACCGTGTAAGCGCATTTTGACTCAATAAGATTCATCGGAACGTTGTCCATTCCGTGGCCAGTCTCCTCGTCAGGCGAGAAAATAACTTCAATCGGACAGTGAGAAACGTTCGGATTGTCGTGAAGATATTTTACCATCGTCATTATCGCTGTAACTCCGGCTTTGTCATCTGCACCCAAAAGAGTCGTTCCGTCCGTCGTGATTATCGTTTCTTTGTTAACGCCGGCTTCAAAAAGGTCTTTGTCGCAAGCAGGGTCAAGAACGTCGCCCGTAGAAAGCGTGATTTTTTCGCCTGAATAATTTTCGTGAATCTGCGGATTTACGTTCTCGCCGCTAACTTCCTCAACGGTGTCCATGTGAGCCAAAAGACAGAGAGAAGGCTTCGCTTCCATTCCAGACGAGGCAGGAATTTTTCCATAAACGTAACAATGTTCTGTAACCTGAACATTCTCTGCGCCAAGTTCTTTAAGCTCTCTTTCAAGCACACGCGCAAGGTCAAACTGTCTTTCGGTCGAAGGCTGAATTCCAGAATCAGCTTTTTCGGAATCAGAAGTCGTCCAAATTTTTACATAGCGCACGAACCGCTCTAAAATTTCTTTTTCGTTAAGTTGCATAAAATCCAACTTCCCCTCGTAATAATTTTCTTTTCTATTATACACGACTTTAGGCACGGCTTTCCACCACCTGCAAATCTATAACCATCTGTAATAGGGCTTACGCATTATTTATAAAATTGCTATTATAATCCCCACTAAAATTAAAACGAGGTTTTTTTATAAATATGGAAGAAAATATTACAGAAATCATTACAAATCTTGCTTTACAGCTTGCGGTAATAATTTTTGCAGTCAGGATTTTTGGAAAACTGGCTGTAAAAGTCGGCATTCCTTCGGTGCTCGGAGAACTGATTGCAGGAATCATAATCGGTCCGTTCGCTCTTGGCTCGATAGTTTTACCCGGCTTTCCGCAGGGATTTTTTCCGGTTTTCTCGGCAAATCTCGCTGTACATCCAACGCTTTATGCGTTCGCCCAAATAGCTTCCATAATACTTCTTTTTGCGTCAGGACTCGAAACAGACCTTGGGCTTTTCATCAAATATTCGGTTTCCGGCGGAATTATCGGTCTTGGCGGCGTTATTATCTCCTTCTTGTTCGGTGACATTGCCGCAATGTTCATCTTAAAATCTCTCGAAATTCCGTGCGCCGGCTTTATGGACGTAAAATGTCTTTTCCTCGGAATCATGTCCACCGCAACTTCGGTCGGCATTACGGCACGAATTCTTTCTGACAAAAAAAAGATGGACTCGCCTGAAGGAGTTACGATTCTGGCGGCAGCCGTTTTTGACGACGTTCTGGGAATCGTTCTTCTCGCGGTCGTAATGGGAATCGTCAGCGCGTCAAAAGGCGGGGCAATGCCTAGCGGAACCGAAATCGGACTAATCGCGGTAAAGGCAATCGCAATCTGGCTCATCGCGACAGTTGCATTCATCTTGCTTTCAAAAAAAATCGCGCGCTTTGTACGACTCTTTGGCGGAACTTACGATTTTTCAATCGCCGCATTCGGCGTGGCACTCGTTCTCGCGGGGCTTTTTGAAAAAGAAGGACTTGCGATGATTATCGGCGCGTACACGACGGGGCTTTCCCTTTCTCGAACAGACATCGCGCCTCTCATTCAGGAAAGAATCCACGGACTTTACAAATTCTTCGTTCCGATCTTCTTTGCAGTAACAGGTATGAGCGTTGATGTGACTCAGCTTTTTGACAAGCAAGTGCTCATTTGCGGACTGGTTTTTACAGTAATTTGTATTGTCGCAAAATTGATTGGTTGTGGCGGACCGGCCCTGGGGCTTGGTTTTAACCTCAAAGGAGGATTCAGAATCGGTTCGGGAATGATTCCGCGTGGCGAAGTTGCGCTTATCATTGCAGGAATCGGTCTTAGCGCGGGAATCGTAAATCAGCAGCTCTTCGGAATCGTAATTCTTATGACTCTTTTGACGACGCTCGTAGCTCCTCCTATTCTCAACGTTTCACTCAGCATAAAAGGCTCTGGAACGCGAAAAGAAGTTTCTCTGTCAGAGGCTCAGGTTTTCGAATGGGATTTTAAGAATGCCGAAATCGCGCGCCTCGTGCTCGACATGTTCATCCGAGACCTCCGCTCGGAAGGATTCTACGTTCAGATGATGAACATAAACGACGGGCTCAGCCAGGCTCGAAAGGGTGAGCGTTCATTCTCAATCATCGTTGAAGGCACAGTTCTTTCGATTGAGGCAGCCCAGGAAGACATGGGATTTATTAAAAGCGAGATTTACGAAGTGATGCTTCGTCTCGACAAAACCATGCAGACTTTGAACGCGCTCAAAAATACTTCAAAATTGCAGTATGGATTTTCCAGCGAAGAAAGCCGAATGGAAAATATTCTCTTTAGAAAACTTGACGAACGTTGCATTTCTTGCGATTTAAAAGGCACAACAAAGGACGAGATTCTGAACGAAATGATTGGGCTTCTCGTTCAGAGCGGCGAAGTTACGAACCGCGAAATGCTCCTCGGAGACGTAAAAGAGCGTGAAAACTCAATGAGCACAGGACTCGGAAACGGAATCGCAATTCCACACGCAAAAACTGACGGCGTAGAGTCAACATGCGTTGCAATCGGAATCAAACGCGACGGAATTGATTACGACGCACTTGACGGCAAAAAAGTAAACATTGTGATTATGATAGCGTCCCCGGCTTCTGGCTCGGCACCGCAAATGCGCATAATGTCAACACTTACGGGTGCACTCTCAAAAGCAGAGGTTCGAGAAAAAATTATGGCCGCAAAAGATGCACAGGAAGTAATCAACATCTTAAAATCCTGCAAGAAGATGCAGTAAAGGAAGCGCTGCAAGTTAGTTTTGAGAATATAAGTCAACTTGTGCGCTTCCCGCGAGTTTTTCTTACGAAAAACTTGCGCTCTGGTGGGCGGGCTTGCAAGTGCTACCGAGTCGTCGCGACAAGCACGGCGCCGACTCGGAGGTTTGGTTTTGTTGTCCAGCGCGTCGCGGACAACTTTGAGTTGGGCGAGCAAACTGGGGCGTTTACGGAAGCGCTGCAAGTTAGTTTTGAGAATACAAGTCAACTTTTGCGCTTCCCGCGAGTTTTTCTTACGGAAAACTCGCGCTCTGGTGGGCGGGCTTGCTGGTGCTGCCGAGTCGCCGCGACAAGCACGGCGCCGACTCGGCGAGGAAGTTTTGTTGCTCGCGCGTAGCTCGCAACTTGAAAGAAGACGAGCCAACTTGCAAAATGTTCGTAGCTTGTCATGCCGAATTTATTTCGGCATCTCCAGTAAGTATTGTACGAAAGGAAAATCAGAAATTCACTTTGTAAATACAAGTCAACTTTTGCGCTTCCCGCAAGTTTTCCTTACGGAAAACTCGCGCTCTAGTGGGCGGGCTTGCTGGTGCTGCCGAATCGCCGCGACAAGCACGGCGTCGACTAGGCGAGGAAGTTTTGTTGCTCGCACGTGGCTCGCAACTTGAAGGTGGACGAATCAACTTGCAAAATGTTCGTAGCTTGTCATGCCGAATTTATTTCGGCATCTCCACATTTTTAATCACTTTTCATCCAATCAGTTTGCCTGTAGTCAAAGTCACCGAGATGCGGGAGCAATTCTTCAAAGTAAAATCGGTTTTCAATTTTTTTGTCGCCGCAAGTTCGTGCCAAATGGCGGTCGGCACGCATTCCCCTGCCATGAAAATCACTTCCGGCGGTAACGAACATGTCAAGTTTTCTTGCAAGCTCTTCAAGCCGCATAGCCTCGCTCACTCGCACCGCAGGATGCCAGGCTTCAAGCCCCATAACGCCACGGTCACGGACACTCTTTATAACATCTTCAATTTTACCCCACGAAAGATAAAGTGACATAGGATGCGCGAGAACAGGAATTCCGCCGGATTTTTTAATTGCCTCAACAGCCGTGTCCAAATCTTCGCCGTTATGACGGATATACCACGGGCGGTTACTGCCCAAATAGCGGTCAAACGCCTCCTGCCGCGACTTTACCTTGCCGATTTTCAGTAAAAACGACGCAAAATGAGGCCGGCCAATCTGACTTTCACCAAACATAGACTCAATCTCGGAAAGAGTCACTTCAATTCCGTCTTCATTCATCTTGTTCACAATCTGCTGATTCCGTTCATGCCGCTCCTCGGTAAGATATTTTATAACGTCCCGAAGCTCAGGCGAAAGACAACGCAATCCGTGCCCCAAAAGATGAAATTCCCCCGTCGGCCAGGCAATCGTAATTTCTATGCCGGGAACAAAAATTATTTCGTTTTGAGAGCAGACTTTTGCCGCATCATAAAGTCCGTCCACCGTGTCATGGTCTGTGAGTGCCCAAACGTCAAGTTTTCTGTCAATTGCGTACTGAGCGGCCTCAGCCGGAGCCATCATGCCGTCAGAAGCACTTGAATGGGTATGTAAATCTATCATGCACAAAAGAATATCATAAATCAAAATTATGTGTTATCATTTTAAAATCCAGGTCCTAAAAATCTCAAATTTTGAATTTTTAGAAGTGCCTTAAATTCGGTTGATAAGTTTTTATCAGCCAATTTAAAAAAAGTGCCGAAAATCATAAAGATAAATTTATGTAAAACTCTAAAAACTTCAGTTTTTTGAGGTACACTTATTTTAACTTCGAGGTAAGCGACTATGCCAAAGGCAATTTCTTATTCAAAAGGTTCAATTATTTACTTTGAAGGCGATTTAGACAACCGTGTTTTTATTCTTCAAAAAGGTACAATTTATTCATCGTCCAAAGACATTGAAACCCGCGAGAACGTAACAGCCATTATAAAAACTGGAGAGTTTTTTGGAGTGCGCTCTGCTGTCGGTCATTTTCCACGAGAAGAGACTATCACAGTTCTTGAAGATTCTGTCTGCGTAGCACTTTCTTTGCAAGAATTTGAAAATATCTTCAGCACAAACAAAACCGTTATGATGAAGATGCTGCAGGTTTTTTCGAGCCAGCTGCGCCAAATCCATAAAAAAATTGAATCAATCCTAAAGCGTGATAACATAATTTCGCAGGATGCCGGAATGTACGCCGTCGCTCAGTCATTCTTTAATGACAGCAAGTGGCAAAGTTGCCTTGATGTAGCGTCTTCAACCTTAAAATTGTACCCTGACCACAGCAACAAAGCTGACCTTCAAAAAATGGTAAAAACTGCGGCAGCTCATGTTGCAAAAGAAGAACCAAATGAAATTTACTATTCGGAAGACCAAAAAAGCCGGCTTGCTTCCCAGTTGTTCGAGTTGCCGGCATTCAAACGATTCTCAAAAACCTACAAAGACGGTCAGGTAATCATTGCGGAATTTGAAAAGGGTGAAACTTTCTACATGATTCAGAAAGGAACCGTTCAGCTTACAAAATGTGCAAACGGAAAAAACAAGAATATCGACATTCTAAAACCGGGCGAACTTTTTGGAGAGATGGCGATTCTTGACAACTCACCTCGTTCGGCAACCTGTCTTGCACGCGGTAAAGTTGATGCCCTCGAATTCAACAAGGCAAACTTCCAGGTGCTCGTAACCGGAAATCCTCAGATTGCGCTTAATCTTTTAAAGACTTTCTGCAAACGAATTTTTGACCAGAAACGAAGATTCAAGATTCTTTTGATTACAGACCCACAAGTTCGAGTTGCAGACGTTTTCTGTATGTTCGACGAAATCACTCCGACTGCAAATCCAGATTCAAGAACAAAGAAATTCAATCTTACGATTGCAGATGTGGCTCAGTGGGCAGGTCTCCAGCTTGAAGAGACTACAAACCAAATCGACCACTTTGTTTCAATAAAGCGTCTTGAAATTGTAGAAAATCAGATGATTGTAGATATTCAAGAAATGCGCCGAATCGTAGAAACACGAGCAAATATAAAATAAAAGGAAGCGCTGCAAGTTGTTTTTTAGAGTTTAAGTCAACTTATGCGCTTCCCGTGAGTTTTGTTAAAGCAAAACTCACGCTTTGGTGGGGGCAGTTTGCAGGTGCCCACGAAACGTAGCGGCAAGCAGGACTACGTTTCGCGAGTACTCTTTTGTTGCTCGCGCATCGCTCGCAACCAAGAAAACTCGTGCTCTAGTTAATCACTTTGTGAGTGCAGTCTTGTTGCCCGCGCACCACCGCATACAGTGAGCAACGGTCGCTGAGCAACGTCGAAGCACAGTTTTTCCATCTCCCATTCACCTTATCTGTGTCCCATCCTGTTCATCTGTGTTCATCCGTGTCAAAATCAAAAGTCCACTTGCACTTTCGCACACCACCTCACACATCTAACTTTCAGTCCAGTCAGGCACTTTACAAACGTTCTCGGTGGACGATTGGTTGTGGTTTCGATACGCTCCGCTACTCAACCACCGCATACAGCGGGCACGGTCGCTGAGCAGCGTCGAAGCGCAGTTTTCCATCTCCCCAAAATTTATCTGTGTCCCATCACTGTTCATCTGTGTTCATCTGTGTCCACCCCTAAAGCCCCGTCCCAGAGAAAACGTTTACTTCGCCACGGACTGTTTTTCCATATCCGCAAAAACGGACTTTAAGCCGAACGTGAACGAATACAAATCGTTAAAAAGCATTTCGTTGTCGGAGGCACATCTTCCGAACAAATCAAAATTCTCTTTTGCCATTTTTGAAATCCTATCAACGCAGGTTACAACATTCTCAATTCCATTCACCGTATCAGAAATGAATGAAACCACTTTTCCGACGTTTGCATTGTTCGCAGAATTTTTCTGTCGCACGCTATCAAACTGGTCGAGCGTGCCCTGTGTCTCTTCCGCAAGTTTCTCAAGAGCTTCGGAATTCTCTTTTGTGGATTTTTCAAGGGCTGTAATCGAATTCACAAGATTGTCAACATTGTGCTTAATCAGTTCGGAAGTCTTTGTCGTGTCACCGCTGAGTTTTTTTACTTCATTCGCAATTACACGGAATCCTTTTCCGGCAGCTCCCGCGCGGGCAGCTTCAATTGACGCATTGAACGAAAGAAGATTAGTCTGAGCCGAAATATTCTGAATTTCATTTATCTGGTCATTAATCTTTTTGACTTCGGCAATCAAATCCTTGAATTTATCAACGTACAACTTGTGTTCAGCCTCAATTTTTGCCACAGAGTCACGGAGTGTGGAAATCGCACTAGAAATCGTTCCGAGTCGCTCATTGTTCATACCCGCATTTTCTGCCATTTTGCTCGTGTCATTCTGCATCGCTTTTGAACTTTCAATAAGTCTGTTCAAATCATCATGCTGTTTTTGAGTTTCGCGTTCCTGTCGCTCTTGGCTGGCAAAATAATTCTTCATAAATTCCGCACCGAACGCATCTTTTGCAAGATAACGCGAAAGCGCGTCAACCAAATCAGAGCCGACTTTTACAAGATTCAGATTTTCATTGTTTTCCATAATTTAGTCTCCAATTACAAGCGTTACCAGAGTTTGATTGCAATGAACTCTTCCAATCTGCTCGCCGTAGCAAGAAAAACCACAAAACGTAGGAAACGTCTCGTTGTACTTTGCGATAATTTTATCTTTTAGCCCCATTCGCTCAAAAGCCAGCGTTCGGGTTATGCAAGTCATCATAATAGCGAATTTTGGATTCGGAATTGCAGATTTTATTTCCAGGCAAGTCTGCTCGCATTTTTCAATCGGATTTCCGATGTGCATGAGTTCAAGCGTGGAATTAGGAACAACGCGGGCAAAAAGAGAGATTTCTTTTTGCGGGGAAAAGCCTGCCAAGGCCACGATGTGCAAAGAACCGTTCAGACTTCTCGCAAAAGGATTTTCAAAAGTCATTCCTTCGGCCTGGATTTCGCTCACATTAAGGCTCTGGGCGTAAGCCGTTTTTGCAGGCATTGAATTCAGCCGCGAGATTTTTCTGTTAGCAGAATCGGCCTCATTCACAAAAAAGCGTTTTCCTGTGGGATTAAAAATATCTTCCTGCCGAATGTCGAATTTGCACGGAGTTTTTACAAAGAGCATTACAGCCCCGTCCTGAGTCACTTTGCCGTTGTAGCTCACGAAGGTTTTCGCTTCGTTTCCCGTAAAACCTGCGGTTCCGCCGGCAAGAGGAAACAAATCATTTTTTATAATCGAATAAAATGTTGTTAGGATG
This sequence comes from Treponema zioleckii, assembly GCF_014737315.1. Lineage (GTDB taxonomy): Bacteria > Spirochaetota > Spirochaetia > Treponematales > Treponemataceae > Treponema_D > Treponema_D zioleckii. Next base: position 3,903 of record NZ_JPUF01000045.1, on the reverse strand, counting down.
GTTTCTTCCGCGTTGTATACGCCGTTTATGAATGTGAGAGCAAATGCAGATTTATGGGAAGACGGATCCCCGCACGAAATTCCAGCTCCGCGAAGAGCGTTCTCAATGTCGTTTTTGCTTGCCATTGGGTACTTGCTTCCATTTTCGATTAGCACGCCTTTTACTTTTGTGCGGGCATCGCTCATGGTGCAAAGGATTACGGAATTGTTGGCAAAGCCGTTTTTGTCTATTTCGCCTGCCGTTGAGGTTCCAATAACTTCGCTGTCAGGGAATTTTTCTTTTATAGCTTTTGACAATTCTGCAAAATCGTAATTTATATCCGCCAAAAAAATTACAGCTTGGTAAGCTGAGCAAGTCTTTTTTAGCCGCTTGACCAAATCTTCCGCCGCATCGCGGGGATTCACAATACGAGTAGAAACAACTTCCTGTTCCATAGACGCTCCTCCCAAGAAAAGAGTATGCCTTAATTCTACTCAGAGATTTTTTATTTAGCAAAATTTTTTTAGAAAATTCGTATAGAAAACAGTTTTTTTTATCACAATATATAACTTGTTATTTGTGATGATAAAATATTAAAACAGGCTGAACAGTTTTTAACTAATTTTAGAAAATTTAAAAAGCCGTAAAACTCAGTTTTCCCGAATTTTACGGCTCATTATTCAAGTTGTTGCGAGTTCTGTAAAACAGATGCTGAACCAAGTTCAGCATGACAGTTATTTTATAGTCCACAGCAAGGAAGTTGCTCCCCTTGGTCGCAACAATTGTAAGAAATGTTTTGGTCTAGCGACCACAGCAAGGGAGTTGCTCCCCTCGGTCGCAACAATTGTAAGAAATGTTTTGTCTAGCGACCACAGCAAGGGAGTTGCTCCCCTCGGTCGCAACAATTGTAAGAAATGTTTTGGTCTAGCGACCACAACATTTCTTATATTTTTTTCCGCTGCCGCATGGGCATGGGTCGTTTCTTCCTACTTTTTCGCCTTCGCGAACAACGGTCATTGGTTTTACCTGACCAACAGAATACATCCAGTTTCCGTCGATTTTTTTGAAGTAACCGATTTCGTGGTGAATATCTCGCAAGCCTTTTCGATCTGTGTAAGTTGCCTCAAACTCTACGATTCCCTCATCGTCTTTCTCAGTTCCCTTTTCGGTGCGGAGGATTTTGAGTCCGTGCCATTTAGAAGTCTTTGACCATTCCTCTGTGGCTTTTCGGTCTATCTCCGCAATTTTCTCGCCTTCCTCGCAAGAATTGATGATAAAGTCGATTTCCTGTTTCTCGTAAGCTGAATAGCGTGCACGCATGAGAGCCTCAGCTGTAGGTGCCTTTACAGAACCTTTAATGATTCCCTCACAGCACTCTGCGTAAGTTTTTCCAGAGCCACAAGGGCACAAATCTTTCTCTGCCATAATAATATCCTTAAAAAAAATCTGAATTTTTGTCTTTCGATTATATCAAAAAGTAAAAGTTTTAGAAAAGACAATCTTTTAAAATCTTGAACAGAGTCGTGCTAAAAAAATCCGAGTCAAAAACAGTTGCAAAAAAATAGAGAAAATTCCCAATTTTGAAGAAGTACAAAAATCTTCCTTAATTAATCTTTCCATAAAATGATTTTATCTTTATACTAATTTGGTTATTCTGACAAAATCTCACTTTTTGTCATTTTGTAGAGATAAACTGGTCGAACATGAACGCTGATTTACGTCTGATTTTTAGGTGCTGAGACCGATTCAGCATGAGGGTTAAGGACTTTTGAAAATGGGAAGAGCTAAAAATATCCAAATTTCGATTTTTTAGAGATGCCCAAATATCACACAGGAGTTTTTATGGAAACGACAATTCCAAGACTTTTTAGAAAAATGGTCAAGCAATATCCGGATTTGGCATTCCAAATGTCAAGATTCAATGACGGGCATTTTGAGCCAACCACTTATAAAGAAGCTTACGAAACCGCAATGGCATTCGCGGGCGGACTTTTGGCGCTCGGAGTTCAGCGCGGTGAACACATCGGGCTTATTTCCGACAACCGAAAGGAATGGCAGCACGCGGATTTGGGCTTGCTTACAATCGGGGCGATTGACGTTCCTCGCGGATGCGACGCGACAATCGGCGACATTGAGTACATTATCTCATTCTCGGAGTGCAAACTCGTAATCGTTGAAAATTCCGCACAAATCAGCAAATTGCTCGGAATAAAAGACAAGCTTCCGCTCGTGGAACGCCTAATTTGTTTTGAGGAACCGACTGAAAAAGATTTTGCCGCCGCAAAAAATGCGGGAGTTGAACTTCTTTCTTTCAAGAATGTTGTTGAATCAGGAAAAAAATTCAATTCAGAAAATCCGAATAAAGTTCAGGACGAAATGGAAATCGGAAAATGGGATGATTTGGCAACAATCATCTTTACTTCGGGCACAACAGGACAGCCAAAAGGCGTTATGCTGAGCCACGGAAATTTTATCACCCAGCTTGACGAAGTTGACGAGCGAATCTTTATGTACCCTGGAGACCGCGGCTTGTTGGTTCTTCCGATTTGGCACGCATTTGAGCGCGCGGTTGAGTACGTCGTAATGAGTCAGGGTGCGACTCTCTGCTACTCAAAGCCTGTCGCTCCGATTCTTCTCGCGGACTTGAAAACTTTAAATCCGCAGGTTCTTCCTGCCGTTCCGCGAGTTTTTGAGGCGATTTACGATGGAATTTTCCGCCAGATGAGAAAAACCGGCGGAATCGTCAACAGACTCTTTAAATTCTTTACGAACATCGCTTTGTTCCATTCAAAACTGGACAGAGTTCTTTTCGGAAGAACTTCAAGATTCGGCTACGACATGAGATGGCTTCAGTGGCCAGCGTTCGTGATTCCGTGGTTGGTCTGCTATCCGATAAAGCTTTTGGGCGGAGCCATCATCTTCAGAAAAATCCGTGCGATGCTCGGAAATAACTTCCGCTCTGCAGTTGCTGGCGGGGGGGCGCTTCCTCCGGCCGTAGACAAATTCTTCTGGGCAATCGGCGTAAAACTCGTTGAGGGATACGGACTTACAGAGACTGCACCGATTATTTCCGTAAGACCAATCAAAAGACCGATTTTTGGAAACGTCGGCTCGCCAGTGCGCGGAATTTCGGCCCGCGTCGTAGACCCGAACACAGGAAAGGATATTGGACGCTGCAAAAAGGGCGTTCTTGAGGTTAAGGGCGGTACGGTAATGAAGGGCTACTACAAGCAGCCTGAGCTCACCGCAAAAGCAATCGACGACAACGGTTGGTTCAATACGGGCGACATTGCAATTCTTACGGTGAACAACGAAATTTGTCTTCGCGGCCGAATCAAGGACACAATCGTTCAGACTGGCGGCGAAAACGTAGAACCTGCTCCAATCGAGATGAAAATGCAGGAATCAAGATTCATTCAGACTGCGGTTGTTCTCGGTCAGGATCAGCGTTATCTTGCGGCTCTGGTCGTTCCTGAGAAGTCCGAAATCGAAGCGTGGGTAAAAGAAAACGACCTTCCGTATACGAAGTACGAAGATATGATTAAGAGCGGCGAAATTTACCGTCTTATCGACACGGAGATTGCCACAAGAATCAATGCGAAGAACGGATTCAAGATGTACGAACGAATCAACAAATTCACTTTGCTTGCAAAACCCTTCGAAGTTGGCGTTGAGATGTCTCCAAAGCTTGAAGTAAAACGTTTCAAAGTAAACGAACTGTACGCAAAAGAAATAAAAGCTCTTTTTAAATAGCCTTTTTACAAACCGCATGGAAACACTTGCTTTTTTCCGTGCGGTTAAATATTATATACCTCATTCGGGGACGTAGCTCATCTGGTAGAGCAATTGGTTCGCAATCAATAGGTGGCCGGTTCAAGTCCGGTCGTCTCCACTAAAAAGACTGATTCAAAATAGGGTCAGTTC
>NZ_JPUF01000044.1 GCF_014737315.1 Treponema zioleckii | reverse complement strand
AAAAAATAATTTTGCGGAAATAGCGCAGAGGTAGCGCGTCACCTTGCCAAGGTGGATGTCGCGGGTTCGAATCCCGTTTTCCGCTTTAACTGAAGCGATTTAGATTTTCATCTGAATCGCTTTTTTTTTATAAATTTTTTATTTCATTTTGTTCAAGAGGATCCTATTGTGAAAACCACTAAAGAAATCGAAAAACTCGAAAAATCGGCAGTAAAATTGACAGTAACTGTTGCAAAAAAAGATGTAGCAGACAGCTATAATGAAACACTTGGTAAATATACAAAACAGGTTCAGATTCCGGGATTCCGCAAAGGTCACGTTCCTGCGGCTGTTCTTGAGCGCAAATATGGCGACCAGATTAAAATGGAAGCTGCTAGCGACCTTATCGATAAAACTTTGAATGAGATTTTCTCAGACGAAAAAGATACAGAAAACAGACCTCTTCCATATGCACAGCCAAAACTTGAGAAGATGCCTGAGTTTGATACAACAAAAGATTTTACTTACTCAGTAACTTATGATGTTTTCCCCAAAGTAGAGGTTAAGGACTTCTCTGGCATTGAAATTAAAGAACCACAGGTTACAGTTGGCGACGAGGAACTTCAGGAAGAGCTTAAAGGTCTTCAGGAGCGAAATGCCGTTGTTATCGACAAAAAAGATGAAGATGCTGTTGCAAAAGACGACATCGTTACAATCAATATCGTAGAGAAAGACGATGCTGGTAACGAAGTTGCTTCTACAAAACGCGACGGATTCGTATTCACTGTGGGAACAGCAGAAAATGTTTACAAGATTGATGACGACCTTGTTGGCATGAAGAAAGATGAGACAAAGGAAATCACAAAAACTTATGCCGCTGATGACAAAGACACTGAACTTGCTGGAAAAACAAAAAAATATAGCGTAAAAGTAACTAAAGTTCAGGTTCGAAATCTTCCTGCTTTGGACGATGAACTTGCACAGGACGTTAATGAGAAATTCAAGACTCTTGACGACTTGAAAAAAGATATTATGCGTCAGCTTGAGAATGCAAAAGAGCGCAAAATCAATGAGATGAAAGTAAACGATTTGCTTACTCAGCTCATCGAGAAAAACGCTTTCGAGATTCCTGAGAGTATGCTCAATGCAGAACTTGACGGTCGTTGGAGCATGATGGCTCGCCAGTTCCAGACAACTCCACAGGAACTTGACAGAATGGTAGCTGCTTCTGGGCAGACAAAAGAGGCAATGCTTGCAAACTGGACTGGAGATGCAGAAAAAATGCTCAAGAGCAGAATCATTGTTGATTCCCTTTTGAAAGAAAAGAACATCTCTGTTACTCCAGAGGAAATCGATGCTAAATATCAGGAAATTGCTGATCAGAATGCAATTACTGTTGATGAGGTTAAAAAGCACTACGAGGATGCTCGTGCAAAAGAGTACCTCATTGATGATACAAAAGAACAGAAACTTTACAAAGAGCTTTTTGCTCAGGTAAAAGTTTCAAAAGGCGATAAAGTAAAATTTGCCGATTTGTTCAAAAATAACTAAATTATAATCAGCAGTGATTCGGAATGCTCCCGTTAGATAATGGCTGCATTCCTTTTTTTTTATTGAAGTGCATTATAATTTTTGTAGCAGAATTGGAGGATTCTTTTTTATGAATGAGCAGATGAACAATTATTACATGCCTCATGTTATCGAAAGAAGTGGAAACGGAGAACGATTCTACGATATTTATTCACGTCTTTTAAAAGACCGAATTGTATTTGTTGATGGAGAAATATACGACTGGAATGCTGACCTTGTTGTTGCACAGATTCTTTTTTTGGAATCAGAAAATCCTGACAAGGATATCAGTGTGTACATCAACTCACCGGGCGGAAGCGTTACTGCTGGACTTGCGATTTACGATACGATGCAGTACGTAAAATGTGACGTTCAGACCATTTGTATGGGGCAGGCTGCTTCTATGGGCGCGATTCTCCTTGCTGGAGGCACTGTTGGAAAGCGTTACGCACTTCCATCTTCACGAGTTATGATTCATCAGCCGTTCGGCGGCGTTCAGGGACAGGAAAGTGATATTGCCCTTCAGGCAAAGGAAATCCTCCGTCTTAAAAAACTTTCGATTCAGTATTTAGCTGAAAAGACTAAAAAAGATTTTGACACTGTTGCCAAAGATATTGAGCGTGATTTTTACATGTCTGCTCAGGATGCTTTGGAATACGGTATTATCGATAAGATTATGTCTTCTCGTGGCAAAAACGCGGAGGAAAAATGATGGGATTCAGACGTGATACTAATTATTGTTCTTTCTGTGGAAAGCCTGCGGACAAAGATCGTTTTTTAGTAGCAGGCCCTTCGAATGGTCTTTTTATTTGTGACAAGTGCATTGCGGTTTGTCAGGGCATTGTTGAGCAGAACATGACTGACGTTGCCCCAATCGAAATGGATGAGGTGCCGACTCCAAAAGATTTTAAGGAGTATCTTGATCAGTATGTTATCGGTCAGGATTACGCTAAGAAGGCTTTGTCGGTAGCTGTTTACAACCATTACAAGCGCATGTCGAATATTTCCAAGAAGAGCGAGGTTAAAATCGAAAAATCTAACGTTCTTTTGATTGGTCCTACTGGAAGCGGAAAGACACTTCTTGCAAAAACACTCGCTGACAGGCTCAAGGTTCCTTTTGCTATTGCCGACGCAACGACTTTGACGGAAGCTGGATACGTTGGTGAGGACGTTGAGAACGTTCTTCTTAAATTGATTAATGCAGCTGACGGAAATATTGCTGCGGCTGAGCGCGGAATCATCTTTATTGATGAGATTGATAAAATTTCGCGCAAAGGCGAGAACACCAGCATTACACGAGATGTAAGCGGTGAGGGTGTTCAGCAGGCTCTCTTGAAGATTATCGAAGGAACGGTAGCTTCTGTTCCTCCGCAGGGCGGACGCAAACACCCGAATCAGGAAATGCTTCAGATTGACACGACGAACATTCTCTTTATTCTTGGAGGAGCTTTCGTTGGACTCGACAAGATTATCGAGCAGCGCATAAGCGATCATGCAATGGGCTTTGGCAGCAATGCAGGTCAGCTTTCGGAGCAGGAGAAAATGGATTTGCTGAATCAGGTTACTTCTGATGATTTGGTCAAATTCGGAATCATCCCTGAGCTTATTGGCCGTATGCCGATTCACGTGGCTTTGAAAGAGCTTACGAAAGAAGATTTGACAAGAATCCTTACCGAGCCTAAAAACGCGATTGTAAAGCAGTTCAAGGCTTCGTTCGAGATGGATGACTTGGAGATTGACTTTACGCCAGATGCTTTGTCTGAGATTGCCGACATTGCAATCAAGCAGAAAACTGGTGCGCGCGGTCTTCGTTCAATTGTTGAGAAAATGCTTATGGATTTGATGTATGAAGCTCCTAGCGTAAAGGGCAAGAAAAAACTTACCATTACAAAGGAGATTGTTTCGAACAAAGTCGTTCCTGCGGCCGAGACGCTTCTTATTACCCAGCAGACTGCATAAGTTTTTAGTAATGCAATAAAAATCAAAAATCCCTGCGAGCGGATTGAACTTTCCGTTCGCAGGGTATTTTTTTTTGATTCTAAAAGATTCTGAATCGTTTTATGCCAGTGTGAGGAATGCCTTGTAAGCGTTGAATGCCTGGGTCAAATCCTCGCGTGAAGTGATTTCCCAAGGTGCGTGCATGCTGAGGACTGAAACGCCTGCATCGAGCACGTTCATTCCGTATTTTGCGGCAAGGTAAGCGATTGTTCCGCCACCGCCCTGATCAACTTTTCCAAGCTCTGCGAGCTGGTATTTTACGTTATTGTTGTCGAGGAGATTTCTGAGGCGGGCGATAAACTCTGGGTTTGCGTCGCTCGCTCCGCTCTTTCCGCGTGAACCTGTGTATTTGTTGAATACGATTCCGCCGCCAAGGAAACTTGCGTTGTCGCGGTCAAAAAGGTCTGCATTCTGTGGATCGTAAGCTGCGTTTACGTCGCTTGAGAGCATGTCGCTGTTTGCGAGAGCTCGTCTTACGGTCAATTCTGAGTAGCCCTGCGGAAGTCTTGCGATAACTTCTGCCACGGCGTTCTCAAAGAAGTGGCTTTCCATACCTGTAGCACCTACAGAACCGATTTCTTCTTTGTCCACACAAATGCAGACGTTAGTGCGCTTTCCGCCGTTATTTTCGATGAGTGCACGTGCCGATGTGTATGCGCATGAGCGATCATCCTGGCCGTAAGCGAGTACGAGAGAGCGGTCAAGTCCCAAATCGCGTGCCTTTCCGGCTGGAACGATTTCGAGCTCGGCTGAACCGAAGTCTGCTTCTTCAAATCCGTATTTTTCTTTAATGAGCTTGAGAATTACAGATTTTGCTGTTTCTTTGTCAGAATCTTTTTTGTCAGCTTTGCCTTCTTCTTTTTTTGAAGGAATTTCGCTTCCGAGAATCAAATCCAAAGACTCGCCCGGAATAAATTCACTTGCAGTCTCTTTCATTTGCTTTTGTGCAAGGTGAGGGAGAATGTCGGAAATTACGAATACTGGGTCGTTTTCGCTTTCACCGATGTTGATGTTGATGGTTGTGCCGTCTTTTTTGCAGACTACGCCGTGAATTGCCAACGGGAGAGTAACCCACTGATATTTTTTGATTCCGCCGTAGTAGTGCGTGTTAAGGTAAACGAGGAAGTCTTTTTCGTAGAGAGGGTTCTGTTTTACGTCGAGACGAGGTGAGTCGATGTGCGCACCGAGAATGTTCATTCCGTTTGCGATGTCGTCACTTCCGATTACGAAAAGAGCGATTGCTTTGTTCATTTTCTGAACGTAAACTTTATCGCCGGCTTTAAGGCTTTCTGTTTTGTAAATATCTTTGAATCCTGATTTTTCGGCCCATGAGATGAGCTGTGCAACGCATTCGCGTTCTGTTTTTCCGTTGTCAAGAAATTTTTTGTAATCTTCAATAAGATTTTCTGACATTTTTTCCTCCGTAAAAAATTTATTTGTGAATTTTCAAATTTATTCTAGCATAAAAATAATTTTAAGACAGTCACAAAACTTTCTCTCCGATAGCGTTCACGAAACGTGCAAAGTGTGTTATTATGGTTATTCGGGTGGTTTTATGCTTCAAAAAAGTGAGTCTAATCTATATATAATTGGTGCTGGTTTTGCAGGGCAGATGATTGCTCAGGACATTCAGCGTAAAAAAGTTTTTGGCAATGTGGCGGCTTATCTTGATGACGATAAGAAGTTAATCGGTACGGAGATTGACGGAATTCCAGTCTTGGGGCCGATTTCCGGGGTGGCTCCTGTAATCCGTTGCGGGCCTTTGGACGAGGCTATTATTGCGATTCCTAGCGCGCCGACAGAAAAAATCCGAGAGATTTACGAGAATTTAAAAAAAGGCGGTTTTGCCCACATCCGAATCTTGCCGAGCGTAAGCCAGATTGTTAACGGAAAGGCTCATTTTGTTCAGACCCGCGAAATTGACCCTCTCGACATTCTTGGGCGAACTCCTATCATTATTCCTTTGCACGAGAGCTTGCAGTATCTTCGCGGAAAGCGAGTTATGATTACTGGCGCCGGCGGTTCAATCGGTTCGGAGCTTGCCCGACAGCTTTTGAGCGGAGGGGCTGAGCGACTTTATCTTTTTGGCCACGGCGAGAATTCTATCGTGCAGATTTACCGCGAGCTTATCGACTTGCAGAACGAAGGTGTTGGCGAGAAGGCGACCGTCGTTCCGATTATTGGCGACATGAAAGACCGCGAGTACATGCGTTACATAATCGAGCGGACTCATGTTGACGTGATTTTTCATTGCGCGGCGTATAAGCACGTTCCGATGATGGAAGAAAATCCTGTTGCGGTAATCGAAAACAATGTTTTTGGCACAAAATTTATTCTTGATGCGGCTCTTGAATTTGGGGTGAGCCGTTTCGTTCTTATTTCGACCGACAAGGCTGTTAGTCCGGTGAGCATTTACGGCGTGAGCAAAATGCTCTGCGAAAAGCTTGTCCTTCAGTACGCAAAAAAGGCAAAGCAGAATCAGAATTTTATGTTCGTTCGTTTTGGAAATGTTTTAGGTTCTCGTGGTTCAATTCTCCCGCTTTTTATGAATCAGATTAAGAATGGCGGGCCTGTTACGGTTACGACAAAAGAAATGGAGCGTTTTTTTATGACGATTCCAGAGGCTTGTTCTCTTGTTCTTGAGACGGGCGGTGTGGGAAAAAACGGAAAATCTTACCTTCTTGACATGGGCGAGCCGATAAAAATCATCGATATGGCTGAGCAGATTATAAAATTCTCTGGCTTGCAGCCTGGAAAGGACATTGAAATAAAAATTATCGGGGCAAGGGAAGGCGAGCGAGATTACGAGCCGCTTTGGCTTGACGAAGAGAATCCTCAGAAAACCGAGTACGAAAAACTTTTGATTCTAAAAAATCTTGAGATGGACGAAAGTGAACTTGAGTCTCTTTTGAATAAACTTGAGCCGATTTGCTTCCCAAGATTCAACTGTGATTCAAAAGAACTTGACTTGAGTCAAAAAAATCACTTTAGGAACAAAGAAGAGCTTATAGAAATTCTTAGAAAAGCGGTTCCTTCTTTGGACAATTTTTATAACATAACGAAAGATAAGTCGCAGGCAAAGCGAATCTCAACTTCCGCTGAAAAAATTACGCTGTAAACTTAGAGGTAAAAATTATGGCAGAAATCAAAGTTCCTTTTTTTAAGCCGACAATCGGTGATGAAGAAAAAAATGCAGTTCTTGAAGTTATGAATTCCGGCTGGCTTACCACCGGAAAAATCACTCTTGAGTTTGAAAAAGAATTTGCGGATTTTGTTGGCTCAAAACATGCCCTTGCCGTAAATTCAAATACCAGCGGAATGATTCTTGCGATGGAGGCATGCGGCGTAAAGGCTGGTAAAGCGGTAATTACGACTCCGTACACGTTCGTTTCTACGGCTGCGTGTGCCGTTCATCTTGGGGCGGACGTTTATTTTGCCGACATCGAAAAAGATTCTTATTCAATCTCTCCTGCAGAAATCGAAAAAATTCTTAAAAAAGATGCCGAGAACGGCCATAAAGTCGTGGCTATTGTTCCTGTTCACGTTGCTGGAAATTTGTGCGACATGAAAAAAATCAATGAGCTTGCAAAAAAATATTCAACGCCGGAGAACAAAATCCGAGTGATTGAGGATGCGGCTCATTCGTTTCCGAGCCGGACTAAAAACGGTTTTGCGGGAACTCTCGGCGATTGCGGAATTTTCTCGTTCTATGCAACAAAGACGATTACGACGGGCGAGGGCGGAATGGTCACGACGAACGACGATGCCCTTGCCAAACGGATGACTGTAATGCGGCTCCACGGAATGGACCGAACCACCTGGGACCGGTACACAAGCCCTCGTGCGAGCTGGGAGTATGACATTATTGAGCCTGGATTCAAATTCAATCTTCCTGATTTATTGAGTGCAGTTGGTCGTGAACAGCTTAAAAAGGCTGATGAATTTGACCGCAAGCGAAAAATATGGGTTCAAAAATACAACGAGGCTTTTAAGAATCTTGATTTTGTGAATCTTCCTCCTGACGGCGAGGGAAACTCATGGCATCTTTATCTTCTTAGAATCAAGCCAGACCTGCTTGATTGTGACCGAAACACGTTTGCGAGCGAATTGCAGCAGATGGGCATTGGAATTTCGATGCACTTTATTGCGTATTTTTAATTTTACATACTGGCAAAAAAAATATCCTGAATTCAGGGCAGAAAATTTTCCGAATGCGAACGAGCATAGCTCGAACACAATCACTTTGCCGCTTTGGCCGGACATGGGCGAAGAAAACGTTCAGTTCGTGATTGACGCGGTTAAAAAATTAGGCGAGAAACATCATGTACGCTAAAAAACTTCTGAGCGGAAGGGGTAAAAAACTTATTTTTGTTGATGATTTTTACACGGATATCGACTTGGAGAACATGCTTTATGCGTTCATTATAAGAAGCCCTTTTCCGTTCGGAAAATTTATTTCAGTTCAATTTCCTCAAAATGTAAAAATTCCCGATGACTGTGCGATTTTTACTTACAAGGATATTCCCGCAAAAAAAACAGTCTCGACTTTAGGGCTTGAAATTCCGCTTTTTTGTGACGGAACCATACGCTACAAAGGTGAGCCTCTTGGGATTCTTGTGGGGCGTGACAAAGAATTTTTGGAAGACATTCTTGATAAACTTGAAATAAAAATTGATTTTGAAGATTTGAATCAGAAAATCAATGAATTCAAAGTCAAAAACTTGAACCAGACTTTTTTGTTTGAAAAAAAATATTCTGATGATTTTGCTGGCTTTTCGGATTTTAAGATTGATTCTCAAAAAAAATCTTCTTTTGACGAAGAATCTTCTCGTGTGCTTGCAAAGCGGATTGTGCGTGTTGGAAGTGCCGAGGAAAATCCCGTTGAATTCAATGAGATTTTTACGAATTCCCCGCACGTCGTAAAAAATACTTGGTCAACTTGCATTCGTTCGGATGCAGTTTGTGAGCCTGACGGTGCGGTTTGTTACGAAAAAAACGGTTCGCTCCATGTTTTTGCGCCGAGCCAGTGGCTTACTCATCTTCGGACCGCGGTTTCGGAAGCTACTGGAATTGAACCTGAAAAAATTGTGGTTTCGCGAACGAAATTCTCTGTTCAAAATACGAACGCTCTCTGGCACAACGGAATCGTTTCAGCACAGACGGCGATTGCCTGCCTAAAAACGGGGTGCCCGGTAAAACTTGTTCTCTCGCGGAAAGAGCAGCAGGAATTTATTGAAAATACTGCGCGCGTGACAATAAAACATTCCACCGCGGTCTCGAACGAAGGCGAGATTCTTGCGATGAACATTTCGATTTCGCTTGATGCCGGATATTTTAATCCGTTTGCGCAGGAAATTATTGACAGGCTTGTAATTGCTTCCTGCGGAGTTTATCAGTGCAAAAATGTTCGGATTGTGGCAAGGGCATTTTCTTCTCAAAATCCTCCTGCTTCCGTGAATATTTCTTCTTTTGATGCGCCGGCCTTTTTTGCCATTGAAAATCAGATGCAGAAGATTGCAGAAATTGAAGAATTTGTTTCGCCGCTGGATTTGCGCCTAAAAAATCTTTTTGACGAGTCGGCTTCAAAGGAAGAGCGGTTCTTTCCGTTCAAATTTGAGTTGGGCCGCTCCAACATCGTGCTTTCGAAGGTTTGCGAGCTTAGTGATTTTTACCGCAAGTACGTTGCGCACCGAATCAACAAAAATCGTCTTCCGCTTCTTTCCGAAATCTCTCCGTTTGCGCCTCCGCTCCGTGGAATCGGTCTTTCCTGTGCGTTTGAGGGCGGCGGATTTTTTGGCACGGATTTTCTCGGCAAAAATGTTTCTCTCGAAACCACTTTGCGCGAGGACGGCAAGCTTGAAATTCATTCGCTTCCGCCTTCGGATACAATCTGGAACGTTTGGATAAAAACTATTCAGGAAGTTTTGGGCTTGGAAAGAAGTTCCATCGTTTTGAATTCCAATTTTCCGCTTGAAGACGCGCCCGAAGAGCCTGAGACGATTCGTGCGAATATCGGAATCTCGACGTATCTTTTGCGAAAATGTTGCGAGGCTATAAAACGTCATAAAAACGGCGAGCTTCCTTATACTGTTGAAAAAAGTATAAGTGCGGCAAAAATGCGTCAGTGGAACAAAAAGACTTTTTCCGGAACGCCGTTCAATAGCACTGCATTCGCGGCGATTACGGTTGAAATTGAAATTGACCCTTGCACTTACAAGACAAAAATTCTTGACATTTATGTCGTTGCCGATGCCGGAAAGATTTTGAACGTCATTCAGGCAAGTTCATCGTTAAAACTTGCGATTCAGCAGTGCCTTGCCAATCTGGTTGAGGGCGAGACTGTGCCGGCTGACAAAATAAAAGTTGCTCTGATTCAGTCTGATGATGAGCCTAAAATGGTCGCTCATCTTATTGAGTCGATTTTGCCGGCTGCATATTCATCCGCACTTTCCCAGGCTCTTGGAAAAACCGTGGAATCCATTCCGCTGAAAAACGATACGATTTATAATCTCTGTGCGACAATTTAAGGAGATTTCTGAGAATGAACATAGCTTTTACTTTGAACGGCACTGAAACCGTAGTTGATGCAAAACCTGACGAAAAATTAATCGACGTTCTTAGAAAAAATCATATTTATTCGGTAAAAAATGGCTGTGGCTGCGGTCGTTGCGGTTCTTGCACCGTTTTGTTGGACGGCAAACCTGTAAAAAGTTGTCTTATTCCTGTGGGAATCATTATGAATTCAAAAATTCAGACTCTGGAATCTTTTGAAAAAGAAGATATTTACAAAGACATTGTGAAGGGATTCAAGCAGGCTGGCGTGCAGCTTTGCGGTTATTGCAACAGTTCAAAATTCTTTTCGGTTTATGATTTTATAAAAAAGATTTCGCGTCCGACTCAGGAGCAACTTCAGGAATTTATTGATGATATTTTTGATGCCTGCAATTGCACCGAGCGCGAAACTCTGATGACAGGCGTTCTTTATGCGGCTGCCCTAAAATTGGAACGAGAGGGAAAAAAGAAAAATGCAGCAAAATAAAAAATTCTTTTACGCCAAAAATCTTTCGGAATTGCAGGAAATCTTAAAATCGCATGAAGACCTTTCGTTGCTTGGGGGGTGCACGGCGATAAAAACTCTAAAAGAAAACTCTTTGTGCCTGAGAAAAATTCCTGAGCTTCGCATAATCGAAAAGCGGGAGCGATATATTGAGCTTGGTCCTGCGGTGACTTTGGCCGAAATTGAGTCTTACGGTGCGAACAGACTCCCCCCGATGATTTTTGAGGCTGTAAAATCAATCGGAACAAAACTTATTCGCAATATGGCGACGATTGGCGGAAATATTTTGACGGAAGATTTTTATGGCACTTTGTACGCGCCTTTGCTGGCTCTTGATGCGCGTCTTGAATTTGCAAGGGGAATCGAAACCATTTATATTCCGCTTTCAAAATTCGAGAAGATTCCGAGAGATGCGATTCTTACAAAAATCAGGATTCCGATTGATGACTGGGACATTTCGTATTTTAGGAAAATTGGCTCACCATGTCTGCTTGATAAAGGCTCAGCTTCGTTCGCGTTTTTGGCTTCGAGCCTAAAAAATCAGGTGGCTAACATGCGAGTCGCGTTTGCAGGTCCGATTTGTTTTAGGGACAATGAACTTGAAAATATTCTGCAGGGGGCATTTTTGCCGCTTTCTGCTTCGAACATAAAGTACATGATGCACGAGGCTGAGGAACGTTTTGGCGAATTTGCCCGCGAGAATCGTGAGAAAGTTTCGCCGATGCTTGAACATCAATTCCTCAACCTCTTAAAGTATTCGCTAGAAAAGTTGAGCTAGCACACTCGCTCTATTTTATAAGCATTGCGTCGCCGTAGCTAAAAAAGTGATATTTTTGCTCGACGGCTTTTTTGTATGCCTCAAGGATATGCTCACGCCCCGCAAATGCACTTACGAGCATTATGAGCGTGCTTTCTGGCGTGTGAAAATTCGTGAACATCTGGTTGACGCATTTGAATTTGTAGCCAGGGTACATAAAAATGTGAGTCGCGCTTGAACCGCCCTTTACGAAGCCGTTTTCGTCGCTTGCGGATTCAAGAGTCCTTACGCTTGTGGTTCCAACCGCAAGAATCGGTCTCCCGTCCCGTTTTGCCTGATTTATTTTTTCCGCAACATCAAAAGGAATCGTGTAAACTTCCTCGTGCATTTTATGCTCTTCGATGTTTTCTGTCCGTACAGGAAGGAACGTTCCAAGACCAACGTGAAGGGTTACGAATGCCCGCTCGATTCCTTTTTCGTCAAGCTTTTTGAACATTTCGTCCGTAAAATGTAGCCCGGCGGTAGGGCAGGCCGAACTTCCTGTTTCTTTTGCGTAAATTGTCTGGTAGCGTTCGCTGTCCGTGTCGTCGTCCTCGCGCTTGATGTATGGCGGAAGAGGAATGTGCCCGTTTCGTCCGAACCAGTCGTCGTCAAGGCGTTCGGTAAACTCAATCGTTCGGAATTCCGAGCCTACGTCGTTCTCGTGTTCGACAATTGTTCCGATTGAGCCGTCAGTGAATCTGTATTTGTTTCCCGGTTTTACTTTTTTTGCGCCTTTTACCATTGTGTGCCAAAGGTTTCCGTCAGGAGTCATCTGGTTAAGGAACATGAATTCCTGCTCGCGTCCGCCTTGTCCCGGAACATCACTTTCGCGGATTCCGTAGCAACGTGAGCGACGGACTTTTGAGTTATTAAAAATCATCAGCGTGTCTGGTGAAATTAAGTCTGGCAGGTCTTCCATTTTTAGGTGCTGAACTTCGCCTGTCTCGCGGTTGAGCAGCATAAGTTTGTCTTGCCCTCGGATTCCTGCCGGTTTTTGAGCTATAAGCTCTTCTGGTAAATCAAAATAAAAATCTGATAGTTTCATTCTAATCTCGAATTAAACTCTAAACTGGTCAATTTGTCCACCTATTTGAGCGATTGAATCACTCATTTTTGTTGCGATTCCGCTCAAAGCGGCTCCAGTCTCGTTGATTTTTCTTGCGCCGATTGACATTTCGTCCATGCTTTGAGTCATTGAGTGAGAAGCGTTCTGCAGGTGCTGCACTTCTTTTAGAATCATTTTGTTGCCTTCGCCCATTTCAGTTGAGGCGTTCTTTACCTCGATTGTGCTGTTGTTCATGTGCTGGAGCGCATCCGTAATCTGCATTGAGCCTTCGTTTTGTTCTGCCATTGCGGCTTTTATCTGCATTACCAGCGCATCTGTTTCTTCGAGTTTTTTTGAAACCGATTCAAATGCGTCTGTAGATTCGCCCGATGCACTTACAACTTCCGTAATTGATTCTTTAATGCTTGTAAGCTGGTCTCCGATTGTTTTTGACTGCACTGTGGAAGTTTCGGAAAGCTTTCGGATTTCGTCGGCAACTACAGCAAATCCTTTTCCAGCTTCTCCTGCGTGTGCGGCCTCGATTGCAGCGTTCATCGCGAGCAAGTTTGTTTGGCTTGCAATTGCGGCAATTGCCACGTTTGCTTCCTGGAGCATGTCAGATTGGCTTTCAATCTGCTTTATTCGGTCGTTAACGTCACGTTGCTTTGAAATACCGGTGTTTGAATTTGCGCGCAATTCGTTGAATGAACGCGCCATTTTTTCTACGGAATTGTTTACCGAAGAAATATTTCCAATCATCTCTTCAACGGCTGCGCTGGCTTGCGTAACACCGCTGGACTGACTTTCAATCATTCTTTCGAGAGATTCGATGTTCGATGCGATTTCGTTTACGGCACCTGCAGTTTGGTTTACGCTCTGGTTTTGAGAGTCAATCTGCCGCTTCATGCTGTCAATGTTCGCGATAATCTGCGTGATTGAAGTTGCCGTGTCGTCAACGCTGGCATTCATGTCGGAGCCGACGTTGCCGAGTGTAAAGTTTGATTCTTTTACGCTGGAAATTATGCTCTGAAGCTTTTCTGTAAAATTATTGAATCCTTTTACGACGTTTCCGATTTCGTCGTTTGTCGTAACTTTGATTCGTCTTGTTAAGTCCGCATTTCCGCTTGCGATTTCGGTAATAGAGTTTTCAACTTCTTTTAGCGGTTTTAAGCTTATTTTGATGATTATCAAGCTGACTGTGATTGCAATGGCAAGGATTATTATTACGCTCAATGCCATTGTGATTGACATTCGGGAGATTGCGCCAAAGAATTCAGCGTATGGAGCCATGCAGAATACCGCCCAATCACAACCTTCGCCGACCGGTCTGTATGCAGCAACCATAGCTTTTTTTCTGCGTGGTTCATAAAAAGATTTGTATGCAGATTTTCCTTCCATTGCAGCTGTTATGGCTTCATTCATTGCACCGGTTGTTGTATCCTTAAGGACTTGCCCTTGTTCAACATACTTGATTTTTGCGTCAGCAATCGTGCGACCATTTTTCATGTTAATCATAAACGGATGGCTTTCTTTTCCGATTGTAATTTCCTGACAAAGTTTTGAGATTGTATCTCCGTTAAAAACGGCCGCCATTACGCCTACGATTTCGTTAGTCTGCGTGTTTCTGACAGGTACGGAATAAAAAATTAGCAGCTTTCCGTTTATTGGACTTATGTTAGGGTCAGAAACGTATCTTTTTCCCTTCATAGCCTCAATAAAATATTCTCGCTGAGAGCAGTCTGCAAGTTCCCCGTCACCGGTGATGGCAAAACCTTTTGCATCGTAAAAGGCAATATTTTCGTAATTTGAATCCGTAAGTCGTGCATCATGGATTATGTCTGATTTTTCCTGAATAGAAATATCTGGGTCCTGGATTACAGAGAGGCTCGCAAGAACTTCGAGCATGTGGAATTCGCGGTCGTTTGTCTTTTTTACCTGCGCTGCAACGTCTGCAGAAATTGATGTAAGCGTGTCTTCTACAGCACGGGCTAAAGCAGGCTTTGCCATGGAAAATGCCAAAAAGCCCAAAATCAGATTTGAAAGAATGACAATGGTGAGGATAAGCAGTAAAAGTTTTGTTTTTAAGCTTTTTAATTTCATAAGAATGCTCCGAAAAATCAGAAGTGTAAAAGAAACTTCTAAAAACTTCGGGTTTTAGAGTTTTCTTTTAAAATGCGATGTTTTAAGTCTTGCTATTTTCAGGACTTAAAACTTGCGGGTATCTCAAAAAAACATTAAAATTTTAGGTTTTCGAGATGCCCTAAAATAACCTAATATATGTTAAAATTAAATTGAAAAATAATCAAACAGAAATCAGAATTTTATAAGAGAAAATTAATTTTTTTTTAAGATTTTTTTTGGTCGCATACATTTTTGCACTTGCGTGCCGATAGAATTTTTCTGCAATCGACTGTATAATTTTTTGCATGTCGAAAAATTGGACTTCAAAAGCAGAACAAAATTCCACGGAAGATTTTGAGGAAATGTCTCGGCTCATGGATCAGGCTTCAACTCACATAGTTCGGGCGGATATTCCATCCAACGATGATTTTTCTGATTTTGCCTCTTCTGACTCAGACGGCGAAACTTCTCTTCGCCCAAAGTTGCTTGATGAATTTTTGGGACAAAAAGATATAAAAGAAAATCTCTCGGTTTTTATAAATGCAGCCCGCGAGCGAAAAGAGCCGCTTGACCATCTTTTTTTGATTGGACCGCCGGGACTCGGAAAAACTACCCTTGCCGAAATCACTGCGCATGAGCTTGGGGCAGATTTTAAAGTCACATCCGCTCCGGCTTTGGACAAGCCAAAGGATTTGGCAGGAATCCTCTCAACTATTACGCCTGGAACGGTTTTTTTTATCGATGAGATTCACCGACTCAAAGCCGCCATTGAAGAAATGCTCTACATTGCAATGGAAGATTTTGAACTTGACTGGGTTATTGGTCAGGGGGCGGCGGCCCGTACCGTTCGAATCCCGATTCCAAAATTCACGCTGGTGGGAGCCACCACAAAAGCCGGAATGGTTTCAAAACCGCTCCAGACTCGCTTTGGAATCATTCAGCGATTCAATTTTTACACGAACGAAGAACTTGCCTCAATCGTAAAACGTTCGGCAGGCATTTTGAATTGCGCAATAGACGATGACGCGGCTCTTTTAATGGCTTCCTGCTCCCGCGGAACTCCCCGCGTCGCGAACAGAATCGTTCGGCGTATGCGCGACTTTGCGCAGTTTTTTGGCGACGGCAGAATAACTAAAAAAATCGTGCAGGACGGCTTAAAACGTTTGCAGATTGATTCTCTAGGACTCGAAAATTTTGACCGCGAGATTCTCCGCGCAATCATCGAAAAATTCGGTGGCGGTCCTGTTGGGGCTGAAACTCTTGCGATTTCGATTGGAGAGGCTCAGGATACGCTCGAAGATTACTACGAGCCGTACCTGATTCAGTGCGGGCTTATCCAGCGCACCCCGCGCGGCCGAATGGTGACTCCAAAAGCCTACGAACATCTCGGTCTTGCCTACAAATCTTCTCCAGCAAAACCGTCCACCCAGCCAGATTTGTTCGGTGAATAAAATCGGAAAATTTTGGCAGTTTTAGACACAGATGAACGCAGATTGACACTGATGGGACACAGATAATTTGAAAGATGAAAACTGACCGGTGGTTGAGTAGCGAAGCGTTTCGAAACCACAAATGGAAATATTGAATTTTTTATCTGCGTTTATCCGTGTTCATCTGTCTCGCCCCTGCCAAGTAGTTTTCAACGGTCGCTGAGCGGAGTCGAAGCGACGAGGGAAAAAGAAAATGTGAAAAACCCGTCATTCCGAAATCTCAAAGCGTCAGTCCGAAACTTAAAACAGTCATTCCGAACTAGTTTCGGAATCCATGAACTCTTTTTGGGGAATGGATGCTGAATCAAGTTCAGCATGACACAATCATCTGTGCCCCATCAGCGTCAAAAATCTCAAAACCGGCTTGCAGGGGGTTCCCAAAATTGCGAGCGAGGCGCGAGCAATAAAAATGTACCCCGGAATGAGTGAAAATATGCCCACCAAAGCGCAAGTTTTCAAAGAAAAATTGCGGGAAACGCACGAGCCGAACCAAAAATCTCAAAACCAACTTGCAGCGTTTCCTTTTTTGCATAAAAAATCGTTTTTAGGTATAATCACTTTATGAATAAAATCGATATAAAATGCGTTGCCCAGAACGGGGCAAAGATTCCTGCTTACCAGACTTCTGGGGCTGCTGGCTGCGATGTTTGTGCTTTTTTGAGCGAAGACATTACCCTAAAACGCGGCGAGCGAAAAATGATTCCGACGGGGCTTAGTTTTGCGATTCCTCAAGGATACGAAATTCAGGTTAGACCACGTTCGGGGCTTGCCGCAAAAAACGGCGTTACGGTTTTGAACACGCCCGGAACGATTGACAGCGACTATCGTGGCGAAGTAAAAGTAATCCTCATAAACCTTGGAGAAGAAGATTTTACCGTTCATAACGGCGACAGAATCGCCCAGCTTGTAGTGGCTCCTGTTACAATCGGAAACTTTGTAAGCGTCGAGACTTTGGACGAAACGGCCCGCGGTACCGGCGGATTCGGCTCAACCGGAAAATAATACTTCTGTTATTTTCAAAAAACGTAGAAAAAATATGCGCGAAACCAGAAAATCCGAATCAAAAAATTCTTTTCTCGAAATCTTGCTTACCGCAGGAAAAAAATTACCTCGCGTGGTATGCAGGTTTTAATCTTTTAAATTCGGTTTTTCGCGGGGGGGCGGCATTTTGTAGGCTCGTTCATCTGAATCGCCTCGCAGATTTTTTTGAGACGGCGGTGCAGGAAAAAAATGGCGTCAATCGATTCGTTTTGGTGCGCTATCTTTTAAAAGAGCTTTTTTTGTTATTTTTTCATTGCGTTCCTTTTCTTTTTTATGATTTTTTTTGTGAACCAGATTCTTTTGGTCGCAGAAAAAATCCTAAAGCAGCGCGCGCCCGTTAAAGACGTAGTGCTTCTAATAACGTACTCTCTTCCGAACGTTATCGCGCAGTCCGCACCGAACGCTACGCTCGTAGGTTTTTTAATGTGCCTGGGTCGCCTTGCCTCTGAAAACGAAATCCTTATCCTTCGGGCGTCGGGGCAGGGCTACAGAATAATTTTGTTCCCCGTGCTGATTCTGGGGCTTTTAATTTCGATTGCGTCGTTTTTTGTGAACGATTATCTTCTTCCCCAGGGAACTTTAAAATACAAAAAACTCTACCGCGAAATGCTTGCGGCAAATCCTGCGGTTGAGCTTGAGCCTAATTCCGTTAAGCGTACTAGCGACAAGACTCTTGTGATTGGCGACGTTAGCGAGGACAAGGTGAGCGATCTTGTGTTTTTTGACACGGATTCTGACGGAAATCAGCGAATAATCGTTGCGGATTCGAGCGTCGTCAAAAAGTCAGATGCGCCCGGAATCCTTATGAGGCTCGTCATGTCTGATTCAACGGTCATGTTTTTTGACCAGAACATAAAAGGCACTTACGACGTGCTTTCTTCCGAGAATGTGGAGCTTAATATTTTTGAGTCTTCGATTATGGGGCAAACCCATAAGCTTGCGCCTCGCGAAATGACTTCTCTGGACCTTCACAACCGCATAAAAGAAATGGAAAAAAGCGGTGATTATTCAAAAAAGCAGATGAATCAATACAAGCTTGAATACAGCAAAAAATTCTCCGTGCCTTTCGGGGCAATTTTCTTTGCGATTTTGGCTCTTCCCCTTGCGCTCCTTTTTGGAAAGCACAACGGACAGACCATCGGGCTTATAATCGGGCTTGTGATTGCGGTTTTGTATTGGGCGGTGAGCATCGTCGGTCAGATTTTCAGCTCCCGAAGCGGTTTGCACGGAGTTATTACGATGTGGCTCCCGGACATGATAATCGGGGTGTCTGGCATAATTTTTTACATCAAGCTGGTGACCAAATGAAAATCATCGAATATCTTTTTAGAAAAGTCATTCCTCTTTTTTTGGGCGCGCTCTTGTTCTTTTCGTTCGTAATCGTAATCGTAGATTTGATGATGAATTTGTGGAATTACATTTCGAACGGAGTTCCGGTTCTAAAAATCATAAGAATCATGCTTTTGTACACCCCAAAAGCAGTTTGGTATTCAACCCCAATGGCGATTCTTTTTGCCGTTTCTTATGCACTGAGCGACCTTTACGCCAATAACGAGCTTGTCGCAATCTTTGCGTCTGGAATCTCGCTTTTTAAATTCACGCTCCCGCTCTTGATTTTTTCGTTTTTGCTGAGTTTTGGGCTTTTCTTTTTTGACGACAATCTTGTGGTTCCAACGTATTCAAAAAAAGTTACGGAACAGGAAGAACTTTTGAACAAAAGCAAGTCGCTAAATCAAGACAAAATCGTAATTATAAGCGAAAATGGTAACGTTGTTTATAAAGCGGATTTTTATGATAATGAAGCTACGCGGCTTTTTACGCTCTACGTGATTGTTCGTAACAAAGACAATTCGTTCAATTCGATTATTCGGGCGGACTCGGCCACCTGGAATTCCGATTCAGGGCATTGGGTGCTTTCCGGGGCTACTCAGTACAAAAAGACTGAGGACAAAAAAATAATTTCGATGCCGGTAGAGCCGGTTCTTGTTGAGCGGCTTACGGAGCCTCCCGAAACATTCCAGAACAACGTTATAAGCGTTGAGGGAGTCAGCTCAAAAGAGGCGAAGGTTTTTATAGAACACTTGCAGCGGGCCGGGCTTCCTTACGGAGAGCCTTTGAGCTTGTACTACAAAAAGTTTTCTTTTCCGTTTATTTTGTTCATCGTAGTTTTTCTTTCGATTGGACTTAGCGGAAAAACCCGCAAGAACGTAATGCTTCTAAGCCTTGCTTCGTGCGTTACGGCGGCGGTTTTGTTTTATGTTACCCAAATGCTTACGATGCTTCTTGCAAAGTTTGATTATATAAGCCCTTTTATGGGGGCATGGTTTCCGGTCTTTATGTTTGTTATAATTGCGATATTGCTTTTGCGGTATGCGCGAACGTAAGACGGGGGATACAAGGAAACTTCGAAAACTCCAGTTTTTCGAGAAAAACACAATTTTATATTTATAGGAAGAATTATGATTGAGAATATTTTTGACATTAAACATTCATCGGCTGACGGCAAAGCCAGGACAGGAACTCTTCACCTTCCGCACGGCGACGTTCAGACTCCTGTTTTTATGCCGGTGGGAACAAACGCGACGGTAAAAGCGCTCACAAAAGACGACCTTGAGGAAATCGGATTTGAGATTATCCTTGCTAACACTTACCATCTTTATTTGCGTCCTGGAAGCGACATTATTGAGGAAGCGGGCGGGCTCCACGGATTTTCAAAATGGAACAGAAACTTTCTTACGGATTCGGGCGGATTCCAGGTTTGGAGCCTTTCAAAACTAAGAAAGATTACTATGGAAGGGGCTGCGTTCCAGTCGAATATTGACGGTTCAAAGCATTTGTTCACTCCTGAAAAAGTCGTTGACGTTCAGACTCAGTTCAATTCCGACATTCAGATGCAGCTTGACGTTTGCACCGGCTGGGGAATCGACAAAAACGAAGCCGTTCACGCGCTCGACGTTACGGAAAACTGGTCTAAACGCGCAAAGGCTCAGTGGCTCAAAAACCGAGAGGAAAAAGGCTACAAAGGAATTCTTCTTCCAATCGTGCAAGGAAACTTTTTTGAAGATTTACGAATCCGAAGCTCAGAATTCGTTACGAAACTTGACTTGCCGGCAATCGCAATCGGTGGATTGAGCGTTGGCGAGCCACCGGAAGTTTTTGCCGAAATGCTTGACTTTACGGTTCAGCATCTTCCTGTGGGCAAGGCAAAATATGTTATGGGAATCGGAACGCCTGACTATATTCTTGATGCGGTTCACTCTGGAATCGACATGTTCGACTGTGTTCTTCCAACACGAAACGGCCGTAACGGAAGCTATTTTACGAAAGACGGTCCTCTGCCAATCAAGCAGGAACGTTTTGCCCACGATTTTTCGCCAGTTGATTCTGAATGCAACTGCAAAGTATGCCGAACTTATTCTAGGGC
This sequence comes from Treponema zioleckii, assembly GCF_014737315.1. Classification (GTDB taxonomy): domain Bacteria; phylum Spirochaetota; class Spirochaetia; order Treponematales; family Treponemataceae; genus Treponema_D; species Treponema_D zioleckii. Next base: position 12,476 of record NZ_JPUF01000044.1, on the reverse strand, counting down.
GTATTTGAGGCACATTTTTAAGGAACAGGAGATTTTGAGCAGTATGCTTGCAAGCTATCACAATCTCTACTTCCTCCATAACATGATGCACGAGATTCGCGCTGCGATTAACGAAGACCGCTTTGAGGAATACCGAACGAATTTCTTAAAACGCTACCATTCAGGAAAATGGAAGCTTAATCAGTAGTTTTTTAACAAAATCTGGAGAAGATTTATGAAGATGACAAAAAAGATATTTTTTAGTGGTGTTGCATTGACTTTTGCTTGCACGGTGACTTTTGCACAACAAAATTCTCAAGGTGGCACGCAAAACGCTGCGCCTGAAAGCTCTTCGAACGCGCAGGTGAGCGGCCAGTCTGATTCTGGTGAAAACCAAACGTCTGCCACACAAGCGGAAAGTTCGCCGAATCAGCAAAAAGAAAAATCCTCATCATCAGAATCTTCTTCAACATCTTCCGGCGAAAAAATAAGTTTTTCTAAGGCGGGCGAGAGTGACGTTCCGTCGTCAAAAAGACCTAAAACGCCGGACAGCTCAAAAGTCACGGACTTGGACAACACCGACCCGGACGGACGCGAGAAAAATGCTGACATTTTAAAGTTCGGTCTTGAATCAGAAATCTCTGACCTTTTGGACAAAATGATTTCGCAGAAAGACGTTCGTTTTGTGAACGAGGCTTACGACCTTTACAATGACTCAAAAAACGTTGACATAAAAAATAAAGTCATGCTGTTTTTCCAGACTCTCGAAGACCCTTGCCTTGAAGATTTTGCCGTCATCGTTCTTAACGATCCTTACGACGAAAATATTTCCACGGTGAACGCATGTTTTTCTTATGTTCAGACTGTAAAAACCACGTGTGCGATTCCTGCAATCGAAAATCTTCTTGAAAGCGAGAATGCCGAATATTTTACAGGTGCGGTTTCTGCCCTGGGAAAACTGGGCGGAAGTGACGAGGCTCGTTACCTTACCGAATATTACGAGAAACAGGAACTTACGATTCCGCAGAAACAGACAATCGTTCGTGTTTTGGGCGAATTGAAAGCCGTTGAGACTTACGACAAAATGGTGGAACTTGCTCAGGACGAGAATGAGAATGCCTTTGTTCGAATGTATGCCGCAGAAGCGATTGGCGCGATGCAAAAAAGCGATGCCGTTGACGTTCTTACCGAGCTTTACGGCGAAAAAGACCCGAATCTTCGTACCTACGTTATAAAGGGACTTTCTTATTTTACGACTTCTGATGCGCAGAAAGTCATTTTGCAGGCTGTGCGCGACGATCACTGGAAGGTTCGAAAAGAGGCGATTGACACAATCAAAAAACAGAAAATGACTTCAGCCGTTTCTTACTTGGTTTACCGTGCAAAAAACGACCCTGAGCGAACGATAAAAAATCAGTGCTACGCAGTTCTTGCCGAGCTTAACACTTCGGAAGGCAATGAATATCTTGTAAAACAGATTACCGAAAAAAAGGTGAGCGATGATACTCGCTCTCGTGTTGCCGCTGCCCTTTTGGAAAACGGTTCTACTGGAATGAACGAGATTCTTGCCCTTGCGGAGGAAACCTTAAAAGATGACAGGCGAAAGTCACTTCGCTACGCATTGGGAAAAGAATTTGCAAAATACAACAATTCTGCTTTTGCGGACATAACGTTAAAATATCTCCAGCACAAAGATGTTTCTACAATCGGAACTGGACTTGACATGTATGCGAAAGGACGCTACTCAAATTGTGATTCTTTCGTAAAAGATTTGGCTAGCCAGGCCGACCCGGAGGCTAAAAAACGAAACGCGATGGCTTTTAAAGCTGCCAAAATTCTTGGAATCGATCCTGAAAAAAATAAAAAAACGTCAACTGCTGCTGACGCAAAATAAAAAAGAGAGGAATTAAAAATGGAACAGATAATAACCAGTCTGTTGTCGCAGGATGCCTACAAATTTTCTATGGGGCAGGCAATTTACCATCAGTTCAGTGAGTACAAAACCACATGGACGTTCAAGTGTCGCAATACTGACGTAAAATTTACGCCAGAGATGGTTGAGGAAATCAAAAATCAGGTTAATCTTTTTTGTAAACTGCGTTTTACTGAGGAAGAGCTTGAGTATCTTGACGGAATAAGATGGATAAAAGGTTCTTACGTTGATTTTTTGCGCTTGTGGCATCCTCGCTACAAGGATTTTACGATAAACACGGATTCTCCTTGCGGGCTTAACATTGAGGCTTGTGGAACTTGGCTCAACACTTCAATGTACGAAATCCCGATTCTTTCGATTGTTAACGAAGTTTATTTTAGAATGGCTTACGATTACGATGAACTTTTGGCTCAGTTCAAACGAAAATTCGACGAAAAATGTGCAAAGCTCATCGATGATTCATACAAAATCGGCTCGTTCAGTGAATTTGGTCTTAGGCGAAGGCTTTCTTACGAGGCGCAGGATTACGCCGTTCAAAAATTGAAGGAGATGAATTCTCAATTTAAGGAATCATTTTTTGTTGGAACGAGCAACGTTGAACTTGCCAAAAAACATAACGTCACTCCGGTTGGTACTATGGCCCATGAGTGGATTATGTGTTCTGGACAGGGAAATCACAAGCACAATCCGGCTTACTCAAACTGGTACGCGCTTGATGCTTGGGTAAAAGAATACGGAATTTTGAATGGTACTGCCTTGACTGACACAATTACGACCGACTGTTTCTTGCGTGACTTCCAGCTCACTTACGCCACACTTTTTAGCGGCGTTCGACACGATTCTGGAGACCCGTTCCTTTGGGGCGAAAAAATGCTCGCACACTACAAAAAGCTCGGAATTGATCCAAAAACAAAGACTTTGCTGTTCAGCGATAGCCTTGATTTTGAGCGGGCTACAAAACTTTACGAATATTTTAAGGATAAGGCAAAGCTTGCGTTCGGAATCGGAACGTATATTTCGAACGATACGGATGTTCCTGCCCTCAATATTGTAATGAAAGTAACGAAGTGCAATGGTCAGGATGTTGCGAAGATTTCTGACGTTCAGGGAAAAGGTATGTGCAAAAACGAGGAATACGTTGACTACCTCAACCGCTGTATAAAATGGCGCATGGAAAACGAACACCTCCGCCGCTAAAACATTAGTATTGTTGGGTAAAGAACAGACCGAGGCTGTATTTTTGCATGGCCGAAGTGTCTGGTTTTACCAAGTGCGAGTAGCCTAACATGAGTCCGACGGTGGTATGATCTTCTAGCGGTTTATGCAGCAAAAAGTTCATTCCGCCGCCAATAACAGGTTCTTTTGCAAAAAAGCCGGCTTGCGAAAATATTTTGAATGAAATGATTGAGCTGGTCGGCACATAAAAACCGAATCGTGAAAGGACGTAGCCGTAGTATTCCCCGTGTTTTTCGCCTTTATTAAAATCATCGTCTAATGGATTGCCAAAAAGTAATCCCAAAAAATCGAGAAAATCATCAAAGTCATTTGATTCTTCAAAACTTACGCCGAGGGTTCCGCCGATAATCACATTTAAGGGAAAACAAAAGTCAGCGGAAATGCCGATTCCAGTGCTGTGGACTTTGCCGTTCTTTGCGAATACCGAAATCGGAAAGTTGATAAAAAATCCCTGCACAACTCTTTCCTCTGTATCTGATTCTGTTTCTTCATTTGTTTCTTCGATTTGCAAAGTCTTTTTTTGTTCTTCTTCCAAAAAATCGAGAGTCTTTGGGTCAAAAAGCGTAAGAATCGGGTATTGATATTGAGCTGTCTTTTGCACAAATTCTTTTTTTAGAAGAATCGTTCCCTTGGAATTCAAAAAAGAAATCTTTTTTAGCGAAAAAATATACGTGGAAGGCAGTGTAGGGTGAGCTTCGACTTTGTAAGTGAGCTTTGCGCTCGTAATCATTTTTTGCTGTATGTTCGTCAGTGAAAATTGTTCGTCATAAATCAGGTTTCCGTCAAAATAAAACATTACGGACGCACCTGTTTCCTGAGATATTGCAAGCGTAAAGTCTCCTGTGTCCGAGTTTGCGGTGTATGTGTTTTTTCCAAGATTCTCTGTCTTTTTTTTGATGTCTTTTGCGAGTGCTTTTTTTTCTGTGTAGCTTGCTGCGCTTGTCATCATTTTTGAAAAAGACTGCTTTGCGTTTTCGATTTCAATAATCTGTTTTAACGGTGATTCAGACGCTTCAGAAAAGCTGTACAAAAATTGCACAAGCAGAAGAAAAATAAAAACAATCTTTTTCATTTGAAAAACTCTCTTTCTCAAAAAATCGTATTTAAAAATCAAGTTAGTAAACTGCCCAAGTTTTCTTTAGAAAAGTTGAGGGAAATGCACAAGTAAATTTCTATTTAAAAATCGACTTAGTAGACTGCTCAAGTTTTCTTTAGAAAACTTGAGGGAAGTGCGCAAGCAAATTTTTATTTTAAAAATCGACTTAGTAGACTGCTCCAGTTTTCTTTAGAAAACTGGAGGGAAGTGCACAAGTAAATTTTTATTTTAAAAATCAACTTGTAGCACTTCCTTTTACTCATACAAGCCGTTCAGCGTGCGGTAAAGAACGTTCACTTTTGCTTTTTGCTCCGGGGTGAGCGCAACCGCGGTTTCGTCGATTAACGTTTCGAGACTCGAAAGACTTTCGTTCAATGCCGTCGCAAAGCCTCGGCTCACTTTGAACCAATAAGTTCCCTTGCCATCGCTAAAGAGCGTTATGAATCCAAGTTCTTTTGTTTTTGTTTTTGCCTGCGTAACGCGAAGCGTATAGCCCAAAGTAGAGAAAAGCGTCTCAATGCCGCCTTCTTCCGCAATATTGATGTTGAGTTTTTTAGGCCATGCCCGTTCGTCAACGATATTGAGATTGAGTGCCTTTGTGATTTTTGAGATTAGCTCGACTTTTTCGCCGGTGAGCAGGGTGTAGCCGCCGCCCATGAGAATCTTTCCTCGGATTCCTGCGATTGCCGCCATCTTGTTCTGGTCAGTTTCCTGATTGAGTGCAGTCTTGAATTTCTCGAACGGAAGCGTGAGGACTTTTTTGCCCTTGATTTTTTCAATATCAAATGAAATTCCGCCGAGCGTAATAATATTGTCATCTTTTGATTTTTGGCTCTTTCCGCCGAATCGTCCGTCGTTCTTGCCCAAAAGTTTTCCGTTCGAATCTCTGAACGTAGAGCCTTTGTATTCAAGATTTCCTGTAAGAGAGCGGCCTCGTTTTCCTCGTGCCTGATTCAGCCTGTACTCAAGCTCTGGCGAAATGTGAGCCAAAAGTGCCTTTGTAAGCGGCGAGACGCTCATTGCGAACGTTCTGGAAGTGCGCACGATTTCGCCCGCAACGATGAACAGCGGGTCGCTTCGGAACATACTTGAGCCTGGGTGAATCGAAATGTGGTCTGCCGTAAGGCTTCGGTAATTTTCTTTGCCCTCGCGGATGCACACGAACTGAATCATTCCGCTTGCAATGCAGCACAAATAATCGTCCATGCTTCCGCCGCCAGAAACCGGAATTCCGAGTGCGCTCACTTCTTCTTCGAGCTGTGTTTTGATGTTTGCAATTTCAGACATTACCCTGTAGTCGAGATAGTTGTTGTTGCAGAATCTCTCCTGATTTTTCATGCTTTGGTAAGTCCTAAAAAGTTTTACATACGAAACAAAGTCGCCCTGAATGTCCCTGAATGCGTGGTGAGCTTTTCGTGCGTCGGTTTCTTCGCCCGGAGGAAGAATAAACGGTGAATGCGTGCTCATAAAACTTGCCGCAATAAGAACTTCGTCCAAAACGTCCGGGTAACGCATTATGCTTTCGACGATGATTCGGCTCACGCGTGGTTCAAGCGGGAATTCGACCATCATCTTTCCGATTGAAGAAAGCGTGTTGTCTTCGTTGAGCGCATTCAAAAGATTCAATGTTTCTACAGCCCCGCGAATGCCTTCTTTGTCCGGCGGAGAGATAAAATCAAAACTTTCAAAATCCGTGATTCCAAGCTCGCTCATGCGGAGAACGACTTCGCTCAAATCTGTGCGGTAAATTTCCTCCACGGTGTATTCTTCGCGGCTTTCAAAATCTTCACGTTTGTAAAGTCTGTAACAAGTTCCCGGACAAGTTCGCCCTGCGCGCCCTCGCCGCTGGTTGCAGCTTGCGCGGCTTACAGGAGTTTCGTCCAGGCTCGAAGTGAATGTGCGCGGGCTGTAATAATTCATTTTTGCAAGCCCTGAGTCGATTACGGTGGTTACACCATTGATTGTAACTGAAGTTTCAGCGATATTCGTTGAGATTACGACTTTTTTTCGGCCGAACGGTGCCGGGTCAAAAACTCGTTCCTGTTCTTCTTTTGGAAGACGGCCGTAAAGTGGCACGATATGGATTTTATGCCTAAAAGAAGCGTACGAAAGGCGTTTTACACAGTCGCGGATGATTTTTTCGCCTGGAAGAAAAACAAGAATGTCGCCATCTTCTTTGTTGTCGAGTACGCGGTCAATCGTACTTTCTATTTTTGCAAGAAGCATTTCAGAGCCGCTTGCAGTAGTTGTTGTGGTTTTTCCCATCGGAGGGTCGTAAACCATTGTGACCGGGAAAGTTTGTGTTTCAATCGTAACGATTGGCGCGCCGTCAAAATATTTTGAAAATGCCTCTGCGTTCATTGTTGCGCTCGAAACGATGACTTTAAAATCTTTGCGCTCTTTTAGGACTCGCTTTAAAAGTCCCAGAACAAAATCGATGTTAAGGCTTCGTTCGTGCGCTTCGTCAACCATAATCACGGAATAATTCCTAAGCCACGGGTCAAGTTTCATTTCCTGCAGCAAGATTCCGTCAGTCATAATCTTGATTTTTGTAGTTGCGTCAGTTTTGTCTTCAAAGCGCATTTTGTAACCGACAAGTCCCGGATACGTTGTGTGCAACTGTTTTGCGATGAATTCCGAAACGCTCAAGGCAGCGATTCTTCGAGGCTGAGTGACGGCAATCATTCCGTTTTGCGAAAATCCTGCCTCGTGCAGAATCACAGGAATCTGCGTGGTTTTTCCGCTTCCTGTAGGACTTTGAACGACAATAACCTGATTGTCTTTGAGTGAATTTAAAATTAACTCTTTTTGTTCGTAAACTGGTAATTTTTGATAATCTATAGCCATAATATTCCTTTATTCGCTGTTTAATTAAAATTGACAAAAAAGCTAGTGTATTGAATATCAATTAGATTCGCTAATAAATGCTTTTTTCCCGTATTTTCTCCATAATTTTTTTACGCTCTGCAAGATATTTTGCCCAAGTCGTATTTTCTGCGCGGTCGAGCGTGTTTATAAAATCATCATCAAGAAGTTTTATCACATATTGACCAGACGGTGCGATGAACGTGGTGATAAAATAATGCTCGCTTCCGCTGAGTTTTGCTTTTGACGAAACTGCAGAAACTTTCTCACCATTTTTATTTTCTTTTATTATTTTAGCATATTTTAATTTTATTATAAGCCCGTCGCCGGTATTGTCTCTTTCTGTTTCTGGTTTTGAAAAAGATGGCTTTGTGCGCTGCGCGCTTATCGTGTTTCCGTTGGAATACATTATGAACGCTTCTTTTTGACCGTTGGGTGTTTGCACAACGGCTTTTTCCCACTCGCGAACGATGTGCGGATGGTTCGCCCAAATTATATCAACGTCACATTCCGAAATAAGCGAGCGGTAAAATTCTTTTTGGCTTCCTTTTATTGTGTGGACGTATTCAGGTTCGTCGCAGTGAACAGAAAAAACAAAAAGGTCGCACGGATTTTCTTCCCGGAGTTTTTTGAGTTCCGCCTTTAGCTTTTCACGTTTTGCTCCCTGGGCCGGAATATAGTTGATGTTTGCAGAATTTGCAGGCGTATTTAAAATCTCCGTAATCGCCACAAAAAGAATTTTCCAGCCGTTTTTGTCGATTACGGCATAAGTTAGCGGATCACCGGCTTTTGCCTTTAACCCCGAAGACCAAATCCCCTCACGTGCGTCAAAGTATTTTTTTGTTTCTACGATTCCCTGCAAAAACTGGTCGTTCGTGTGGTTGTTTGCGAGCGAGAACACGTTGAACCCGATTTTTATCGCCGCCTCAACGTAGCTTTGGTGCATGTTAAAGTTCGGGTAAGTGCTCCACGGAAGATTTTCCGCAACCGGGGCCTCAATGTTTCCGAAAGCCAAATCGCTTTCTTTTACAAGCGGTGCAATGTCGCGCCAGATTCTGTCAAAGTCGGGGAATTTATAATTCGTTCCGTGCGCCATAATGTCACCTGCGAATAAAAGTGTTATTTCGGACTCCCTTTCTTCTGCCTGTGACTTATCGTGTTTTGTATGTTCAGTCTTGTCCTTTTCGTGTTTAGAAGTTTGAATTTCCTGTGGAGTTTGTCCCGCCGCCGATTCCGTTGTTGCGCAAGAGTTAAAAAAAGCAGAAATCAGTGCAAAAAAAATAGATGCGGTAAAAAAACGTTTATAGCTCATTCATTTATTATAACTGAAAAAGCAAGATGATGATATAGGAAGTACACGCCTTCCGCATTATAAACTTGAAAGTGTAAAAATTGTCTGCATTACCGTAAAAACGTTTTTCTTCACGCACAAGGAAATTTACGCTTCGACTCCGCTCAGCGACCGTTGCTCACTGGCTGTGGTGGTTGAGCGGAGTCGAAACCACAACCAGCACAAGCGTAAGGAAAACTCCTTGCCCCCGTCCACCGAATACGTTTGTGAACTGCCTAATAAAACGCAAAGCCCAATACGTGAGGTGGTCTGCGAATGTGCAAGTTGACTCGTCCCCCTTTAAGTTGCTCGTGACGCGCGAGCAACAAAACTGCCCCCACGAAACGCGGCCTTGCTTGCCGCCGCGTTTGGTGGACACCTGCAAGTGTCTCCACCAAAGCGACAGTTTTCCGACAGAAAAACTCGCAGGAACCGCACAAGTTGACTCGCTCTTCCCCAAAGTTGCTCGCGACGCGCGAGCAACAAAACTGCCTCTCAACCTCGCTGCCGTGCTTGTCGCGGCGAGGTTGAAGCTCCTGCAAGTGTCCCCACCAAAGCGACAGTTTTTCGTTAGAAAAACTGTCGGGAAACGCTAAGAATCAACCTTAATTCTCAAAGCCAACTAGTAGCGTTTCCGTTTTTCTTCTATTATATATTTATGTTTAATTCAATTTCTGGAACAATTACTGGAAAATTTCCGCAAAAAGTTTTTATTGAAAACAATGGCATTGAATGGGATATTACCATGCCCGACACATCGCTTGACGCACTTCCGAACGTGGGTGAGCGCGCAAAAGTCTACGTGTGGCTTCAGCATACGGAAAATGCGATGATTTTGTTTGGATTTTCATCTTCAAAAGACCGTGACCTTTTTTTTGACCTTAACAAAGTTGACGGCGTTGGACCAAAAAGCGCCATAAAAATTATGAGCTCTATTGCCCGCGAACAGCTGGTGGCATCCCTTGATTCAGGCGACCTTGCTGCCCTCGAAAAAATCCCAGGCCTCGGAAAAAAGACCGCCCAAAAAATGCTCCTTGCCTTAAAAGGAAAACTCACGCTGGATGAAGACTTGCCGTCCGCCGCAAAACAAAGCCCGAACCGTGGCGGCGAATATGCCGACGTTATAAAAGCCCTCTCCGAAATGGGCTACGACAGACGGCAAGTTGAAGAGTGCATCGCAAACCTTGCAGGCGAATTAAAATCTTCTGATTCTTCATTCGACAAAAAATCAAAAGAGGCGAAAGAAGAAATCCTCTTCCGCCGTGCAATAATCAGCCTTGCGCAGTAAGCGTTGTGCTAGTATTTGAACGATGAACCACCGATGAACTCTCGGATAATCGACTGCTTAGGAACATAGTCCGACGGAATCGCGTCAAACTGCGCGAGGAATCGGAGCAACCTGCAGGATTCCGTGTATTCCGGCTGATTTGGTTTTACCGCACGCAAAGCTGGCTCAACGTAAACTTTTAGAACCGGAAGCTCGTAATCAAGAGCCGTGTTCAGAACAGCGTCCGCATTGTTCTGGAACGGGAAAATATGCAGCCGTTCACCTTTTTGAACGTTGTCCCACATGCTGATTGTTTCTGCCGCAGGCTTTCCCCTAAAGTTCGCGTCGCGCACGATTCGGCGTACAAGTCTGTTGTCGCTGGTCGGAACGCGGTTGTGGTCGTCAAGATTGAGCTGCGTAAGGGCAGAAAGATAAATCTTGAATTTGAATTCCGGTTTAATCAGAGGCGTGAGCTTGTCATTAAGACCGTGAATTCCTTCCATAATCAGAATGTCATTTTCATTCAGCTTCATTTTTTCGCCGGTATAATAGCGTGAGCCCAAATCAAAATTGTACGAAGGAACATCAATTTCCTTGCCGTCGAACAAATCAACGAGATTCTGATTCAAAAGCGGAATATCCAGAGCTTCAAGACATTCGTAGTCATAATTTCCGAATTCATCTTTCGGATTTTTTTCCCTGCCAACGTAGTAGGAATCAAGACTCAAGACATGCGGATTGTAACCGAGCGCCTGAAGCTGGAGAGCGATTTTCTTTGCCGAAGTGGTTTTTCCAGAAGAAGAAGGCCCCGCAATCAAAACAACTTTTACGTTCTTTCGCTTGTGAATCTGCATTGCCACTTTTGCGTAATTCTGAGCCTGGAACGTCTCGGTAATATCGATAAAGTCGTTGATTTTTCCTTTTACGATAATTTCGTTCAGAGCCGCTGCCGAAGTCACTCCGATAAGCTTTCCCCATTCCTTGTAATTTTTGTAAACCTCAAAAATCTTCGGATTGTCCTTGAACTCCGTAATATGCTCCGGCTCGGTTGTAGGCGGAAATCTCAAAAGGAATCCGTCACCGTAAGGGCGAAGTTCAAAAAGCTTTAAGAATCCTGTAGTCGGAACGAGCGGACCAAAATAAATGTCCGCAAATTCAGAATCATCAATTTTATTCACGAGAATGCGTGGCTTTCAGCGACATTCAAGCTGCTTTCGGGTTTCAATCAGATTGAGTTTTTCAAAAGTCTCGCAGGCCTCTTCGTAAGAAATATGCTCCGTAAGAATCTGCATGTCCGCCGCAATGATTTTTCGCATTTCGGCATCAAGATTTTTGATTTCAACATCTGTGATTGGAACTTCCCTGTCAAGAGTGTAGTAATATCCGTAGCCGAGAGAATGTCCTACCAAGAGGCGAGTTTTTGGAAAAAGTCTGTGAGCCGCAACTGCCAAGACAAAACAAAGCGACCGCCTGTAAATCTCAGCCCCGGCACGTGAAGAAGCAAAAACTGGCTCCACGGCGCAAGAAACCCGAATCGGGCGACAAAGCGACATAATTTCGTTGTTAACTTTTATTGCAATTATTTTTGATGCATCGCCGCCGAAATTCTCCAAAATATTAAGTCCCTTTGTTCGAACTTCGTAATCTTTTGTAATGTTGTTAGGAAATGAAATTTTTATTGTACTCATACAAGAGATTCTACACCGAAATTTTAAAAAATCAAAAGAAAATTTTAAGAATATTTTTGGAGCGACAGCATGGAGCGACAGTCATGGAGCGAATCAACTTGTGGAAGCAGAGTGATTTTTCAGCGCCGCGAGATTTCTTGCATTCCCTGTGTTCCAGAGTTCCGGCTTTCGCCTTCATCCCTTGCGGGACGGCTTTGCCGCTCTTACACCCAGGGCTAGGCATGGTTTTGTGCGTTGGGGAACGACAGTATTTTTTTAGGAACCGAAAACTCTTTTTGTCGTTCCGCTCAGTTTTGCAGAGCAAAACTGACTAAGGCATTTCTGACGGGAAACGCACAAGTTGATTTTAATATTGAAAAGAAAAGTCTTGGCGTTTCCGTTTTTATTCGTCCAAATCCGGGATTCGTTCTTTTAGGGCCGACATAAAGTCTTCTCCGGTAACGCCTTCTTTTAGACATGCGAAAATGCAGTTTTCTCCTGCGATTGTGCCTAGAATTTCGTCCATGTTCATGTTGTCTAGCGCGTTAGAAACCGCGTCCGCGTGGCCGCCGAATGTTTTGATTACGACTATGTTCGCGTTCCAGTCGATGCTGACGTAACCGCGCAAAAAATCCTGCACGTAAATTTGTTCGCTTTCGAGTCGCTCGTCTTCGCCTGGGAGTGTGTAAACGTAGCCTGCGTGTCCGTCTGAAATTTTTCCGACTTTTAGTAGTTTTAAATCTCTCGAAAGTGTTGCTTGTGTTACTTCGTAACCTTCTTTCAAAAGATGGCTTAAAAGTTCGTCCTGACTTTCTATGCGGTTTGATTTGATTAATTTACGAATGCTTTTAAGCCGGCTTGCTTTTTCCTTCACTGTTACAAAACCTCAAGATTGTATTTTTATGCATAAATTATGAATAAAAATACAGCACTTGTCAACGCCACGCTTTCGTTGAAGTCTGAACTGTTCGGATTCACTTGTAAAAGCAAAAAATTATCTGCACTACCGCAAAAAAATCGTTTTTGTTCACGCGGTGCAAGGTGTAAGGAAAATTATTGATGCCGCTTTGCGGCTCACCTTGCAAACGTTCGCAAAAGCCGTT
>NZ_JPUF01000043.1 GCF_014737315.1 Treponema zioleckii | reverse complement strand
CGCGGTAGTGCAGACAATTTTTTTTACATTTACAAGTTTATAATGCACCAGCAGTTTTCTTTGTCAGTTTTTTACAATCGGGCGATAATAAAAAGTAACGTGCCGGCGAGTTGACGCGGATTCTTTTTTCATCTCAAAATCATCGTCAAAATATTCGATTAGGTCGGTAAGTTTTCTAAATCCGTAATCAACCGTATCAAAACCTGGGTCTTGCCTCTTAAAGAACGAGCCGGCGGCGCTAACGTCTGCCCAACCCGTTTCGTCCGCGTATTTGTCGTAAGCTGTATTCAAAAGTTTGAAGATTTTTCTAAACTGCCGGTCGCTCATAGCAACTTCACCGTTCGCGTTGCGGCGAATAAGCCCGAAGAATGATTTTTTAGGCTTGTCCGCGGCTTTGTGACTTCTGCGCTTCTGAGCGGCAAAGGCTGCATCATCTTCCGCGGAACTTTCTTCCTCGTTTCCGAGATTCTCAATGTAAATAAAGTCATCGCAAGCACTTATGAATGATTGCGGAGTTTTTTTCTGACCGACTCCAAAAACGTAAATCTGACTCTCTCGAAGTCGCGTCGCAAGTTTTGTAAAATCAGAATCACTCGTAACGAGCGCGATTGAATCGTACTTGTCGGTGTACAACAAGTCCATCGCATCAATAATCATCGCGCTGTCGCTGGAATTTTTTCCTTGCGTGTAAGCGAACTGCTGAACCGGAATAATCGCGTTGTCATTCAGCTCATTCTTCCAGTTTTTGAGCGTAGGAAGCGAAAAATCTCCGTAGGCACGCTTTGTGATTATATGTCCGTGCACGGCAATTTCCTGCAAAATAGAGCGAAGCTGCTTGCACGGTGTATTGTCTGCGTCTATTAAAACAGCAATATTTTTTTGTTCAATTTCATCCATAATCCAATTTTATATGATTTTAAGATTTTCTGAAATAGTTTATAAAAATATCGTGGAAGAAATGTAAAAAAAAGACTGCCACACAAAATGGCAGCCAAAAGTTTTCAATTACAGAATGTAGACTCCGGACGGGTCAAAGTCCAAATAAGCAGTTTCGCCAAACCCGTAAGTTTTTCGGTTAAGCGGATTGTAGTCCGTAATCTGAACGATTTTTCCATCAACGTCAACCTGATAGTATTGGTAAGCGCCCATGAACGTAGAAAGAACAACTTTTCCCTTCAAAGTGCCAGAATCAGAAAGTTTAAGATTCTCAGGACGAAGCACAAGCGAAACAGAAGAGCCTTCCTTTGCACCAATGTAGTTGTTAACGGTCATGTCGTGCCCGCAAACGCAAATAAGAGCTTTTTCTTCCGACGCAGATTTTACTTCGGCATCAAGAAAGTTCGCCTCGCCAATAAAGTCCGCGATGAATTTATTTTTAGGCTTGTAGTAAATCTCACGCGGAGAACCAATCTGCTCAACTTTTCCCTTGCTCATAATGATGATTTCGTCCGAAATGCTCATCGCTTCGCTTTGGTCGTGAGTTACGTAAACGGCAGTGATTCCCACTTTCTGCTGAATTTTTCGGATTTCAGTCCTCATAGTAACGCGAAGTTTTGCGTCAAGATTTGAAAGCGGCTCGTCAAACAAAAGCACGCCTGGCTCCATTACAAGAGCGCGGGCAAGAGCCACACGCTGCTGCTGCCCGCCCGAAAGCTGGTTCGTCATGCGACTTTCCATTCCTTCCATCTCAACAAGCTTAAGGATTCCCATGACACGCTCTTGAATCTCGTTTTTAGGCACTTTGCGGATTTTTAATCCATAGGCAACGTTGTCAAAAACGTTGTAATGCGGAAGAAGGGCGTAACTCTGGAAAACCATCGCAGTGTCGCGCTTGTTCGGCGGAAGAGCGTTAATCGCTTCGTTTCCGAGGTAAATCTCGCCCTCGTCCGGGCTTTCAAAACCGGCAATCATACGGAGAGTCGTGGTTTTTCCGCAGCCAGAAGGCCCCAAAAGCGTTACGAACGTTCCTGGCTTAATATTAAGGGTTGTGTCTTTTACCGCGTAAAAATCTTTTCCGGTCTTCGGATCCTGATATATTTTTGAAATGTGCTCAAGTCGCACACCTTTTTTTTCTTTATCTGCCATAAAAAAATCCTTTTTTATTTGAATGTAGATTCCCTATCAAAGCGGCAACAAAAACGAAAACTGCCGAGTTCGGAATGACATTTTATCATTTATATTTTACAGGGCGGCTCGCACCCAAATATTTTATGAGAGTGTTCATAATAAGAACAGCCCCGTAAGTAATCACAATCAGCACGGTGGCATACGCACACGCAATTCCGTAACTTCCCTTCTCCGCCTGTTCGTTAATCTGACAGGTAATAAGAAGATAATTAGGAGTGACCAAAAGAATGATTGCAGAAATAGCCGTAATGCTTCGGACAAACGCCGTTACAAGACCGCTAAAGAACGAATCACGAATAAGAGGCAGCGTTACCGTCATAAAGACTCGGCCAGAACCGGCTCCCATGTCGTAAGCACTTTCCTCAATCGATTTGTCGATTTGCCTGAGAGCAGAAATTCCGCTTCGCGTTCCCGTAGGAAGTGAGCGCACAATAAACACGATGATAAGAATGAGCCCAGTTCCGTAAAGACCGCTCATAACACCGGTGCGGAAAAGTCCGTTCGCAAATCCACGAATGTAGCCAATACCCAAAACTGTTCCAGGAACCGCCATTGCAAGCATCGAGACGAATTCAATAAATCCCTTTGCCTTAAAATTTTTCTTTACGACAAGATAAGAAATCACCATCGAAAGAAACGCCGTAATCGGAGCGGCAATAAGAGAAAGCATGAATGAGTCCCTAAAAGCTTTAAGTCCAGACGTTCTAAAAAGATAAGAGAACCATTTGAACGTAAGGTGATAGTTTCGTCCCCAAAGAGTGAACATTGCCCCGAACGGAACCATTATGTACATCAAAAGAACGAATGCCGAAGCAAAACCGCAGATTACCGAAAGCGGATAGCGAACGCTTTTATCTTCTATTAACATGCGTTGACGGCTGGCTTTTCCGCTCAAAGTGGCGGCAGTCTTTGACTCAAGATAGTATTTTTGAATCAGGAAGAGAACGACCGTGAGCGAGAGAAGAACGACAGACATTGCAGCGGCACCAGTCGCATCGTAAGCACCGGTTACCTGCAAGTAAATCGTCGTGGCGAGAGTATCGTAAGAACCGCCGATGAGCATTGGATTTGCAAAGTCCGCGACAGATTCAATGAACGTTACGAGGAATGCGTTTCCGAGTCCTGGAAGCATGAGAGGCAGCGTAACGCTCGTAAAAACTTTGAATCTTGAAGCGCCCATGTCGCGTGCGGCTTCTTCCAAAGACGGATCGATGTTCTTCAAAAGTCCGCGGAGCATAAGATAGCACACAGGAAAAAACGTCATAATCTGAACGATTGCGATTCCTTTTAAGCCGTAAACGTCAGAGTCGTAAATATGTAAAAGTGAACGCGTAATGATTCCGCTTCGCCCAAAAAGCATAATCATCGAAAGAGAAAGCACGAACGGCGGCGAGACAATCGGCAACATCGAAACGAGTTTGAACAGCGTCGAAAGAACTTTTCGCTTCAATTTAACGTAAACTTCAACGTAAGCGAACAAAAGTCCGATTGCGGTAGAAAAGATTCCTGTAATGAACCCCAAGACCAATGTATTTGTAAAAGCTGTCCTAAACCGGCTAAGGCTCAGGATTCGCTTAAAAACTCCTAACGAAACCGCCCCTTCTGAATAAAAACTGTCGAGCAGAACCATAAGAAGCGGGTACAGAATGAATAACGCAAGGAATACCAGCAGAACTCCAATCATTGTGAGCATAATCGGGTCAGCAAAGAATTTCTTGCGTTCAAGCTGTGCACCTTGTGCAGTAGCCATAAATATCTCCTATTTTTTTTGAATATTTTAAAATCAAAAGAATAACCGTAAAAAGTCCAAGAAAATTAAGATTGACGAAAAATCTGTTGAACGGTAATGGAGGTGTTCAACAGATTTTTTTATCATCCTTAATTTCCTTATTTATCAGGGGCTCCGCATTATGAGCAAACTGACTAAAAAAATTGTCGGAACGAGAGCGAAAAAATGGCTTTTGTGAACGTTTGCAAGGTGAGCCGCTTTGCGGCGTTAATAAGGTTCCTTATACCTTGCACCGCGTGAACAAAAACATTTTTTTGCGGTAGTGCAGACAATTTTTTTACACCTGTAAGTTTATAATACGGAATCCCTGCCTTATTTATTTCTAGCGGTTCTTCTTTTTCAAGTTATTTTGTCTTGAAACGTGTAGTGTCGGTCGAAGCAGACTCCAATGCGGCAAAGAAATCTTCAACGTATTTGGCGCTGTTTTTCTTTGCATCGTCAAAGTCGTAAGAAATCGTGTTGTTCATATCAAGACCGAATTTCTGAGCCTCTTTTGGCTGCTCGGCATTTGAGAGAACAAGGAACTGGTAAGAACCTGAAGTTTTTGCAAGGTTTACGCACTCAGGAGACAAAGCATACTCAAGCCAAAGCTTAGCTGCGTTCGGGTGCTTTGTGCCCTTAAAGATTGCTGTTGCACCAATTTCGTAAGAAGTTCCGTCAGAAGGAACTACAAGCCCAATATTCTCGTATCCGTTGAGAATCTGATAAATTCCGTCGTGAAGGAATCCAACACCGATTACACATTCTCCAGGACCAACCATTTTTGAAGGTCCCGAACCAGATTTTGTATACTGCGCAACATTCTGATCAAGTTTCTTAAAGTATTCCATTGCCTCATCATGGCCTTTCATCTGAACCATCGTGTTGATTACGAGTTTTGCTGTTCCGGCTGTGTTTGGGTTTGACATCATAATGAGTCCCTTGTACTCAGGTTTGAGCAAGTCGTCCCAACCTTTTGGAGCCTCAAGCCCCAGGCGAGTAAGTTCCTCTGTGTTCACCATGAATCCAAGAATTCCTTTGTAGATTCCGTACCAGCAGTTTCCAGAATCCTTGTAAGATGAGTTTATAAGATTTTTTGCGTTCTTAGCGTCGTAGCTTTCGAGAAGACCTGCGGCAACAGCCTCGTTGTAAGGGTCTGTCGTGCCTCCAAACCAAACGTCTCCAGATGGCGTTCCGGCTTCCTCAGAAATCTTCGTGTAAACTTCAGAAGTAGAAAGTCGCTGATAGCTCGTTTTGATTCCGTATAGCTCGGTAAAGTGATTTACGGCCGCAGAAAGATATTCTTCCTCGCATGAACCGTAAACTACAAGCTCACCTTCAGCCTTTGCGGCAGCAATCAACTCGTCAAATTCTCCGCCGCCAGAAGTATCGGCAGGCTTTGCAGCCTCTTTTTTAGAACAGCCAGTTACGCCCATAACCATAGCGCAACCCAACATCAATGCAGCAAGTTTTTTCATATATAACCTCCGATATTAAAACAATTCTGTCAAATGCGGGGAAATCCCAAAATAGCCATTTTTTAACAAAATCGTCTTTTATAATAGAGATTATTTTAAGTCTGTTTTTTGAATAAAACAAATTAATTTTTTGAGAATCTGATAAGGGGAACGACAGCATTTTATGCGTGGTTCACGGCTTTGCCAGAAAAAACTGTGAGCCAGTTTTTTAGCGATTCTCCGAGCAACTATGTTGCAAAAGCAGACGTGCTTTTTGGTAGTGAACACATTTTTTTAGCTGATTAAAAAACTTGACATTCGGTCTAAAAATTCACGTTCAAAAGAAAATATTCGCTCACGAAGGCTACAAGGCAGCACAAAATCGCCACAGGAAAAAGCGATGCACCAAAAAAAGCAAGCACAAGACCGCAAATCAGAGCCAACGCACCAACAAGCTGATTGCTCGTCGCTTCCAGAATCGCGGGAAAAGTCATTACAGAAAGCGTCACGTAAGGCACATAATATAGAAAAGAACGGATAAAACGATTTTTAATCGGCTTACGAATCAGCGTGAGTGGCAGAACACGAATCAAATACGAGACTACAAAAGCCACAAAAATATAGATATAAAGATTCTCTTTCATGAGTTTTCCTCGACTGGCTTTAAATATGCAAGAACGGCAGAAATCACTACGGTGAGGATTATCGTCCTGTTGCCGGCAGAAAGATTTTTTACGAGCGGCAAGACCGAAAAAGCAAAGCTGAGCGCAAAACTTACGATGACCGCGACAAGAACAGTCATGTTCTTTTTTGCCTCAGGAATTATTATCGCGATGAACATTCCATAAAGTGCGACGGAAAGTGATTCCACCACAATATTCGGCAAAATGTTTCCCGCAAAGATTCCAAGGGCGGTTCCAAGACTCCAGAGCGGCAATGCCACAAAAACAGCCCCGTAATTATAAAACGGATTCAAAAAACCTTTTTGCGCAATTGAAACTCCAAAAATCTCATCTGTGATTCCAAAGCCAACAAAAAATCTGTGAATGAAGGGTGTTTCAGGCGAAATTTTTTGACTCAGCGAGCAGCTCATCAAAAGATAGCGTGCGTTCACAACAAACGTGATGACTGCAAGCTCAATGTACGAAACGGCGTGCTCAATTGAAGTGTAAAGCGCGTATTCCCCTGCGGAAGCGTGATTCAAAACGCTAGCCAAAAATCCCTGCAGCGGAGTGAGTCCAGCCTTACGTGCAATAATTCCAAGTGAAAAGGCGACCGCAAAATAGCCAAGCCCAATCGGAAGCCCTGCGGCAACTCCATTAAAAAAAGCAGATTTATTTTTCATTTTCGTTTTTAATTGTTAGGTTTGATGTCGAGTTTATAAGTCCGTATAAAAAATGCCGCAGAGCAAGTGAGTTAAAAAATTCACTTACCCTGCAAAAATATTACGCCTTGTAGAAGTTAATCAAACAGCCTGCGAGGATAATCTTTCGCTCGTCGTCGGTGAGTTCGCCAACAGAAAGCTCAAACTCGTTCACAGTGCCGTCAGCTTTTACAGCGTACGCTTTTACGGAAGGAAGTTTTTCAGAAATCATCTTCTTCACTTCTGGAATGAATACGTAATCACCGTTCGTAAACGGAAGATTCTTGTCTCCGTCATTGTAAATGAACGGAAGCATTCCCCAGTTGATAAGGTTCGAGCGGTAACGTTTTGTAGCGTACTCGTTCGCGATGTTAGCCCAACCGCCAAGAACTTTCTGGCAGCTTGCAGCCTGCTCGCGGGCAGAACCGTCGCCTGGCTTTACGGCAAAAATCGTGCTTCCTAGCCCTGCCTTCTCGGCGCGTCCGGCAAACTCAGGTTTAGCCTTTGCCAAAGCAGCTTCAACGGCCTTAACCTCGGCTTTAACATCGTCGCTTCCGTCACGAACAGCCTTAGCTCTTCCAACGTAAGCAGGATCTTTGCGGCTCAAAGTGAACTCGGCAAGTCCAAGCGGATTCGAGCGGAACGAAGAAGTCTCACCAGATGGAATAAGCTCGTCCGTTGTTGTAACCGGGTCATGGATTTCTGAAACGACTTTTACGAGAAGGTCGTCCGAAAGTGGCTTCATTGCAGGCCAGTCCTTAATGTTCGGACCGAACTGAATCTCAACTTCTGGATGAGCCACGCCTTTTGAATCATAAACGCGTTTTTCGTAAATCGTCTTGTCAAAGAAATATTTCTTTCCGCTAAAGTCAACGTCAAATTCAGTCGCAGGGGTAAGGAATCCCTTGTTTGCCGCTGTAGCCGCGATTGAACGAGCATCCATGAGAGCGACAGAAGAAAGCTGACCGTTCTGGATTTTTGAGCCTTCGCGGTTCGGGAAATTTCTCGTAGAATGACGGATAGAGAACGCACCGTTCGCAGGAGTGTCGCCAGCACCGAAGCAAGGACCGCAGAATGCAGTCTTAACGACAGCACCAGTATCAACAAGGGCAGCAAGAGCACCGTTCTTCATAAGTTCCATGTAGACAGGCATAGAAGCCGGGTAAACGCTTAAGACGAACTTTCCGTTTCCTGTGTCCTTGCCCTTCAAAATATCGGCAGCGGCACAAATGTTCTCAAAACCGCCTCCCGCACATCCGGCAATGATTCCCTGGTCAACGTAGAGCTTTCCGTCAATCACTTTGTTTTTGAGCGTAAAGTTAACTTTGTCGCCAAAGCTGACTTTTGCGCGTTTTTCTGTCTCTGAAAGAATGTCCATCAAATTCTTGTTGACTTCTTCGATTGTATATGCGCAGCTTGGGTGGAACGGCATGGCAATCATCGGGCGGATTTCGCTCAAATCAATCTCGATTGCGGCATCGTAATAAGCACCGTTCTCCGGCTGAAGTTTTTTGTATGCAGAAGGACGACCATGAATCGCGTACCATTCCTCAACCTTTCCGTCAGTTTCCCAAATTGAAGAAAGACAAGTTGTTTCGGTTGTCATAACGTCAATTCCGATTCTAAAATCAGCAGAAAGATTTGCCACTCCAGGACCTACGAATTCCATCACCTTGTTCTTTACAAAGCCCGAAGCGAACACTTCTTTGATGATTGCAAGCGCAACGTCCTGCGGACCAACGCCCGGAACAGGAGTTCCAGTCAAATAAATCGCGACAACTCCAGGATAGTTCACGTCGTAAGTTTTTCCGAGAAGCTGCTTTGCAAGCTCTCCGCCGCCCTCACCAATCGCCATAGTACCGAGCGCACCGTAACGCGTGTGGCTGTCAGAGCCAAGAATCATCGCACCGCACTCAGCGAGCATTTCGCGGGCAAACTGATGAATTACGGCCTGATGCGGAGGAACGTAAATTCCGCCATATTTTTGGGCACAGGTAAGACCGAACATGTGGTCATCCTCGTTGATTGTTCCGCCGACAGCACACAAAGAATTGTGGCAGTTCGTAAGAACGTAAGGAATCGGGAATTTCTCAAGACCTGACGCACGGGCAGTCTGAATAATTCCAACATAAGTAATGTCGTGAGACGTAATCTTGTCGAATTTAATCTTCAATTTTGACTCGTCCCCGCTCGTGTTGTGTTTCTGCAAAATCGAATAAGCGATGGTCTTTTTAGCACCGCCTAAAGCGTCCCCATCCTTTTTTGCAACCAACTTTCCATTCTCAAAGAATGCACCTGAATCCCAAAGTTTCATCATTGCCCCTCTTTTTTTATGAATTTAAATTATTCTAAAGATAACATATTTCTAAAATCTTGAAAACGTGTTGTTTCTATATAAAGTAATTTTATTTCAAAAAGTATTTATAAAATAGAAGAGATTTTGATAAAATCCCTTATGCCTATCTACACTTTTTTGATTGTTTGTCCCTTGCTTTTTGTTGCAGGATTCGTTGACTCAATCGCAGGCGGCGGACTTATTTCGCTCCCGGCTTATCTTTTGGCAGGTCTTCCGATTCATTCAGCAATCGCCACGAACAAATTTTCTTCCGCATTCGGAACAGCTTTGACGACGGCAAGATTTATAAAAGAGCGGCTCGTTGTCGCAAAACTGGCCGTTCCTTCCCTGCTCTGCGGATTTTTTGGTGCGGCGATTGGAGCAAGGCTCTCGCTTTACGTGCCAGAGAACGTTCTAAAATCCATGCTTTTGGGTGTGCTTCCACTGGCAGCGTTCTGCGTTTTAAACAGAAAGATTTTTAAGGCAGACGAAAATGCGGAGCTAAAAGCAAATTCAAAGACTTTTGCAGTCGTTATGACATCCGCCCTTGTAATTGGCTGCTACGACGGGCTTTACGGTCCCGGAACCGGAACGTTTTTGATTATCGCTTTTACGGCTCTTGCAAAAATGCCCGTAAAAAATGCGAATGCCCACACAAAAGTCATAAATCTTGCGACGAACGTATCTTCTCTCGTAGTGTTTTTGATTCACGGGCAGGTCCTTATTCCGCTGGGAATCGTGGCAGCCGCAAGCAACATGCTCGGAAACTATTTTGGTTCAGGCCTCGTAATGACAAAAGGCTCAAAAATCGTAAAGCCTTTGATTCTGGTGGTTCTAACGCTTTTGCTCGCAAAAATCATCATGGACTTTAGCTAAAGCGCACAGACAAAAAACACGCCCCCAGCGGGAGCGTGCAAGAAAAATCAAAAAAAAATTAAGCTAATTCTTTTTTAAGGTAATGGTGACTTTCGTTGTGGAGTTATGCTCCTCGTCTGTATCATTCATAACCATAACGATTGTCTTGCCTCCGTCTGAATACGGAAGTTCGCTGAGTTCTGGCTCGGTAAGAGTCTCACCTTCGTCTACAAGCGTCGTAAGAAGGATTTTTGAGTTAGCCTTGTCAACGGTGTACGTTCCGCTAGTTGGCTTAGACTCTTCATTGTCGCTCCAAGTTCCGTCGGCAGTGGTTGTGATAGTCATGCCAAATTCTTCGGTTCTGTCAGCCCAACTGTTTTCATGTTCAGTGTCAGAATCATTTGGCTTCCAACGGTCTTCCATGGCGCTAAAAAGATCTTCAGAACCATCCTCTCCGTCAGCTTTGAATTTGTTTTTTGTTACGGTGTAATCATCGCCGTTTTTTGTGACCGTCACATCATACTCAAGCTTTTCATAAACAGCCTCGTCACTTTTATCAATGTCCGTTCCAACATAGTGTAGGCTTGTAGAAGTCGGCATTGTAACCGCACAAACATACGAAGAGCCATCTTCCTCTGTACTTTCATACGTATAGCCTGTAACGGCATACGTTCCAACAACATTGACTTCGGCTTCTTTTTTGTCATCATCATCGTCGTCAGAGCAAGACGCAAAACCAAAAATCATTGCTCCAGCGAGCAAAAGTGCAAAAAGCGAATTGAGAATTTTTTTCATAAATTGCCTCCACAAAAAAATGAATTAAAACAGTCTTAAACCCTCAGATTCAACTATACAAAAAAAAGACAAACGCGCAAGTTTTTTTTAAGAAGGCTTATTCAAGCAAAAAAAACAAGTTTTTCAACTCTCTAATTTTTCTCAAAAATCTCAAAAAATTTTTTATTTTTCATGTTTTTTTGATTTTTTCAATTAAATTTAAGTTATGATGTTTACAAATATCAAAAAAGAGAATAAACCTATAAGACTATTTTCATATTTTTGGAGCAAAAAACGATGGCAAAACAAAAAAAAGAACTAGACAGATTTGATACTAACGCGAAACGCAACATCTCAATTTTGGCAAAGCTACTTTTTATATTGGCATTTTCTGTAGTCATAAGTGTTGCTGGCGTTGCAATCGTGGAGCTTGAATTTTTTGATAGCGGTGTCCGCGAATCAACGGACAATGACCTTACATATTTTGCAAAAGGACTTGAAATGACCCTGAACGACTGGCTGGACGGACTCGTATCAGACGTGGAGCTAGTTGCGACAGGGCACAACATTGAGCAAGGCATAAACGAGTCAAATGACGAAAAACTACAAGCCTTCCTTGAAAAAGCAAACGAAACTCTAAAACTTGATTTTATCGCAATAACCGAAAACTCTGGCAAAGCCATTGCAGGAACAAAACTTGAAGACGATAAAGTTGCAATCGGAACGGACTTTTCCACAATCAAATCCGTGCAGGAGGCGCTCAGAGGAAATCATTCTTATTCTTACGAGGATGTGGACGGAGACTTCTCGATTGTGGCAACAGCTCCAGTTGAACATGAAGGAGAAACAATCGGAACAGTCGTAGCGTCATACTCGCTCGAAAACGGATACCTCGTAAACCAGATAAAAGAATCTTATGCTGCGGAATGTACGATTTTTAAAGATTCTACACGAGTTTCAACAAGTTTAGGAGACGACCTTGTAGGAACAACTCTCGACAGTAGCGAAATTATCCAGACCGTCCTAAAAAACGGAGAACCTTTTCACGGCACGAACAAAATCAACGGAGGCGAGTACCTTTCGTTCTACATTCCGCTCAAATCAAATTCAGGCGAAATCGCGGGAATGGCTTTTATCGCCCGAAGCATGTCCGTTGTAGAAAAAATAAAATCGCACACCATTTTGGTCATGCTTCCAATCTCTCTTGCAGTAATCGCACTTCTCATGCTCGTAATGTACCGATTCATCTCATGGCTCATGTGGCGAATCTCAAACGTAACGAACTTCCTTAAAGACCTTGAAACGGGAGACGCGGACCTTACAAAAAGATGCAAACTGTTTATCCGCGACGAAATAGGAGACCTTATCATTCACTTTGACTTGTTCCTAGACAAACTCCAGCAAATCATGGCGGAGATAAAGGGAACGAACAAAGAGCTTACAAATTCCGGCGAAAACCTTTCGGCAGGAACGGAAGACACAGCAAGCGTAATCACGCAGATTATTCAGAACATAAACGGCATTCACTCGCAGATTGAAAATCAGAGCGGCAGCGTAGGAAACACGGCAGTCGCCGTAAACGAGATTTCGGGCAACATCACGGAACTTGACGAACTCGTTCAAGACCAGTCGTCGGGAGTCGCACAGGCTTCGGCTTCAATCGAGGAGATGATTGGAAACATTTCAAGCGTAACGAGTTCCGTAGACAAAATGGCCCAGAGTTTTGAAGCCCTTAACAATAACGTTCAGACCGGATTTACAAAACAGCAGGACGTAAACGACAAGATTCTTTTGATTGAGCGCCAGAGTGAAATGCTTGAAGAGGCAAACTCGGCGATTTCTTCGATTGCGGAGCAGACTAACCTTCTTGCCATGAATGCGGCAATCGAGGCGGCTCATGCGGGCGAAGCCGGAAAGGGATTCAGCGTAGTTGCGGACGAAATCAGAAAACTTTCTGAAACTTCAGGTGAACAGTCACGTTCAATCGGCGAACAGCTCTCTAAAATCCGAGAATCTATAAAAGACGTGGTTTCTTCTTCTAACGAGGCAAGCGAGGCTTTCGGCGAAGTTTCTAGGCACGTAAAAGAGACCGATATGCTCGTCGTACAAATCAAGAGCGCAATGGAAGAACAGAATGAAGGCTCTAGGCAAATCGGCGACGCACTCCGAACAATGAACGAAAGTACGGTAAAAGTTCAGAAAGCGTCAAAAGAAATGTCTCAGCGAAACGAGCGGATTATGAGCGAAATGCAGAATTTGCAGAATGCCACGGGAGACATGCAGACTAGTATGCAGGAAATGTCGGCAGGTGCAAAAAAAATCAGCAGCACAGGAGAGGCGTTGGCAGGAATTTCCGGTGATGTTCTTATGTCGATTGCAAAAATCGGAAGTCAGATTGACCGCTTCAAGACTGCGTAGAATCTTTAATAAATTCATCGCGGCAAAAATCTGCACATGTCTCCACTGCAGCGTTTCACAAAAATGATGGCTGACCGTAAGAGGTATCCGACTCCCTTCGGTCGCGAACGGTCAGAATCATTTTTGTGCCCCGCCTCCGTTACGACATGAGCAGATTTTTGGTCAACTAATAATGTAAAACTTCTGGAGTCTTTAGTAGAAGGGAAAGGAAGAATAATTAAGAAAAGAAAGAAAAAACGAGCTGTCTGAAAAGTAAGAATCCCAAATGGCTACAGGGAGGGGGACAATTCAGACAGCCCGGACTCGTTAAAAGGAGGCTCGAGTCAAAAATTATTAGGGAACTCTAAAAATTCAAAGCCGTGATTTTTAGGGATTCCCTATTTTTTTGAAATAGCTTCCCATAAGCCACAGATGTATGAAGCACCAAGTGCACGATCGTACAATCCGTAGCCAGGCATAGCTTTTTCACCCCAAATCATTCGGCCATGGTCAGGACGAATTGGTCCAGTAAAGCCGATATCATAAAGAGCTTTTACAATTTCGTACATGTCGAAAGAACCGTCGCTGCTCAAATGAGCTGATTCCTCAAAGTCATTTTTTCCGTCGTTAAACTTCAAGTTACGAACATGCGCAAAGTGAACGCGTCCTTTTAAAGCACGAATCATCGCCGGCAAGTCGTTTTCAGGGTTAGTTCCGTAGCTGCCCGCACAGAACGTAATTCCGTTGTGAGGATTGTCAGTCATCTTCATCATTCGCTGAATGTTCGGCAAACTTGTTATGATTCTAGGCAAACCAAAAACGCTCCAAGAAGGATCATCAGGGTGAATAGCCATATTGATGTCGT
The DNA here is from genome assembly GCF_014737315.1 of Treponema zioleckii. GTDB lineage: Bacteria > Spirochaetota > Spirochaetia > Treponematales > Treponemataceae > Treponema_D > Treponema_D zioleckii. The sequence continues at coordinate 20,588 of NZ_JPUF01000043.1, read as the reverse complement.
ATTTATCGCAAGCCGGCATAATTGCGTCCAAGAAGTATTTGAGATTAGCAAAAAGTTTTTCTTCCGTAATTCCCTCGTACATTTTGAACAAATCTTTTATCTTAGCCATGCGCTCCGGTTCCCAACCTGGCATTACAGTGCCATTCATGTCACCAGAAATAGTGTCGAACATTTTTGTCGGGTCAATCGCATCTACAGCCTTCTGATTGTAAGCCATTACGGTTGAGCCATCCGGACGCAAGCGAGCCAACTCGGTGCGAGTCCAGTCAAAAACAGGCATAAAGTTATAGCAAACCATGTGAATATCGTTCTTTCCGAGATTCTCCAAAGTCTTGATATAAGCCTCAATGTCTTTGTCGCGGTCGTTTCCGCCAATTTTTATCGCATCGCTGATATTAACGCTTTCAATACCGTCGAGAGTAAGTCCAGAAGCTTCAATCTCATCTTTGAGCGACTTGATTTCATCTTCCGTCCACAAATCTCCAGGCATTTTGTTGTAAAGAGTAGAAATTACCCCCTTTACGTAAGCCGTCTGACGAATCTGTTTTAAGGTTACGGTATCATATTTTGAACCGAACCATCTCATTGTCATTTTCATAAACTACCTCTTAGCCCGCAGCCACACCAAAAATCATGTTCGGAATAAACAAAACAACTTTCGGGAAGAATACCAAAATCGAAAGTTCCAGCAAAATCGCGAACAGGAACGGCAGACTTTCTTTTGTGTATTCCTCTGGCGGACAATCAATAATTCCACAAACAGTGTACAAGGCAGAACCAATTGGCGGAGTCATAACACCGAGAGTTACGATTGTAGCCATAAGAACGCCGAAGTGAACAGGATCCATTCCAACGCTCTTAATCATCGGGAGGAAGATTGGAGTGAGGAGGAGGAAGCTTACGTTTGAGTCAACGAACATACCGATTACAAAGAGGAAGCCGAGCATAAGCAATGTCAAAAGCTGTGGCTGGTTTGTAATTCCAAAGATGAACGAACTGAGAACAGCAGGAAGTTTTACCCAAGTAATCGCAAAGCTGAACGGACCAGACATCGCGATAATCAACATGATTGCACCGTTGTCCTTAACTGTTGTGATAAGTGCTTCCTTAAAGTTCTTCCAGTTGAGCTTTTTGTAAACGAATTTACCTACGGCAAGAGCGTAAACTACGGCAAATGCTCCAGATTCAGACGGTGTGAACACACCAAAACGGATTCCGACAATCAAAATGATTGGGAAGAGCAAAGCCCAGATTGACTCTTTAAGATTATCAATAATCTCGCGAAGCGTAAGTTTTGGCGCATCAACAGCCGGCGCGTCGAATTTTCGGATTCGGCTCGTGATTGTCGTCGTAGCCATAAGGAAAATCATCATCAAGATTCCAGGGATAATTCCTGCGGCAAAAAGACGACCGATAGAAACTTCACCAACAAAACCGAAAATGATAAGTCCAAGGCTTGGAGGAATAGTTGCTGTAATAAGAGCTGTGAGACAGTTTACAGCACAAATATAACCTTTTGTGTAACCACGTTTCATCATCTCTGGGGCAAGGATTCGTGTTTCCATTGCGGCATCAGCGGTCGCAGAACCTGATACTCCACCCATCAAAGTTGACATAACTACAGAAATCTGCGCTGTACCGCCGTACATTCTTCTTGTAAGAAGACGCGCAAGGCTCAAAAGCTGATCCGTAATTCCAGAAACGTTCATCAAATTTCCGGCAAAAATAAAGAACGGAACTGCAAGGAACGTAAAAGACTGACTCTGTTCGCTGATTCGCTGAACGGCAACCTCAAAATTGAGCATTGGGTCGCCCATAAAGAATGCGAATCCTGCTATTCCGATAACAAACGCGATGGGCATTCCCATCAGCAAAAATATAACGAAGCATAAAAGAAGTAATGTCATATCGTACTCCGGACAATCAGCTAAAATTAAGCCTTAACGGCTTTATCAGCCTTATCATTTTCAGAGAAGTGCTTAATGCACGAAACTATTTTTATGACTGTTGAAATCGACATAGAGAATGTCGCAACAACAAGACTTATATGTACAAGAGAATAAGGAATCGGCAAAGATTGGAACGTTCGAACACGTTCAACCCATGAAAGTTTTATACCATAAATACAAATTATAACGCTTGCAACAAAAACGATTGCATAAACAAGCATTGTAATCACTTTCTGAAGATTTTTAGGAAAGTATCGCGTAATAATATCGATACCTATCAACTGACCACTGCGCCATGCAATGTCAGCTCCGAGGAAAGAACACCACGGAAGGAACAACATGGCAAGGTCTGTATTCCAAGCCATAGACATTCGGCAGAAACGCAAAATTGCAGAACCAAAAATAAGAACAACAAGGAAAATGAATCCTACGCCACATATAGCTGTCTCAACTTTGCAAAAGTACTCATAAAGTTTTTTCATATAAAATCCTTAAAAGATTCTGAGCGTATCAAAAAAGAGGTCTGCCCCTCTGATTCACAATCATCAAAAGAACAGACCTATAAAAAGCGGCTATTATTCAGCAAGCTCCTTGAAAAGTCTGTCTTTGAGTCCGGCAGAGAATCCCAAATCATTGTTTGTGTAAAGAGGTTCAATAGCCTTCTGGAATTCAGCGATGTCTACGTCAACGATTTTTACACCGTTTTTCTTCATGTTGTCGTAGTAGCCAACTTCTTCGTTCTGAATAATCTGGCCATACTCAACAGCAGCTTCGCGCATTGTCTTTGTGAAAAGCTCGCGGTCAGCATCGCTCAAGCCTCTGTAGAAAGCTGCTGAACATACGAATGCAGACTGAAGCATGTAGTGCTTTGTCATAGCAAGGTTCTTAGCAACTTCGTAGATTCGTGAACCGTCAGCGTTAGCAACCTGAACTTCACATCCGTCGAGAGTTTTCTGCTGGATTCCTGGGAATACCTCGCCCCAAGCAATACCGATATTTGCAAATCCGAAGTATTTAGCCAAGTTGTTTCCGATTGCGTTACCGAAACCGCGGATGCGGAGACCAGAAAGGTCTGCAACGTGCTCTACAGGAGTTGTAGTGTAGAAGCAGCGGAATCCGTTGTACATATTTGTAATATAAACGATTCCCTGTTTCTCAAGCTCAGCCTGCCACTCTTTGAAGAGTTTTGTGTCTGGGAGCTTTTTGAGGGCTGCAGGGTCTGTAAGAATGTATGGAGCCATAAGGATGTTCAAGTCTGGAATGTTGAACTGGCTTGCAAGACGGCCTGGGTCACTTGGAACTACAAGGTTGATTCCGAGTTTTGCCTGTGTTACGAGAGCGTCAGTGTCTCCAGAAAGAGCACCTGCAACCTGTACGGTAGCATTGAATCTTCCTGTTGCGTTGAGTTTGTCTGCAACAGACTGCATCATTCGGCTCTGACCTGTAGTAGCAGGCTCTGTTCCTGCAAAAGTTACAGAAATTTTTTCCTGAGCCTTATTGCTCTTCTCATTGCATGATGTGAAAACCATTCCACACAAGAGCAAAGCGCCCAAAGAATATAAAATAGTTTTTTCATAAAAAAGTCCTCCTTTTTGACCTGTTAGATATACTAACATGTTAGATTCTAAATTAGTTATCGTCAAGCCCCAAAATAAAATTTATTAAAAAACATGCAAATTATAGAACTAAAGATTTTTTCAATATTTTTCACATCTTATAAATCATTATCTCTTAACAATTTAATTCATTTTTCCATCAAAAGATTCAATTAAAAAATCATTTTTAGAACTGATATTTTATTGACAGTGCATTTTTCTAGTGCTAACATGCCAGCAAGAATTCAAGGAGACAGAATATGAGCAGCAAAGATTCCAGCGTGCAATCCGCAGTTTACAACGCCCTCAGAAAAAACATCATGTCTTTACAATTAAAACCGGGAACGGTTATGAGCACTCAGGAAGTCGCTAAAACGCTCAACGTTAGCAGAACGCCTGTGAGGGAAGCATTCATCAGATTGCAAAGAGACGGACTCATAAAAATGTTTCCGCAAAAAGAGACGATTGTTTCAAAAATCGATTTTTCAAAAGTCGAGCAAGAACGATTTGTAAGAGAAAGCCTTGAATGTGCAAACATCGAACTTGTAATCGAAAACTACACCCGCAAGGATTTGGCAGAACTTGAACTTAACCTCGAAAAGCAAACTGCCACCGTCAACATGTGCGATTACAACACGTTCATGCAGTTGGACAACGAATTTCATCATTTTATGTTCAAAATAACCGGGCAAAAGCTCGCATGGGAAACTATCGAAAACAACAGCAATCATTATTCCAGAATCCGTCTCATCACGGCATGGAACAAGGACATAATGATGGAGACGATTCTGCAGCATCAGAAAATCATCTCGGCGATTCAAGAAAACAACGCTGATTTTGCGCAAATTACGATAAAAGCCCACCTGCATCAGCTGGAAAACCAGTTGCAGAAACTGTTGCAGGACTACCCGGATTACTTTGCAACCGAGACCCTTTCCGCAGAAGAAAGATTCACCGCATTGCTAAGAAATTCGGTCGCCCATGAGTAAGCACAAAAACAGTGCTAAAAGAAATAAGAATTGTGCTTTTATCTGAAATATTGATGAATCTAAAATTGTAGAAGGACAGAACAAACGCCCTAATTTTTGGAGGATATTTTTTATGGAAATGACATTACGTTGGTACGGTTCAAAATTCGACACCGTAACATTGGAGCAAATACGACAGATTCCCGGCGTAAAGGGAATAATCACAACACTTTACGATACGAAGCCAGGCGAAGTCTGGAGCCGTGAGAGAATCCGTGCGCTCAAAGACGAAGTTGCAAAGGCAGGACTCCGCATTGCGGGAATCGAAAGCGTGAACGTTTCGGACGCAATCAAAACAGGAAGCGCGGACCGAGACAAGGACATTGACGCTTACATTGAGACACTCAAAAACTTGGGCGAAGAGGACATTCATCTTGTTTGCTACAATTTTATGCCAGTATTCGACTGGACGCGAACGGAGCTTGCCCGAAAGCGGGAAGACGGCTCAACAGTTCTCGCGTACACACAGGAAGCAGTTGACGCAATCAAACCGGAAGAAATGTTCAATTCGATTTCAGGCGACATGAACGGAACTGTAATGCCGGGCTGGGAGCCAGAGCGCATGGCAAAAGTAAAGGAACTTTTTGAATTGTACAAAGACATTGATGACGAAAAACTCTTTGAAAACCTCAAATATTTCCTTGAGCGCATAATGCCAGTTTGCGACAAGTACAACATCAACATGGCAATCCACCCGGATGACCCAGCATGGAGCGTTTTTGGGCTGCCTAGAATCATCACAAACCAGAAGAACATCACACGCATGATGAAAATGGTTGACAATCCTCACAACGGAGTCACTTTCTGCTCAGGAAGCTACGGAACAAATCCAGAAAACAACCTTCCAGAAATGATTCGCAGCCTAAAAGGTCGCATTCACTTTGCGCATGTACGAAACCTGCGCTTCAATACATTCCAGAGACCGGACGGAAGTGCCGTCACATCATGGACTGGCGAAAAAATCAAGCAAGGCAAGCCAAACTTTGAGGAAGCCGCACACCTTTCCAGCGACGGAAATTTTGACATGTACGAAATCATGAAGGCACTTTACGACATTGGATTTACAGGCCCAATCCGCCCAGACCACGGACGAATGATTTGGGGAGAGAAGGCAATGCCGGGCTACGGACTTTATGACCGCGCGCTCGGAGCCGCATATCTCAACGGACTTTGGGAAGCAATAGAAAAAAACCAGACAAGAAAATAAAGGGGAAGAACATGAAACTTACAATCGAAGGATTAAAAGACAAAGACGGCTGGGCAAAAGCCGGAGTAAAGATTCCTAGCTATGACATTGCAGCAATGCAGGAACGCACAAAGAAAGAGCCAATTTGGGCACACTTTGGAGCTGGAAACATTTTCAGAATTTTCATCGGCGGATTGCAGGACACGCTCATCGCTAACGGCGAAAGCGACAAGGGAATCTGCTGCGTCGAGACTTTCGGATTCGACATCATCGATGAAATGTACGTTCCGCACGACAACCTCGTTCTCGGCGTAACATTAAAGCCGGACGGAAACGTTGACAAACGCGTAATCGGCTCACTCGCAGAAGCAATCAAATCGATTCCTGGAAACACTGCAGAATGGGCACGAATGAAAGAGATTTTCGCATCTCCTTCATTGCAGATGGTAAGCTTTACGATTACCGAAAAAGGCTACGCACTCTACGGCTCAGACGGCTCATACCTTCCGATGGCAAAAGCAGACATTGAAGCCGGAGCAGCTGCCCCAAAAACCGCGATGGGACAGGTAGCTTCACTTTTATACCATAGATTCCAGAACGGAGCAAAACCAATTGCCGTAGTCAGCATGGACAACTGTTCGCACAACGGAGAAAAACTCCGCTCATCAATCACCACAATCGCACGCGAATGGCAGAAAAAAGGATTCGTAAGCGCGGAATATTGCGCATGGCTTGAGGACGAAGAAAAAGTTTCGTTCCCGTGGAGCATGATTGACAAAATCACCCCACGACCAAGCGAAGAAATCGGAAAGCGGCTTGAGGCGGACGGAATTGAGGCAATGCAGCCCGTCATCACCAAAAATAAAACATACATAGCACCATTCGTGAATGCGGAAGGACCTCAGTACCTCGTTATTGAAGACCGCTTCCCGAACGGCCGACCACCTCTCGAAAAAGCAGGCGTTTACCTGACTGACCGTGACACGGTTAACAACGTAGAACGCATGAAGGTAACCACCTGCTTGAATCCGCTCCACACTTCCCTTGCAGTTTACGGCTGTCTCTTGGGATACAATCTGATTGCCGACGAAATGAGGGACGCAGATTTGTCTGCCCTCGTACACAAAGTTGGACCTGTAGAAGGAATGCCTGTAGTTACAGACCCAAAAATCCTCTCGCCAAAAGACTTCGTAAACGAAGTAATCAACGTGCGCCTGCCAAACCCATTCATGCCAGACACACCACAGAGAATCGCCTGCGACACTTCACAGAAAGTAGGAATCCGATTCGGCGAAACAATCAAGTCTTACGTTGCCCGTGACGGAAACGCAAAAAAACTCAAGGCAATTCCTCTGGCAATAGCCGGTTGGTGCCGCTATCTCCTCGCATTGGACGACAACGGAAAAGCATTCGAGCTTTCTCCAGACCCAATGATTCCAGAATTGACAGCTCACCTCAAGGGAATCGAACTTGGAAAGCCAGAATCTTACAAAGGTCAGTTAAAGCCAATCCTCGCGAACGAGCGAATCTTCGGAATCGACTTGTACAAAGCAGGAATCGGCGAGTTGATTGAAAATCTCTTCGTTGAAGAAATCAGCGGAACCGGTGCCGTAAGAAAAACTCTCCACAAATACATGGCTGAGTAAAATATTTTTCAATTTTCTAACGCAGATAAACGCAGATAAACGCAGATTTGGCGCAGATACTTTTGAATATATCCGCGTCCAATCTGTGTGTATAAGCGTTCATCTGCGTCAAACAATTAATTATCCCCCATCGCCCCGTAAATAGTGTATACTCTTAAATATGCTCTCTCCATTTGAAATCGCAGACAAAATATTTGAAAGCCAAAATATCCAGACATTCATTTTTAAGGAGCCCTACGACGGAATCGAACGGTTCGACAACGGATTAAGGCGAGAGTTTTTTACGCAGGAAGATTACGGGAAAATTAGCCGCATCGCCGATTAGACCGTTATCGAATCTGACAAGCCATGCAAAATAATCGGCATTTTCTTTTGTTGTATGCTACCGCCTCCCCAAAATTCAAGAGTGGCAGTAAATAACACTATACAAAAAAAGCAATCACACAAGTTTTTATGAAATCGGGTTTTCAACTTTTCAAAGAAGATAAACGCGGATATTCGCAGATTGGTCAAAGAGACACCGTAGGTGGCTCAAAATCCGTGTGATATTGTATCACATTTTCGCTTTCTTTAGCTTCTCCCTCACTCAGTGACAAGTTTTCCGGTTTGCTCGGCGACGGAAATGCGGATTTCCATGCCGGCGTTGAATTCTATCGCGTCCTCAAGAATCCCGTCGGAGAAGACCACGCCGTTTTCGCTCATGCCGGACGTAAGGACAAGGCTTTCCCCGTCCGCGACGTTTCCGTAGACAAGTTCCGCCTGGGTGAAGCGGCTCGGATACGGCTCGCGGACTTGGAATGTGAGTTCCCGGCGGTCCCATTCGTATGAAGGCTCGCGGATTGGCGAAAGGTTGAAAGCACGCGCAAGTCCTCGGAATTCCGCCATGACAGATTTGTGCCAGCCAGTCATTCCGAATCCTGTGGAAATTATGATTCCAGACGAAGACTGATTTTCGACACAGTTTCCGTATTTGATTAAGTACCGTGCGGAAGTGTGATTTCCGACACCAACAAAGAAATCGTTCACCGCGTAAAGAATCTGCCCGTCCTTCGACTCAGCCTTTCCCATCGCGACGCTTTTTGCGCTGAACGAGCCTTTTATCACTTTCGGAAGGAGCTTTTCCAAATCACCAGCCTCGAACGGAAGAAGAACTCCGTCAAACCGTGCGGAATCAGGATTCACGCCGATTAATGGCTGACCAGAAAGATATTTCATCACGTTGGCGACGAGCCCGTCCTGACCGAGGGCAATCACAATGTCGTCCGCGCCGAAAATCATGTTCGGAAGATATTCCCTGTCGATTTCCTGAAGGCGTGCGAGCGGGCGAACAAGTGCACGCACAGTTTCAAGCGCAAAATTGTACGCGGCATCTTCCCGCTCGTAATCCGAAAAATCCGCGCCGAGATGCTCAATGTAGAACCTCGCCTGCTCCACGGTGTTGTATCGTTTTTTCAGCTCTTCGTATCTAGTGCGCCTCTTTACGAGAACGACTTTGTTCAGTCCTCTATCCATACTCGTTACCGCCTTGCCTTAAAGCCCTGATTCGGATTCATTGCGCCCACAATCGACTGGAGCAAGTCCGGCGTCATGTTCAAACTTCCGATTTTTTCCGCGTTCTCGCCGATGTTCATAAACGCCTTTGCCATGAGCGCGCCAGGTTCCATCTGTGCCATCGCGCAAGACTCAAGAATCGCAGGATTGATGTTGTTGTAAGCCTTGACGAGTGCCTCCGCCGCATACGCTTTGATGTCGGCCTTCGTTTTCTCGTTTGCGGCTGAAAGCTCAGTGAATTCCTTGTTCATCTTCTCAAGCTCAATCTTTCCAGCCATGTCCTGATTGTCAATCTGAATCTTCTTCTGGACAGCCACCTCGCGAAGCGCGTATTCCTTCTCCTGCCGCTCACTCTCCATCGCAAGCTCTGCCTGCATCGCACGGAGTTTCATCTGCTGCTCGCGTTCCTCCGCCTCCATTCGCATGTCAAGCTCGCACTTCTGAACGTACTGCTTCATCTGCTGCTCTTTCTCTTCCTTTTCTTTCTCTTTTTCTGCAACCGCGATTTCCGTGTTGATTTCGTTCTCCTTGATGATTCTCTCCTGCTCGATTGCGGCATTGCGCCTTTTGTAAATCGCGTCGTCCTGCTCGCGTAAGATTTCCTCGCGTGCGGCAGCCTCCAACGCCTTCCGAGTCTCAGGTCGAGGAGTGATTCCCAGAATGTTCACCGAAACGACGCTCACTCCGAGTTTGCTGATAGAATCGTCACTGCTCAGGCTTTCCTGAATCGCCTTTGCCATCTCGTCCGAAATGCGAAGAACCGCACGAACGTCCTTGCGGCTCACTTCTCGGATGACAATCGCCTTGATGATGTTGTTTATGCGGTTTTCTAGCGACTCGACCGCATCGAAAATCTTGTCGGACATCTTGACCTGAGGCGTGTACGCAAAATCCAGCATTTTCGCGGCCTTTGTGTAATCGGTAATCATAAAAGTCGTCACGCCCTGGACGCAGACGCTCTGGTAGTCGCTCGTCACAAGCTCGTCGAACGCGAATTCGCCGTCGAACGCAGTTGACGGAACGACCATTATGCTCGTCGAAAGCTCGTTGAACAGCACCGAAAGCCCAAGCCCCTCTTTTACGACCTCGCCTTTTTTTACGACCATAACATACTCATTCGGATTGAATTTCTTAAATCTCATGTTGACCTCCTTTTTTCTAAAAGTAGTTTTTTACTACTTTTGATAATTAGATATTAGTAGTAAAAAACTACTTTGTCAACTTATTTTTCCAGAATATTTAAAATTCAGCTTTTTTTTGGTCATTCCGAAGTTGTTTCGGAATCTTGTTTTATAGAAGAAAAATCGTAGACGTATTCCGCCGACATTTTTCCGCTCGTCATCGACTTGCGTTTTTCGCCCGTCGCACGGATTTTGTCTGCCACCATCGCGCGGAAATTCGTCTTGTAGAGTTTTTTTCCGAGCACAAGCTCGTAAAGCGACTGCAAATCCGGAAGCGTAAAGAAGTCGCCAATCATGTTGAACGCAAGGTCTGAGTTGTAAAAGTTTGATTTTAGTTTAAGAAGGGATTCGATGATGATTTCGATGTGGTCGAACGCGAGTTTTTCGCCGCTAGTACTTTTCGCGACCCAGTTCTCGTAGCGGATTTTTCCGTTCTGGAAGATTCCCTTTTCGATTTCGTAAACGATTTCCACGCCGCGCTCTTCCGAGAAAATCTTTATCGCGCCGTCATCGACAATCATGTCGAACCACGCGGCATCTGCGGCATCGTCGCTTCCGCGAACAGAGTCGAAAGTGCAGACGAGCGCGAGGTACGCGATGCTCATTACCCACGTTCGTGGGTCACGTCTTGGATTCGTAAATGAGTAGATTTGTTCGAGGTAAACGTCCCGAAGCCCGGTCTCCTCGGAAAGTTCCCTCGCCGCCGCCTGGTACGCAGTCTCGTCGCGCTTAATAAATCCGCCCGGAAGCGCCCACGAGCCAAGGAACGGATGCTCGCCCCTTTTTACGAGAAGAATCCTGAACCGCGAAAAGTCCGCACTGGTACCGAGCACGAGAATATCGACCGTGACCGACGGTTTGTCGTAATTTTTATCGCTGTACCGCTCAAGAAATTCTTTTTCGGTAAGTCCGTTATTGTCCCTAAGTTCTTCCATAAAATAAAATCAACCTCGCAAAAAATCATCGCCGGAAAACAAAATTCCAAGCGGATTTCATTTTAGCAGTTTTCTGCCATTGGAGCAAAAAGCCCCGGAAAAATGCTGGCAGCATAAAAATCGGGCTTTCAGAATTTCAACGCAGATAAACGCGGATAGTCGCAGATTTGTCGCAGAGAGTTATAAGCAAAATCAAGTTTTATGGTCATTTCGACTTCGCTCAATACCCCCTACCGCATCCGCCCGCGGCGCGCACTAATGGTATACCATTAGTGCAGTAGACAATGCTGCACTAATCCGATTTTCTACGCTTCGCTCGAAAATCGGATTAGTAGAGAAAAGTAAAAAAGTACAGAAAACGCCAAAATGAACACAAAATTGAAAAACTATATTAGCAATAATTAATCGGAACAAATAAATTACAAATAAAAAGGAGATTTTTATGAAAAAACTATTGATGATGGCTGTCATGTCATTCGCATTGCCGCTGTGTTTTTCTGACACACTGACAATTCCTGACGGAAACGGAGGGTCTAAAACATTGGGAGGCAACTGGTTTAAGTCGGAAAATAAATGGGTTAAACTCAATGGAGATGAGGCGACTGAGTATGAGAAGGACAAGTTAGACGACTACGGAGACGAATGCGCTGACGCATATTATTATTCATTACAAGATGCAAACAACGACGGATATCTTGACATTGTGGAAGGCAATCCCTATTGGACGGGTTTCGGTTTCAATAGCCACTATTTTAGGTTGTATATGTACAACCCGAAAACACGAACATTTGAAAAAGCAGAGTGTGACGGGGGCATAGAGGAATATGAAGACTTGTTTGAGGATTTGGAAATCAACGGCGACGGAACTATAACAACAAATACTAATATGCGAAATGGCGGCGAGACGGTCTACGTCCCTGTTGCTGCATACAAGTGGACTGGTACTAAATGGCATTGTTATAAAAAATACTTTTGAATTCCGGCGAATCGGCTTTCAACTTCTCAACGCGGATATTCGCAGATTGGTCGCAGAGAGTTATAAGCAAAATCAGTTTTTATGGTCATTTCGACTTCGCTCAATGACCGTACTGCGTCCCATCTGTGTACCTCAGCGTTCAACTGCGTCAAAAAAACTATTACAGCGTAATCTCCCAGTATCCGTTTTTGTCCGCACCTACGCGGCGGAGAATGTTGTTTTTCTTCAATTCCGCAATTTTTCGGCTTACCGTCATGCGTGATTTGCCAGTTTTTTCAGCAAGCTCCTCGTAAGAAATATAAGGATTGTTTCTTATCAAATCCAAAATTGATTTTACAGTATCATTTACAGTATCATTTACAGTATCATTGCAATGGTTTTTCAGAGTTTTATGAATTACACGAAGCATAAATTCAACAAAAACTCCAGAATCCGCATTGCCTGTGCTTTTTTCAATCGCTTTGTAGTATTCCGCTTGATTTTCCCAAATCATATTTTCTACAGGCAGATTTACAAAAATATCTTTCCAGTCCGCAAGAAGCCTAGACTGCCAGAATCTGCCCATTCTGCCGTTACCGTCTTCAAAAGGGTGAATGAACTCAAATTCATAGTGAAAAACGCTGCTTTTTATCAAAATATGGTCATCGGAATTCTTTAGCCAGTCAAACAAATCTGTCATCAAAAACGGAACACGGTCGGCAGGCGGCGCAATGTGGCTGATTCCATCTTTTCCTGCAACACAAACGCCACCTTTTCGGTAATGACCTGCATTGTCAACGAGTCCTAAAGCCATTATGCCGTGAGCTTTTAGCAAATCTTTTGGATTATATGGGTCAAATTCCATAAACTTGTCATACGCAAGAATCGCGTTTCTCACTTCCTGCACTTCACGAAGAGGCGCAACAACGTGATTTCCGTCAATCAAGGCCGTAATCTGCTCTTCTGAAAGTGAATTTCCCTCAATAGCGAGAGACCCACGAATTGTTTTCATTCGGTTTATTTTGCGAAGCTTGAGCTTGTCAGCATTTTCTTGTGCGATAGTAGCACGTTCGAGCAATGCAGAAATTTCTGCGATGAGGTTAATTGATTTTGAAGTGATTGTAAACGGCGGCGTGTAACTCATATTCGCATTATATCACATTTCCGATTTTTTATCCCCCTCGCCCCGTAAATAGTGTATACTCTTTGTATGCTCTCTCCATTTGAAATCGCAGACAAAATATTTGAAAGCCAAAATATCCAGACATTCATTTTTAAGGAGCCCTACGACGAAATCGAACGGTTCGACAACGGATTAAGGCGGGAGTTTTTTACGCAGGAAGATTACGGGAAAATTAGCCGCTGGCTTTTTTCTCACTGCACGGACAAAAACAACATCTATCTTCTCGAAGATTTTTTTAGACTCGCCACAATCATTTTGCCGTTCCAAAACACCACTGACAAAGCAATGAGTTTTTTTGTGGCAGGACCTTTTTTATTCGAGCCATTCACAAAAGACAAAATCGACGACTTAAAAACTCTCATGAGGGAAGCCGGAAACAACGAAGAAAACTCAGAGATTCCTCAGCCACTCATCGATTTTTACATGAAACTTCCGAACGCAGGAATGAACCGCGACAGATTCATGTCTCTCATAACAGCCCTCTTCCCTGCTCTGCTTGGCTCCAACGGCCAGGCCGCGCCCCTAAAGCTGAGCTACCACTATTTTGCAAAAGCACAGAGCTATTTGTACACAGACGAAAACACAGACGGAATCGCAGAAAACACGATTCAAAATATCGAAAAGCGTTACAAAATTGAGCACGAGATGCACGAAAGCGTGAGGAACGGGGACGAACAGCAGGCAATCTCGTTCTACAAGCAGCTTGCGCAGTCTGGAATCAAACCGCGCTCACCAAATTCCGTAAGAAACATAAAGAATTTTCTGATTGTCCTGAACTCGCACCTGAGAAAAATCATGGAGCAAAGCGGAGTACACATTTTTTATGTTGATGAAGTATCGAGAAATTTCGCGATTCAGATTGAGGAATGCACGACTCACGCCCAACTTATAGACCTTTCTGTTCTGATGATAAAATCCTACTGCCAGCAGATAAGGGAACACCGCGTGAACGGATTCAGCGAGGCAATCAAAAAGTGCCTCACCTACATCGATTTTCACTACACCGAATACATTTCGCTTCAAAGCGTTGCCGAGGCCATTCACCTAAATCCGTCGTATCTCTCGGCCCAGTTCGCAAAGGAAACAGGAAACACGCTCACAGCGCACATAAACCTAACGCGCATAAACCACGCGCTCCCGCTTCTTACGCAAAGCACACGAACAATAGAAGACATTGCCAGCACCGTGGGATTTGATGACATGAATTATTTTGCAAGAGTCTTTAAAAAAATAATGGGCATAAGCCCCACCGCATACAGACGGAAAAACAGATAAAGCGGATAGCCGCAGATTGGTCGCAGCTAATAAAAAATATATTAGCCAGAATTTTTGATTTTGAAGAAAACCTGACGGTCCTAAAATATATCAAAACGTCCCCTGAGCATGTTTCAGGGGCCCGCCCCGAATTGATGCAGGGATGCTGAATCAAGTCCAGCATGACAAAAAACTAAGCCTTGTTCCCCCGCATCAAAATCCTGTTTTTACGCTCAGAATGCCACCACAGGGCGTGAACCTTTGCGGTGGTTGAGCGGGGGGCGAGCCACTGAAACTTGCCCGTTAGAATTTTATAGTTGCCCCGAAAGGAATTCTCCAGCCAATGTCGGTAACTCCAGTCTTGTAGAACGAGCATGTGTTTGAAGCACGCTTTGTAAGACCTGGGCCAAAGTAAACGTCCACACCGGTGAATACCTCGCATCCCTTTCCGAAGTTGAATTTTACGCCAGGCCGAACGTCCATCGCAAAACTGTCTTTTACGGTGTAGCCGTCTTCTGAACCGAACATGAGCGGAGCGTAAATTCTGTTTCCATTGTTCACTTCAATATATGGCGTAAAACCGTCCATGTTGTAGTCAAACTCAACATCACAAATAAAGTAGCTTGGGTCGTCATCTTCGTCGGTGAGTCGGATTACGAGCGGCAAGCGGGCTTTTAGGACACCTTTTTCGCCAATATTCAGTTTTAGCATGTTGTCAATTGCGATTCCTGTAAGAGCGTATTCCGAAACATCCGCATCTCGGTCATAACCATAAGAACCAATCTCACTGTTGTGCTTGTCGCCAAAATAAAAGCGTGGCTGAATGAACGCATAATACAGTGAACCGAACGGACGGCCAACTTCGAATCCCACGGAGAGCATTTTGTACTTGTTAAGTCCGTTGTCCGCGTAAGCAACTCCTGCAGAAAGTTTGTCAGAAATCTGATATTTTGCAGTCGCACCCCACGCAAGATAACTTTCGGCAGTGTTTCCGTCCCAGTTCCAGAACGCACCGGCTGTGTCATCAGAACTGTCAGAAGTTCCCGGAGCCGCCGCAAGCTCAATTGAAAGGGCCGGTACAGGTTTGAATTCAACAGCAAGCCCTGCGCCGTTAAATCCAGAATCAACACCGCTACCTTCACGATAGTTCATCCACTTTGACTTTCCGATTTTGTTTCCGTAAACGTCCTGCCACCAGCGCATGTGATCCCAGTACAGGTGCTGAATGAACGTTCCCGCCGTGATTTTTACCCAATCGGCAGGCTTGAACCACACATTCGCACGTCGGATAGCCACGTTCGCCTTATAAAAATCAGAAAGCGTCGTCGTGTAAGTCGTCTGACCATATTTTTCTTCCGAAATCGTAGTCACCGAAGTGTCAGTGCTTTTGTCGCCCTCAAACGTCCAAATCATGCTGAGCATTCCGCCGGCTTTTTCGCCATTGACGTTAACAATAAAGCCATCTGTATTCTTTTGTTCCTGCTCGTTAATCTCAATAAATCTTGTGCTAGTTCCCTTACCGCCGTTTGCAAGATTTCCTTCTATATTGAATTTTGCGTCAACATCAAGTGCAAAAGCACCACTACCAGCAACAGCAAGACAAGAAAGCAAACTCGCATACAATTTTGTTTTTTTCATAACATTTTCCCCCTTTTTTCAATCTCGCTCCTCACAAGATTTTCATAGAAATCAACCTTAAAAATTCTGACGCAGATAAACACAGATAGCCGCAGATGAGTCGCAGCGGTTTATAAGACCGTACCGCGTCCCATCTGTGTACATCAGCGTTAAAAAATGATTTCCGTGCAATATTTTTGCCGCTATTTGTAGTCAAAATTCGGAATGGAGGACCAGCGTTCTTTTAAGTAATGCGCTACAAGTTTAGGCTTACGCTCCCGCGTAAAGATTCCCTTTTTGTTGCCATTCACGCGCATCATATTCTGACTCGTCGCAAAGTCCGCAAAGTTCCAGACATGCTCACCAGCCACAAAATCACACTCATCAAGAACTCGGTTGTTCATCTTGTAGAATTCAACCTGATATTCCTCGGTGTACAAACTTGGAACCGTGTCGTGGAATCCCGCAACGGTGTCCGCACCGTACTCGGTCATCAAAAGGGGCTTTCCTGTCGTCTTCCAGAATTTCATCTCCTCGCGGAGCATTTTTTCCGCAGCAACAAGGTCCTGTCCGCCAAAGTACCAGCCGTAATAGCGATTTATGCAGAATACGTCGCTCAAACGCAGAGAAACGTCATCCTGAGGCTTACCGCCCACAAGAGCACTTACGAGCGTGCAAGGGCGTTTTTGAACATCGAGAGAGCGTGCAAGGTCAAAGAGCGGCTTAAAGTAGTCATACGCGCCCTTGTCGTAGCTGTCCGGCTCATTCGCAATGCTCCAAAGCACGACGCAGGCGTAATTCTTGTCGCGGCCAATCCAATCGCGGATTACGTCAGCATGATGTTCGCGAGTCTGCAAACCGTTCACAGGGTCGTAAGTCGGGAACTTTTCTTTTCCAAAGTTCGCCCCACCGCCGAACATAAAATTCAAGCCCACGGCAGGAGTCTCATCGATAACGACAAGTCCTTCGCGATCGCACTGACGCATCATCTCCTCGCTATACGGATAGTGGCTTGTGCGGAACGAGTTGGCCCCCTGCCACTTCATAAGCGAAATATCTTTCGTGTTCATAGAAAGATTCAAGCCGCGCCCAGCCGGAAAAGTGTCCTCGTGCTTTCCATAGCCCTTAAAATAAAAAGCCTTTCCGTTAATCAAAAATTTGTTTCCGCGCACCTCAACAGTACGGATTCCGTAAGGAAGCGTGTAAACGTCCTCGCCAAAACTTACGGTCACTTCGTAAAGATAAGCGTTTAACGGCTGCCAAAGGCGCACATTCTTAACGGTGAGAATTCCCTCAATTCCAGAACTCTCAGAAACCAAACGTCCTTCCTCATCGCGCAAAGTCACTTTGCAAGCAGAACCAAAATCTGTCTCCCCGCAAACTTCCACGCGGTATTTTACAACCGCGTCCGTACCGCTCACCTCGTTCCAAAGAGCGATGTCATTAATGTAGCTTTTTGGAGTCGTGTAGATTTTTACGGGGCGAGTGATTCCCGCATAGTTAAAAAAGTCAAAATTCGGCTCATTATGACTCTCAGGAGCACCACGCCCGCTGAACATTCCGCCCTTTCTTCCCACCGGGAGAGTGTCGTAGCCGATTTCGTTGTTCACCGCAATCGTAAGAAGATTCTCGCCGTCTCGCACCTCGTTTCCAAGTTCCACCTCAAACGGCAAGAATCCGCCTTTATGCTCGCAGACGAGCTTTCCGTTCACGAACACTTTCGCACGGTGAGTCACCGCGTCGCACCGCAAGACAACCCGTTGCGAAGAACGCACAAACGCCGGAAGAGAAAAATTCCGCTGATAGAAAACCCAGCCCCAGTGGTCGCGGATTTCAGCCTCGTCAAAAAGGTCATTATACGAAGCAGGAACCGCAATCGTCCGGCTTTCGGAAAGCACGCTTCCAGCCCAGTTCTCGTCAAAGCCAGATGATTTTTTGTCAATTTTAAAATTCCAGATGCCGCTCAAATCGCAAAGCAATCTCGAAGAAGTCATTACAGGATAAAGCATATATTCTCCTAAAAATCGTTAAGTCAAATGTCAAGTTTGAAAAGTTATACCAAAATTCTGCTCTGGCGGTAGCGAAGGCGTGAAACAGCAAAAGTTGATTTTGGCTCTGCCGCCATTTTTGTTTCGCCTTTCCTATCAGTTTTGCAAGCAAAAACCGAGCAAGTCACAGTAGATTGATTGCGGTAGTTGAGTTTGTCGAAACCACCTTCAGCCAGGACAAAAGCAGACGCGCGTTTTTATCTTCCTCCGTGAAGCTTTACCGAATTCTCTTCAACACGTTTTTTATTCAGCGGATACAAGAAGAAGAGCGCAAGAGCCATAACGCCAAACGCAATCGCCGGAGCAAGGCTCGCAGCATCGTAAATTCCGTTCGTAACCGATTCATCAAAAGCAGACTCTTTCGTGTAGCCAATAAGACTCAGCATGAATCCCGTAAGACCAGCGCTGAAAGCCTGACCGAGTTTTCGTGCGAACGAGTAGACCGCGTAAACAGAACCGTCGTTTCGCTCACCGTTCTTAATTTCCATGTCGTCAATAACGTCCGTAATCATCGCCCAACAAAGGAGATTAAAGCTCGCAAGGCCAACTTCCCCAAAAATCTGGAATCCAATCCAAACCACAACATTCTGCGTATGGACAAAATAAGCCACAAACATCGCGACCGAGCCGATAACCGAACCGATAATCGCAAACTCTTTCTTACCGATTTTTCCAGAAGCCGAACTGGCAAAAGTGGAAATTGCAAGCATCGTTGCAGTTCCCAAAAGCGAAACGAGCGACATAGCCTCGCGATTCTTAAAGTAGTTCGGATAAATATAATTGTTCATTCCCTGAAAAAGATTCTGCGTTACAAGCAAAACGAGCGCGCAGGCAATCATGCCCAAAAGTGCTCGGCTAGAAAGAATCGTCTTAAAGAAATCTCCAAGCTCAAACTTTTTCGTAACCTGCTTCATCTTAACGCGCTCAGTCGTAAGGAAATAGCAAAGAGAATACGCTGTAATTCCGATGATTCCGCAAACGACAGCCGCACCGAACATGTGCTCCCCAGAGAACACGACTTTTCCCGTCGCATCTTTCTGGAACACAAAAAGCGGAAGAGCCGAACCGATTCCCGTAATGGCGATTTTCGCACCGATTCCGCGGAACGTAGAAAGCGAAGTGCGCTGTTTTGGGTCAGCAGTAATTGCCGAAGCCATTGAACCGTAAGGAATGTTGATTGCAGTGTAGCAAACAGAACCGTAAAGCAAATACGTAAAGAAAAGCCAGCCGATTTTAAAAGCCATCGGCATATTCCTGAACCAAAACGCAAAAATCAACGCACAAGAAATTGCCACAGGAGCCATCATCCTGCGAATCCACGGCAAGAACTTCCCCTTTTTTGTAACAGGACTTCGGTCGCACACCTGCCCCATGAACACGTCCGTAAACGCATCAACGAATTTTGCGACCATCATCATAAGCCCAACAACCGCAGCCGAAACGCCCATAATATCCGTGTAGAATTTCATAAGAAACATTGCGCACAGCATGAACGAAAAATCATTTCCGCAATCGCCGAACATATACCCAATTTTGTCCCTCAGCCCGAACGGCCTAATTTCTTTTTCAATTTCCATAAAAAGCCCCTTTTTTACCGACAGCCAATCGCCACCGTTTTTCATATAAAAGTCTACGGGGAGATTTTCAATAACGCATGGACAATATTTGTGAAAATTAGCACGTTTTTTATAAATAGAATAATGATTACCCGTGCATTCTGTCATGCCAAACTTGATGCCGGGACTGAACTTGAGGTCATTCCGAACTTGTTTCGGAATCTATCAAAAAAGATGAATGAAAAAAATTGATTTTCCACTGCGCACCAACATGAATATTTGGTTTAGCAAGCATAAAAATCCAACCCAAAACCTCAAGAATCTATTTGCACGGAATTAAAATAAAAAAGATTTGAATTAAGAAATGAATTAAAGAAGATTTGTAAAAGTCGGGCAAGCCGGATTTGAACCGGCGACCTCTACGTCCCGAACGTAGCGCGCTACCAGCTGCGCTATTGCCCGATAAAAAAACCCGCTCATTTTATTGAACGGGCTTACTCGCGATGTGCGGGGCTCGAACCCGCGATCTCCGGCGTGACAGGCCAGCGCGATAACCAGCTTCGCTAACACCGCAATCGATGTTTAGTAATATATCAGTTTGCATTATCTTGGTCAACAGAAAATTGAAAAAAAATCATTTTTTTTTCAATTTTTTTCACATGCAATTAAGCAAAACCATTGCCACAGGCACAAAGAAGCAAATTTTTTCTCCGAAAAACTTCTGGGACGCGGCAAACTCCACTCGCCAACCCAAAAGTGCGAGCGCTGCGCGAGCACTAGGACAAAACCTCAAACAAACGGCTCTCATTGCCGCCGCTTGTTTGAAACACCTGCAAACGGCACCAGGAAGCAAAAGTTTTTCTTTTGAAAAACTTTTGAGACGCGGCAAACTCCACTCGCCAAC
>NZ_JPUF01000042.1 GCF_014737315.1 Treponema zioleckii | reverse complement strand
CTTTTTTGTTGCAAAACTTATGCCTGAAGAGCTGTTACTGCAACTGTGTCAACGATTTCGTCAACGTTGCATCCGCGTGAAAGGTCGTTAAGTGGCTTTGCAAATCCCTGGCAAACAGGACCGATTGCTTTCCAGCCGCCCATGCGTGCAGCGATTTTGTAACCGATGTTTCCTGCGTTGATGTTAGGGAAAATGAATGTGTTTGCGTGTCCTGCAACTGCGCTTCCCGGAGCTTTGAGTTCTCCAACTTCAGGTGCGATTGCAGCGTCAAACTGGAATTCACCATCAAGGGCAAGCTCTGGAGCTTTTTCGTGAGCGATGATTGTTGCGCGAGAAACTTTTCCAACTGTGTCGCCGTCTTTAGGGTCTGCACCGCTTCCTTTTGTTGAGAATGAAAGCATTGCAACTTTTGGCTCGATTCCTGCGATTACTTTTGCAGTGTTTGCAGAAGCGATTGCAATGTCTGCAAGCTGCTCTTCTGTTGGGTTGATGTTGATAGCACAGTCACCGAATACTGCGATTCCGTTTGGAAGATATTTGTTGCTTCCCTCTGGAGCTACCATGATAAAGCAAGAAGAAACTGTGCTGCATCCTGGAGCAGTCTTGATAACCTGCAATCCTGGGCGGAGAGTGTTTGCTGTTGAGTGGCAAGCACCAGAAACGAATCCGTCTGCGTCTCCAGCTTTAAGAATCAATGCGCCGTACATTGTATAGTCTTTGAGAGCTGCGGCTTTTGCAGCGGCAACGTCAGCGTATTCAGGAAGACCAGTTTTTTTGTTGAGTTTTCCTTCGCGAGCTTTGTACAAGATTTCTGCATATTTGTCAGCATTTGCGTCTGTCGTTGGGTCAACGATATTTACGCCAGACATATCGAAACCGAATTTTTCAATATCAGCTTTATTTCCAAGAAGTGTAATTTTAGCAATTCCTTCTTTTACGATTCTGGAAGCAGCTTCCACAACACGTTTGTCCTCACCTTCACAGAGAACGATAGTTTTACCAGCAGCCTTAGCTTTGGCACGAAGTTCGTTTACAAAATCCATTGTTTCTTCCTTAAAATTAAAATTATGTTCAAAAAGTGAACTTTTTAAATTTATCACTTTAACTGATTTTAGGGAACAAAATTCACCTTTCAATTTTTTAAGACACGGAAACGCCAGAAACTTATTTTCCGACCTAAAATTCACTTGTGCGTTTCCCGCAAGTTTTTCTAACGAAAAACTTGCGCTTTGGCGGGTGGGCTTGCAGGTGTTCACAAAGCGCGACGGCAACGGGAACCGCGTTTTGCGGCGTCAATAATTTTCCTTGCACCTTGCACCACGTGAACAAAAACGGCTTTTTACGATAGTGCAGACAATTTTTTTTACACTTACAAGTTTATATTGCGGAAGCCGTGCAATTTTTGACATTTATAGTGGTGAATTGGAAAAAACTGCGTTATAATCTGAACTATGTCTAAAAATACGATTCCTTTACGAAAAGATGTTCCAGAAAAAGATAAATGGGATTTATCTACACTTTACAAATCAGATGAAACTTGGGAAGCAGAGTTCAAAACTTTGCCGGAATACACAGAAAAACTTTTAAAACTAAAAGGAAAACTTGCTGAATCATCAGAAAATTTGCTTTCGGCATTAAAAATATTGGCAAAATTCTACGAAAAAATCGAAATGCTAGACAACTATGCCAGCCTAAAGCACGCGGCTGACGGCGGAGACAGCAAAGCCCAAAATATGGAAGGCCGGGCTTCAATGGCGTATGCAGAATTCAGCGCAAAAACATCATTCTTAGATCCAGAACTTATGGCGATTCCAGAGGAAAAAATCAACGCATGGATTGAACAGCCAGAATTCAGGGACTATAAGATTTACATAAAAAAGTCATTGCATTTTAAACCGCACACTCTGAGCGAAGCTGAAGAAAAAATTCTTTCATTACAATCAGAAAGTGCACGAACAGCCTCAAATGCATTCAGTTTGCTCACAAACGTTGATTTGCAGTTTGGCAGCATAAAAGTTGACGGCGAAGAGCAACCGCTAACGCAATCAACCTACTCTGTCTTTATGCAGAATCCAGACAGAGAAATCCGCAAAGAAGCTTACAAAAAATTCTACAAAGGCTTTGAGAACCATCAAAACACGATTGGCGCACTTTACGGCGGAAGTGTGAGTCAGGACGTTTTTATGGCACGTGCGCGAAACTACGATTCAACACTGGCAATGAGACTTTACGGCGACAACGTTCCAAAATCGGTTTACATGAATCTTATCGAAACCGTTCACAAAAATCTTCCTGCATTGCACAGATTCTATGCGCTCCGAAAACGCGTGCTCGGACTTAAAGAATTACGCCATTACGACGTTTACGTTCCGCTTGTAAAAAACGTGGAGTGCAAAACGAGCTATGAAGAAAGCGTAGAAATCTGCCGAAAAGCACTTTCGGTTCTCGGCGAAGAATACACGAACACGCTCTGCGACGGACTTTTGAACGGCTGGGTTGACCGCTACGAAAACAAGGGCAAACGCAGCGGAGCTTTCTCAAGCGGTGTATACAGGGGCTATCCTTACATCATGCTGAACTACAAGGACGACAATATTCGTGACGTGTTCACAATGGCACACGAAGGCGGCCACTCGATGCACAGCTGGTACTCAAAGAACAACAATCCGATTTTGCAGTACAACTATACGATTTTTGAAGCAGAAGTCGCATCAACCTTCAACGAGGAATTGGTTTTTGAATATCTTTTGAAAAATGCAAAAACACCGGAGATGAAAAATTATCTTCTCGCAATGCGGGCAAATGATATTTTGGCGACGCTCCACAGGCAAACGATGTTCGCAGAATTCGAACTGAAAGCTCACGAACTCGTCGAAAACGGAACGCCGCTGTCCGCAGACGTGCTCAGAAAAATCTACCGGGAACTTTTAGAGTTGTATTTTGGGCCAGACATGGTATTTGAAGAAGAAAGCGACCTTGAAGGCTTGAGAATTCCGCATTTTTACGGTGCATATTACGTTTACAAATACGCTACAGGAATTTCTGCAAGCCTCGCCCTTGCAAAACGAGTGACCCATGGCGGAGCCAAAGAAAAAGAGGATTACTTCAACTTCTTAAAATCTGGAGGAAGCCGTTACCCAATCGAGAGCTTAAAACTTGCCGGAGTTGACATGTCAAGCCCGGAGCCTGTTCAAAGCGCTCTTGATTCTTTTGAAGATTTGGTTAATCAGTTGGAGAAAACACTTTGATAAACCGATAAATATAGAGATATTGAAAAAGTATTAAATTTACGGAGACTGCCAATGATTAAAAAGCCAGATTTCTATGATTTTCTCAAAAAGATTCCAAAAGCAGAACTCCATTTGCACATTGAGGCAGTCATCTCAGAAGCAACAATAAAAAAACTCTTTTTCAAAAAAAATAACGTTGAATTCACCGACAGGGCGATGCACAATCTTTTTAGCTACGAAGATTTGAATGGCTTTATAGCGGCATACCTTCAAGTTCAGGAACTTTTTACGTCAATCGATGATTTTGATTTGATTTTTGATGACTTAAAAAACTACATTCTTGATAACGGTCTTGCATACGTTGAAGTTTTTGCGGCTCCATCGGCTTTTCTAAAAAAAGGTTTTAGCTTTTCTGAGATGGTAAAAAACTACAAAAAGAACATCCAGAAAATTAAACAGGAAACTGGCGTAACCGTAAATCTTCTTATTGATGTTTCAAGGACGTTTGGCGAAGAAAACGCACAAAAAAATCTGGATTTGGTTTTAGGCAACAGAATTCCAGAAATCATAGGAATCGGACTTGGCGGAGCAGAGACGAAAGGCCCTTCAAAAGATTTTGGGCATGTTTTTCAGCGGGCACGGGACAACAATCTTCTTACCGTTGCTCACGCTGGCGAAGACGTTGGCCCGGAATCAATTTGGGACGCAATCAATATTCTTCATGCCAAGAGAATCGGCCACGGAATTTCGGCAAAGTTTGACGAAAAATTAATGCAATATCTTGCGGACACGCAATTGCCGCTTGAAATTTGTCCGACCAGCAATGTTTTTACAAAAAAATATGTGCAAATCTACGA
This sequence comes from Treponema zioleckii, assembly GCF_014737315.1. Classification (GTDB taxonomy): domain Bacteria; phylum Spirochaetota; class Spirochaetia; order Treponematales; family Treponemataceae; genus Treponema_D; species Treponema_D zioleckii. The sequence continues at coordinate 30,978 of NZ_JPUF01000042.1, read as the reverse complement.
AGAGCATCCTATAAAAATGTTCTTCGAAAAAAATATTCTTGTAACCTTAAACACGGATGACCCGTTGTTTTTTGGAGTTTCACTCATCGATGAGTATTGGAAACTCTATACAAAGCTTCATTTTAAAAAGAATGAAATAAAACAGCTTATCCTTAACGGTTTTACGGCATCGTTCCTGACAGATGAAGAAAAAGAATCATTCAAAAATGCAGTTGAACAAACTTGGGAAAAATTTGATGCAGAATTAAGTTAATCGGTTTATAATATGTTATATTGAAAATACAAAATTATAAAACAGTTGCTAAAAGCAGGAAAATTGCATGACTAACATAGCTGATTTTATAAAAATCCAAAAAAAAGATATTCATAATCATCTTTTGCTGGGAATGCGCTATCCCTCTTACGTTCTTTGGGCCGGTTTTTACATCCCCGAAGTTTCGGAAGCGGAAAATGAAAGTATATCGAATCATCGTCAAAAAATTATTGACTATACGCACATGCGCATAACTTCAAAAAAAGACGTTCAGAATCTTTTTGCACTCTCAATTATTGAGGCGCTTGCAGATAACGTAGAGACACTTGAAGGCACAGTGAATATAAATCTTGCCGAAAAATGTGGCTCGCCGTCGGAATTTGCGCTCACAATCAATTCTTTGCTCGAAAAATATTCTGATCAGATTACGATAAAACCCGTCTTGGGCGTAAACACTGACAGCGAAACAAAATTCTTTCTGGCTGAGACATTTATTGAACGTGGGCTTTTTCACGGATTGGACATTTTTGGAAAAGACGTAATAAAAAATCCTGAAAAATACAACAACCTTTTGAGTTTTGCAAAAAGCTACAATCTTGAGACAAAAATTCATATTGAGGCTGACAGCACGCCGGACGAAATTCTAAAAATGCTCGACGTACTTTTCCCGTCACAAATTATAAATGCCGACCCTCTTGCAAAAAGCGATGAACTTTTAAAGTTTCTCTCGGACAATGACTTAAAAGTAATTATTTCGCCAACACGCATGGGCGCAACGGACAACAGCATAGAAGAAAAGGCTAAAACGCTCCGTGTTTTCTGCGAGAAAGGTATACGTTCTTACATTAGCACGGGCAATATTTTGCTGCACGACAAATCCATAAGTGCATTCGCCTCGGATTTGTGCAACACAAATATTTTCTCAAAAGACGAAATGATAGAAATTATTACCAGAGCCTAAGAAAACGCCACGAATCAACTTTGCAACTTTAAGTTTTCTTTGAACGTTTCCCGCAAGTTTTTGAAAAACGCACAAAGACTCTTTTAGTATAAAAAATTGTTTTTAGCGTTTCCAAAAACTCGCGCGTAGGCTTATTTTAGATAAACCATCAAAAGCATAATGTCGCTGTTACGGATTCCGCTTATTCGGCTTGCCTGACCAAGCGTTAGCGGGCGAACAGCTTCAAGTTTTTGACGGCTCTCAGAACTTAACGCCGGAATGCTTCCGTAGTCAAAATCAGCAGGAATATGGAATTTTTCCATTTTGTGCATTTTTGCAACGCGGGCATCTTGCTTTTCGATGTAATATTTGTATTTTGCGTCTTCCTGAGCTTCTTCCCAGACGATTGCCGAAAATCCCGGATTTTCGCTCTTTGGATTCTTCAAGAGCAATTCTGTGGCCTCGGCAACCTGCTCGTATTTAACTTTTACGGCATCAAGCTGGCTTTGAGTCTTTAAGCCAACATCAAACGCTTTTTGGGCCAAACGGCGGTCTGCCGTATCGTGGCGAAGCTTTAATCTGTATTCAGCACGAGCGGTAAACATTCGGTACGGCTCTTTTGTTCCCAAAGTGACCAAATCATCTATTAAGACACCAATATAGGCTTCGTCCCGACCAAGAATCAACGGCTGCCATTCAGGAATTTTGTGGAAGTTCTCGTTTCCGATAGACTGTTCATGCTTTTCAAGGAACTCGTTTACGAGGAGAGTCTCTTTTGCACTGATTTCAGCAAAATGTGCGATTTCTTGCTCGGTAAAACGCGCTTTAGGCTCAAAAGCACCGTCTTCGGCACTTGAAGGTGACTGCCCCATTCCACCATGAAGTTTCGCAAGCTCTCCGCAAAGATTCTTATGAGCTTTTGCGTAAAGACCTGCGTTAATTCCTGCAACAAGCCCCTGTCCAGCAGCCTCCTCGTAACCCGAAGTTCCGTTAATCTGACCGGCATCAAAAAGCCCCGCAACCCGTTTTGTCTCAAGACTCGGAAAAAGCTGCGTCGGCTCAACGTAGTCATACTCAACCGCGTAGCCTGGGCGAGAAACGTGACAGTTTTCAAAACCAGGGAGAGTACGCAAAAAGGCATCCTGAACTTCTTCCGGCAGTGAGGAAGAAAGACCGTTCAAGTAAATTTCGTCGGTAAGAAGGCTTTCTGGTTCAACAAAAAGCTGGTGCCTCTCGCGTTCTGCAAAACGCATAACTTTGTCTTCGATGCTCGGACAGTAACGAGGGCCAATACCGCTGATTTTTCCAGAGTAAAGCGGCGAGCGACCGATATTTTCGCGAATAATTTTATGAGTTTCCTGATTCGTGTAAACAACGTGGCACGGAACCATCGGGCGGTCAACAGTCTCATTCTCAAAGCTGAACGGAATCACAACGTCATCTCCGCCTTGCTCTTCAAGACGAGAAAAATCTATCGTGTGACGAAGAATTCGCGGCGGAGTTCCGGTCTTTAATCTTCCGGTAGTAAATCCCAGCCGATTGAGCGACTGCGTAAGCCCAAAAGCGGCAGACTCACCAACGCGCCCGCAAGGAGCGTCGTATTCGCCAATAAAAATTCTTCCGCCCAAAAAAGTACCCGTGGTGAGCACAACCGAACGAACAGGAATAATGCGGCCTCGCTCCGTAACAACAGCAGTGACTTTTTGCCGCTTTCCAGATTTGGCAGCATCCGTCAAAAGCGAAGTCTCGCTCTTTTCGCCCGGAATCTGACCTTTTTGAGAACTTTCAGAATCAGGCGGAAGCGGAGTCTCGCTTTCAGTCGTAAGAATATCAACTACGGTATCCATAAGAGTATAAAGATTCGGCGTAGTTTCGATTGTCTGTCGGGCAATCTGAGAATAAAGAATTTTGTCAGCCTGTGAACGTGGAGCTTGAACCGCAGGTCCGCGGCTTTTATTCAACATTCTGAACTGAATCATCGACTTGTCGATAATTTTACCCATTTCGCCACCAAGAGCATCAATTTCGCGAACAATGTTACCTTTCGCGATTCCGCCGATTGAGGGATTGCAGCTCATGCGGGCAATTGCGTCAATTGACTGTGTTATCAAAACGGTTTTAAGCCCCATCCGGGCACACGCAAGCGACGCTTCTGTTCCTGCGTGTCCGCCTCCAATTACTGCAACATCATAAAAATCATAAAATCCAGACATAGAAAAACCTAAAAAAAATACAAGAGTAATGGAGAGTATAATAAAAAAATTGAAAATTGGAAATCAACGGAAAGGGTAAAAAGTGCCATACTGAAATTATTTCAGCATCTATATTTACAGATTCCGAAGCCAAGCGCATTCGTTGTCGCACTCGCCCAAGTTCGGAATGACAATTTACGGTGGTTTCGACAAGCTCAACCACCATATACAAAGACAGCACAGATAAACAAAAAAAATCCGTATTCCATCTGTGCCAGAAAATTATGTTTTTTACTCTGCAGTCTCGTCTTCAACATCGCCTAGAAAAGCGATATATCCGCCGAAAAGCCAACCGCTAGCGCTTTCGGTTTGAATGTAATACCAATGCTCGGTAAGACCCTCGATTTTTTCGGTCTCAACGGTTCTGTACAAAGTTGCAATATGAGTTTCGCTAGGCAATTTCGTTATAACAGCCCCTTTCTGCGGTGCTGCACGAAGATTTACCATAGAACCGTCATCAGTCAATACGACGGCATTTGCTCGGGTATACGATTCGGTATTGCTTCCGTCGATGATGTTCTTCATCTTTTTGTTAACAGCTTCAACGTAATTCTTGATTTTTGAAGTCGTCTCAATGTTCATGGCAAGCTTCATAAAATTCTCTTTCATGCCCTTGTCAGTCTGTACGAACGCAAGTTCCACGAGTTGAGCCGCCTTTACGTCATTTGCGTCACTGCTTATTTTTTTAGACTGAACCCAGCGAGTCTTTAAAGTTGAATCAGCTGAATCATAAAAAGTCACCTGAGAAAAAGAAACGCCGCCTTTTTGGCTTGACTTTCCTGTTTTAAGACAGATTGTGCCGCGCGGAAGATATGCGTTTCTAAAAGAAGAAACCTGGTCTTTTGTAAAAAGTGTCGCGTCTTCGGTGATTACAATCGGATTCTCTCCAATCGCACACTCTTTTGCCGCAATAAAATATTCCTCGGACTGATAGCTGACTTTATAAAAATCCATTGCGCTGTTGCTTCGTCCGCCTGTCCAATAATAGAAGGCACTTACAGGCGTATCCGAAAGGATTTCAACTTTTGCTCCAAAAGGAATCTGCACGGCATATTCCATTCCACGAGCAGTCTGCTTCTTTAGGGAACCGTTATTGCTTCTGAGCATGTATCCGCTTTTTGCAATGGCAAAGAATCCTGTTGCCATAAAAAGAAATGCAAGTACTGTTTTTTTCATCATTCTTCAAATCTCCTCTTAGATTTCACCGCCAATAAGCTCTGAAACCTCTTCAAGAACAACAGGTTTGAGTTGGTCAGCAGGCTTTTTGCTTGCATATTCTTTGATTCTGGCCTTTGTTATCATCGTGTCGATTACGAGAGAATCGTTAGAAACCATCGGTTTTAAGACATAACGTGTAAGACCGTAAGGAGTTTTCATGTCGTAAACAACCACTTTTTCGAATTCCGCGTTTCCGGCAAAAGTTACAAGAAGCTGTCCGGCCTTAACTTTTCTTTTGTCCATCATCGCAATATCGGTCGCTGTAAAAAGATATCCGTCTTCGAGCGCAACAGAAACTTTTCCGCCCTTTGAGACGCAAGCCTTTCGTGTCCAATATTCATTTGAATCCACAAGGATTTTTACGAACCCGTATTTTGCAGAAGTTCCGTCCGAAAATCTCTGAACGGCTTCTTTTTCGATTGGTCCGCCATTTTCCATGCAGATAAGCACTGAGTCACCGGTCTCACCCTGGGCGGCAGAAACCATCACTCCATTTTTTTCAGTACAATATGTCCATCCGCTAAAAAGAACTACACCAGGAATCGTTGAAGGAACATCTGATTCTAAAACGGAATTTTCACTTTCTTCAAAAGCCTGAATCGACTCAGACTCTTGAGGAATTTCGCTCACAGCCTCCGCTACCGCACGTCCTTCATCCAAAATTTTACTCCCAACACTATTCGCAGGGGCAGAATTTTCCTTTTCTTTGCATCCGACTGCAAAAAATGCAAATAGCACTGCAAGAGATGCAATTGCTGCACTTTTCTTCATATAATCTCCTTTTGTATTTACGGGAATTTCGAGAAATTCAAGTTTTTCAAAATTCCCTTATGAGTTTCTGTCTAATTTCGCATAATACATGATTTACGAAGTCTTAGCTACAATTTCAAAACGATCCCTTGCATAATGATTGTGTCAAAAGTGAAAGTTATACACTACAACGCTGTTTCAAGCCAATTTGCAAAAAGTTCAGGCCAAACCGCGCACTGTTTTTCGACAGTCTCGCCGTTAGGCTTGGAAGTTTCGTCAGTGGCAAGAGAAAGTCCGTGGATTCCTTTTGAGAAAAGATGATACTCAAAAGGAATTCCAGCTGAACGCAATGCGTTTGCGAAGAACATTGAATTTTCAGCAGGAACAGATTCATCCTCGTTTGTGTGCCAAATGAAAGTCGGCGGAACATCTTTTGAAACATGATTTTCAAGGCTTACAAAATCGCGCTCATCCTCGCATCCAGGCCCAAGAACGTTTCTAATCGAAGCCTCGTGACAATAACGAACGTCCGCAGTAATTACAGGATAAGAAAGCAAGAGCGCATTCGGCTTTGTTTCGAGAGGCTTATACGGCAAAAGCTCCTGCAAAAGCCCGGCATTCCAATAGCAACCTAAAGTCGCCGCAAGGTGACCGCCAGCACTAAATCCGGCGGCAATAATTTTATTCGGGTCAACGTGCCACTCGCCAGCCTTTTTTCTGGCAAGAACAATCGCCTCGGCAAGGTCACAAAGACTTGCAGGAAATTCCATTGGGGCAAGCGAGTAATTCAGGATTATCGCCTGAAATCCGAGCGAATTCATTTTTATGGCCACAGCCTCGCTCTCGCGCACTGAAAGATGCTCGTAACCGCCTCCCGGACAAATCACAACGAGCGGGCGCAGGCGGTTCGGATCCAAGTTCTCGTAATTATCAAGAAGATATGTGGTAATAAACGGTTTTTGATTTGAATTTGAAATTTTTCCTTTATAGTTTACAGGCAAATCGATTCTTTCGTGCAGCATGCAAGTCTCCTTGTAAAATTAGGTCACGGTCGGCTCAAAAAGTTTTTTAGAACCTTCCATTATAAAAATTTAAAATCACCCTATTCTATTTAAAAATCGGATAATATGGATAAGTTCTGAGAAAAAAACATGACTATAACACAATATTCGTTTAAGATTAAATTTAAAACTCTAAAATGTGAAGGAAAATATTAAATGAATCTAAAAGAAAAGTGGTTTAAAAGTGAAAAGTCCCGCTTAAAGGAGGAGAAACTGCGGGACTTTTCTAAGGGGCTATGAACAACGTTCATAACCAAACTTTCTTTCTTGCTGCTGAGAAATATACTAGACTAAAGGAAAAAATTAATCAATACTTTTTGATAGAAAATCTTTGAAAATTTTACGTTTTTCTTGAAATTCTAACGAAAAATACTGAAAACTTTGCAAAAACTGCAATAAAAAACAAGGAGTCACATAAAATGAAAAGAATTGGAATTATCGGTGCAATGGACGAAGAAGTTTCGTTCCTTAAATCAATTGCTGAAAACAAAACTGAAAAAGACGGTTTTGTGTCAGGAACCATCAACGGAACGGAAGTAGTTATTGTTATGAGCGGAATCGGAAAGGTGAACGCGGCACTTTGCGCACAACGACTTATCCTCGAATTTGGGGTTACGCACGTAATCAACACAGGAATTGCAGGAGCGGCGGCGCACGGGCTTACGGTGCTCGACATGGTTGCCTCTACAGATGCGGTTTACCACGATTTTGACGTTACAGGTTTTGGCTACAAACCAACTGTAATTCCTCGCATGGAAACAAGTGAATTCAAAGCGGACGAAAAAATGCTCAAGGCTGCTGAAAAAGCATTTGCAGAACTAAAAGACACCGACGACTTTAAGGGGCACAAACTCATTTCGGGAAGAATCGCAAGCGGAGACCAGTTCATTTCGAACAAGCAGGTAAAAAATCACATCATAGAAATTTGCAATCCAGCCTGCGTCGAAATGGAAGGAGCGGCAATTGCACACGCATGTTTTTTGAACAAAACACCGTTCCTTATTTTAAGGTGCATGAGCGACTGCGCGGACGACGGCGAAGAGTCAACTTACGATTTTAACGACAAAATCGCTGCGAATATGAGTGCAAAACTCGTTCAAAAGCTCATCAGCGGTGCAAGTGCATTATAAACTTGCCGGTGTAAAAATCTGGAGTTCGTCACAGATAGTCCGCATTATAAACTTGTAAATGTAAAAATTGTCTGCACTACCGCAAAAAATGTTTTTGTTCACGAGGTGCAAGGCGCAAAGAAAATTATTGACGCCGCTTCGCGGCTCACCTTGCAAACGTTCACAAAAGCCATTTTTTGCTCTCGTTCCGACAATTTTCTGTACACTTACCCATAATGAAGGAATACTTACCGACAGAACAGATTTTTGGCCGGGACTTCATAAGGAAACCTTAAAAAACATCCAAATTTTAAGTTTTTCGAGCTGCCCTTAATACCCTTGCCCTGAGGTTTGCAGGGGTTTTAAAATGGGGTAAAATTAAAGACAGGAGAAATAAGAAACATGGAACTTAAAACATACAAAGTTGACAGCTTTAATCTTGACCACACAAAAGTAGTCGCTCCGTTCGTGCGGCTTGCGGCTAAAAAACAAGGCGAAAAAGGCGACATCGTTACCAAGTTCGACATTCGAATCTGCCAGCCGAACAAAGAATTCATGCCGACCGGGGCAATCCACACAATCGAGCACATCGTTGCCGAATACATTCGTGACGAGATTGACGGCGTAATTGATTTTAGTCCGATGGGCTGCCGAACAGGATTCTATTTTACGGTATGGGGAGACAGAGACGAAGAATTCATCGCGAAGCACTTGCTCCCGGTTTTTAAGAAAGTTATTGACTGGGAAGGCGAAATTCCGGCTGCAAACGAAATTCAGTGCGGAAACTTTCGTGACATGGATTTGGAAGGCGCAAAAAAATACGCCAAACAGTGGGTTGACGGAATAGAGTCAAAAGGCTGGAAGTGCTACAAATAGCACGATATAAGGAGAGACGGACAGAATCAAAATGAAGAAAAAAATTCGGGAAATTGTAAAATCAAAAAGAACGGCGGGAAAAGTTTTAATCCTTCTGAGTTTGATTTTAATCCTTGCCATGCTAACAATTTTCCTCATGCTTTCGCAAGAGTTTTCTGATTCTGCAAGAATCACTCTTTGCTCGGCAACGGGGGCTGCGATACTGCTTGCAGGCACGGCGATTTTTCTCATTTTGATTCCAGTTTCAAAATCATCACAAAACAAAAATTCAGAAGAAATAAAAAACACTTTCTGGTTTTTCAAAGATTTTGGATACGCAGCGGCAAATGCGGGTTACGACAAAAAAGCAAAAGTAGTTTACCAAATTTTTACAAATCCAGAATCATTTGACGCAAAAATTTACAAGACTGCCGAAAAAACATTTTTCATCTGCTTTAAAATCGGCTCGGTTTGGGTCTCAATGGCAGATGCCGAAAAATATCTTTGCTCCGAAATCACCGAAGAAGCCCGAAAAATTATGACGCTGAAAGAACACATCGAATTCGTTCTGGACGATTTAAAAGATAGAAAAAATTTTATAGAATCAACAGTAATTTGACAAAAATTGGAGCATACAGTCAATGAACCTATACCAAAAATTCCGGGAAACCGTAGCCTCGGTTCTTCCCGTGATGATTATCGTGTTTGCTCTGGGAATCACGATTGCGCCTCTTGGTTTTGAACTTCTTGCAAGGTTCGTAACAGGCGGAATTCTCGTGATTTTTGGGCTGACTTTTTTTCTTCTCGGAGTTGACATTGGAATTCTGCCGATTGGCGAGCGAAGCGGTGCGGCATTGACCTCGAAGCGAAGCCTTCCCCTGCTTTTGGGGGCAGCGTTCTTCATTGGATTTATGATTACGATTGCAGAACCGGACGTTCAGGTTCTTGCCGACCAAATAAAAGGAATAAATCCGGGCGTGTCAAAATGGGGCCTGATTTTTTTTATAGCGGCCGGAGTCGGGCTTTTTGTGTCATTCGGAATTTTACGCACGATGCTTTCAGTCCCGCTCAAATTTCTTCTGATTATCGCTTACGTTGCAGTTTTTATTCTTGCGTACTTTACCCCGGCAGAATTTCAAGGGGTTTCTTTTGATTCTGGCGGAGCCACCACCGGACCTATGACAGTGCCGTTCATCATGGCACTGGGCGTTGGCGTTGCGGCGGTTCGCTCAAAAACTTCAAAGCACACGAAAGGCGGTTCTGAAACTTCTTCCGACGATGCGTTCGGTCTTACGGGAATCGCCTCAATCGGGCCTATAGCGGCGGTGTGCGTGTTCGGCATTCTTTTTGGGAACAGCGGGCACGAGGCGGCCTCAAAAGTGAACGAAATCGTTGCGGAAAATCCAGAATCGGCAGCATCAATCCTGAATCTCGGAATTTTTTTTGAAATTCTCCCGGACATAATTTTTGAAGTTCTTCGGGCGTTGGCACCGCTCGTCCTCATGGCAATCATCTTTCAGATTTTTCTCATAAAAATGCCTCCGTTCCAGGTTATCCGAATGGCACGCGGTCTTATTTTGAGTTTTATCGGGCTAGTGATTTTTTTGACGGGGGCAAAGGGCGGATTCATGCCGGCGGGCGAAAAACTCGGCGAGATTCTTGGCGCGTTCGCAATCAGCGGTGACAAAATCGTAAAAGTCTTTAACATGGCAGGCGAAGTTACAAGCTCGCTGAACATTCCGGGAATCGTTGAAATCATTGCGCTTTTGATTATAGGCTGCATTTTTGGCGCGGTAGTCGTTTGCGCGGAGCCTGCGGTTTGGGTTCTTACAGAACAGGTCGAAGGCGTTTCGGGTGGCACAATAAAGCGAAAAGTCATGCTTGCGGCTCTGAGCGCGGGCGTGGCAATTTCCATCGGCATTTCAATGGCACGCGTGTTATTCAGGTTCAGCCTGTGGTACATTCTGATTCCCGGCTACGCGGTGGCACTGATTCTTACGCTTTTCTGCCCAAAATTATTCACGGGAATCGCGTTCGATTCGGGCGGCGTGGCATCAGGTCCAATGACGAGCACATTCATTCTCTCGTTCACGCTGGGAGCCTCAAACGCCAGTGGCGGAAATCCGGCCGTGGACGCGTTCGGAGTAATCGCACTTGTCGCAATGACTCCTTTAATCGCGATTCAGATTCTTGGAATCATCTTTAAAATCAAAACTGAGCTTAACGCAAAGCAACTTGAAAATTCTCAGGAAAACGAGGGGGAAAAATGAGCAAACTAAAACTTTTAATCAGCGTAGTGCCTCACGACAAGGGCGAAAAACTCACCCGCTCGGCAATGGAATCTGGTTGCGGCGGAGGAACGGTCCTTTTGGGACGAGGACTTGCAAAATCAAATCTTGCAGCAATTTTGGGACTTGGAGAAAGTTCAAAAGACGTGATTCTTATGATTGTTAGCGAAAGTTCAAGAAGTGCGATTGCCCGCGCCATAAAACTTGCGACCAGCCACGAGAAAAAAGGTTTCGGAGAATTGTTCTCGTGCGACATCGGGGATTTTTTTAGGCTCGGAAGCGACGAAAAAACCGAAGGAAGGGAGAATCAAAAAAAGGAGAATTGTATGAACGAAATGATTACCGTAATCGTGAACAAAGGATACGCCGATGACGTAATGGCAGCTGCACGAAGCGCGGGAGCCACCGGAGGAACCGTCGTAAACGCAAGGGGAACAGCCCGCGAAACCGACGAAAGATTTTTTGGAATGCACATCGTTCCAGAAAAAGAAATGCTAATAATGCTAGTTTCCTCAGACAAAAAAGATGCAGTAATGAACTCGATTCATCAATTGAAGTGCCTAAAAGAGCCTGGCATGGGAATTGCTTACTCTTGCGGCGTAGAAAATTTTTCACTTTTGGGTAAAAAATAAAAATGGCGAATACAAAAGAAAAGATTCTTGATTTTTTGAATGACGAAAATTTTATTTCAGGCGAATCTCTCGCAGAAAAATGTGCGGTCAGCCGAACGGCAATCCACAAAGCAATCAGCGCACTCCGGGAAGACGGCTATCAAATTGAAGCCGTTACGAACAAAGGCTATAAAATTACGAGCGTTCCAGACAAAATTGATGAAAGCGAAATTTTGCGATTTTTGGACGATTTAGGAACTTCAGGCATAAAAGTCCACACATTCACCACGATTGACTCAACGAACACCGAGGCAATGCGGCGGGCAACGGCAACAGGCGCATTCCGCGACGAAAAAGGCTCGCTCACCAACGGCGGCGAAAAACTGCACAAGGCACTTTTTGTGAGCGGCGAGCAAACTGCGGGCAAAGGCCGACTCGGAAGAACGTTCGTTTCCCCGCCGAATGCCGGGGTTTACTTTTCTTTTGTGTTCTCGCCGAAGAACGGCGTAAAAAATCCTGCGCTTTTAACGTCGGCGGCGGCAGTAGCCGTGGCAAAATCCATTAACGAGCTTTACTGCGAAAAAAAAGAACTTTGCGGAATAAAATGGGTGAATGACGTTTTTTTTGCCGAAAAAAAAATCACAGGAATTCTCACCGAAGGCATAACGAATTTTGAAAGCGGAACAATCGAAGCCGCAATCGTCGGAATCGGAATCAACGTGCGTCCAGCGGGGTTAACTGGCGATTTGGCAAAAATCGTTGGAAACATTGAGGAAGGACTTTTGGCGAATAATCTTCCAAAGCGCAAAATCGTACGGAACGAACTTGTGGCACACGTAATTCACTATCTTACGCTGTATTACGAAGCCTTTGAGCAGAGCGAAAGCGAACAAAGCAAATTGCTGATTAGCGAAATGATGGACTTTTACAAAAAAAACTCGATTCTAATCGGCAAAACGCTAAAAGTGAATCCGACTGCGGGTATAAATCAGGAAGGCTACATGGCAACCGTAAAAGATATTACAAAAGACGCGGAACTGGTTGTTGAACTCGAAAACGGCGAAAGAAAGATTCTCCACTCTGGCGAAGTTTCCCTGCACTCTTACGACTTTGTTTGATTCATGATTCTTAATTGTAGAAAAATCTGTACTAGGGTGTTATAATTTAAGAATCTGTTAAAGTAAAAATTATGGGCAAGGTTATCTCTAAAAATTGAATTTTTTAGAGATTCCAGTATTGATACGACCCCCTCGCTTTTTAGGAGACTATATGACTAACGATTCTGATTTGGACCCGACAATTGCCGCAATGCTTGCGGACGTAAACGATTCAAAGCCCGGCAATCTTCCTTCACTAAATGACGACTTTTCAATTCCAGAGACAAATTTTCAGGATGACATTCCTGCCAAAGCAAACGGCGGAAACTCAGGCACACAAAAAGCCTACACAGCTGAGCCGCATAAAGTTGACACCCGCCGAAAAAAGATTTTTGAAGTCGAAAAATTTTTTGAAGATGACCCAAGTCAAGTTTTTGACGATAAATCTTACTACAAAATCGCGCTCACAGGCGAAGGAAATCAGGCGCAACGAGTTCATCAATTGCTTTCAAAATACCTTACCTGCGAAGACCCAAAAGAGCGCGTAGTTTACCGACAGCAAATCATCAACGCGTGGTGGGAACTTTTGCGAGGAATGTCTGAAAAAGTCACAGAATCAGGCTTCCCGGAACCAAAACGAATGCTCATCCGTTTTGGAGTAATCTTGCCGTCTTTGTTCACCGCAGAGCAAAAAGATTTGTTCGCGCGCTCAATTCTAAACAACGAAACTGGCGAGCCTGTTTATTACCTTGACGAATGGCTCAAAGAAATCGCGCGAGGAAGAATCATTCCGTCGGCAACGGACGAAAAAGCTGTTCGCCACACGGCTTCCAGTGGCGTTAACCAGGAACAGCAGAGACTTATGCAGCTCAAAGCCAAAAATGACGGACGAATGCAGACTGCAGAAGGCTTTGCCAACACAAAAGAGGCCGAGCGCCAAATGGCAGAGGCTGAGCTTAAAAACCGAATCGACGCACTCTGCGAACACGAAAAGGTAATTGGTCTTGAATCATTCAGAATGGCATACACAGAAGGTCAAAAATCACTCTTTGCCGAAATTTTTGAACGACTGAGGAACTTGCAGAAAATCGACAAGGCACTTGCAGGCTACTTGCACGAACTTGAAGAAGCCAGAGAAGTGGGAATTTCCCTCGAACAAAAAATGATTGATGTGCCTCAGACACAAACAGTTTTCTCGGAGAACATCTCTGGCGAATTCGGAACAATACGACAGATGGCAAAAATGGCTTGCGGACGACGCGGAAACCCGTTCCCGGTATTCTCCCGCGAGTTCTACCACTGTACGCCAAACGGAACAGGATTCCGAGAGCAAGTCGTAGACATTCTCCGCTGGATTGAGATGAACGACCGCACGGCATTCCAAAAACGCGCAAAAGGAGTTCCAGTCCGCATTCTTCCGTTCGTAATCCTCATTCCGAGCTATGGAGACTTTGGATTCTGCTGGCAACCTTTCGAACGACTCAACCGCGCTATGAGCCGAGGACGACTTGTAATCCCAATGTACCCGCGAAACCTCAAAATCGCGATTCTTATGGCAGTTGCCGATTATCGCTGGCAGTACGCAAAAGAAAAAGCCGTGGACTGGACAGACCCACAGGACGGAATCACGGGCCAATACTATCAGTACATTGAATCACAAAAAATAAAAGGCGACTTAAAGGCTATGTTCATTGCGGACTACGTAACCTGGATGACAAAAGAAATCGAAGGAACCCAGATTATGTCAAAAGAGCTTCGGGGAATTTTCTGGCGAAGCATTCCGTTCTGCAAAGAACGACGCGAAATGCTCAGCAAACGAAGCATGGTTTACCAGGATTTGTACAAAAAAGATTCTGTCCGAATGTCGTCACTTTCAAAAGCCGAAATCGAAGACATCAAGGCAAACGAAACTCCATACGACGAACTTTAGTCAATTGATGGCCCAAAAATCTGAATTTTTTGGATTTATATTAGGAAAATCCCGCGCTTGTCGCGGGATTTTTTTTAATGAATAAGGAACGATGAATCTGAAAATTGAAAATGAACTTCAAAATCCAAAGTGCGGATGCTTAAACGAGTTCTGCATGACGGGGAAAACAAAGTCCGTATCCGTATTATAAATCACCTGCAATTTTTATTTTTTAAGAAGACTTAAAGTAACCATCATCATTAACAAAATGTTTTTTCTACACGAACAACAAACAGGAGGAATCATGAAAAAAACTCTTCAAATCATTTTTGCAGGAATTTTATTCACGTCGGTTTTTAACGGATTTTCCCAAGAAAACCGGCTAATAAAAATGAACATAAAAGATTCAAAAAACGCGGATTCAGTAAAAATCAGCGAGATTTCGGCGAACGTTCAGATTTTGGGAAACATCGCCAAAACCACCCTAGATTTGATTTTTGAGAATTCAAGTGACAGAATTCTGGAAGGCGAATTTGAATTTCCCCTCGGCGAAAACGAGACGGTTTCGGGCTACGCCCTAGACATAAACGGCAAAATGCGTAAAGGCGTGGTCGTGGAAAAGGATAAGGGGCACGAAGTTTTTGAGTCAATCGTGCGGAAAAACGTTGACCCCGGCCTCGTCGAAATGACGGCGGGAAACAATTTTAAAACCCGCGTCTATCCCCTTCCCGCTCACGGAAACCGCCATGTGCAAATCACATACGAAAGCTGCGTAGAAAAAACTTACACGCTTCCAATTCTTACGAACGAAACGCTAAAAAAGTTCAGCTTTAAGATTTTGATTACTGACAGCCTTAAAAAAATCGACGGCAAAAAAGACATTCTTTCGCTTTCGGATTTGAACACTGGCGAAAGCGGAAATTTTTCTTTTGAAAACTACAAAATGGAAAAGCCCGTAATAATCGAAATTCCAGAAAAATACTACGAAAAAGAAAAAATCTACACGGAGACACTCGGAAAAGACACGTATTTTTACATTTTTACGAAAGTTCCAAAGCACGACAGAATCGAAAAAAAACTGCCTTCAAAACTTTCGGTGTATTTTGACGTTTCTTCGTCAGCAAAAAACAGAAACCTCAAAAAAGAGGCAGAACTAATTTCGCTGTATGCAAAAAAAATTCTTTTAGAAAAAAAGTCACTCGAAATCAACGTGGTAACGTTCAGCAACAAAATCCACGGGACTAAAAACTTTGCAATAAAATCTGAAAGTGAACTTAAAAATCTCACAGACTATTTGCAAAATCAGCAGTTTGACGGTGCGACCAATTTTGATTTTTTAAACGAAATTCAGAATGAAGATGAAATTCTTCTGCTCACCGACGGAATAGAAAACTGGCAAAACCAAGCAAAAAATGTTGGTGCGCAAAAAAAGAAGCCTTCAACCTTGCCGAAAATCTATCCAATCAACTCGGCTTCCAGCGCAGACCATGCTTTTCTTCAAAAAATCGCTTCGGATTCCGGAGCAGTTTACATCAATTTAAATTCAAAATCCGCAGAGGATTCTGTACAAGACTTGCTCCACGAAAATTTTAGGCTCATCGGAGCGGATTACGACGCAAAAAAAATCTCGGAAGTTTACCCGAAAAATCAAGTGATTTTGGGAGACTCGATTGCGGTTGCAGGAATTCTGAACAAAAAATCTGGAGAAATCGAACTTAAATTTGGTTACGGAAATAAAGTTCAAGACACGCTAAAAGTGAATTTAAGCGCAGTAAAAACAGAAAAAAATCAGAACGCGGATGCAAAAAACATTCAGCGGATTTGGGCACAGCTAAAAATCGCCTTCCTGAACACGGACTACGCAAAAAATCAGAATGAAATTACGGCTCTCGCAAAAAAATTCGGAATCGTAACAAGAGACACGTCGCTCATCGTTTTGGACAGCGTTTACGATTACATTCGCTACGAAATTGAGCCGCCTGAGGATTTACGCGAAGAATTCGACAAAATTATGGCAGGCAGGCCGCAGACAAAAATCAGCGCGCCTGACGACAATCTTGATTTTGTTTACCGCGAATTCAAAAAATTCAAGGAATGGTGGGAAAAAGCTCCGGAAGATTTTGCAAAAATCCGTCCAATCAAGGAAAAATCTGTAGGCGCCGCCCGACTTATGACCGACCATGCAATGGTGCAAGAATCGGCGGCCTCCGCCAACGAAATTACAGACGAATTTTTTGGAAGCGAAACAGCCTTTGCTGCCGAGGAAGAAGCAATGCCGGTCCAGAGTCAGCGACTCGAAAAACGGGCAGACGTTACGGCTTCAAAAGCACTTTCACGCGAAGCAGCCCCTGCAATGGCAGCCGAGCCAAATTCTGGCAGCAATGAGGAAAGCGCAAGCAACGATGAACGAAAAATCCAGCTACAGGCATGGAGCAGCAATGCGGACTACATTTCTCTTCTCAAGCAAACTCCAGAAAATGAAATGTACAAAAAATATCTTGAGCTAAAAAAGAACTACGAAACTTCCCCGGCATTCTACATGGAAGTTTCGGACTATTTTATGAGCGAGGAGTTAAAGGAAGAATCTTTACGAATTCTTTCGAACCTTGCGGAATTGAACTTGGAAAATTCTGACATTCTTCGGGCGCTCGGAAATAAACTTGTCGAACAAAAACAATACGATTTGGCCGTCTCGGTCTTTGAAAAACTTGTAAAAATCCGACCAGAAATTCCTCAGTTCTACCGAGATTTGGCTTTGGCAGCAAACATGGCAGGAAACAAACAACTTGCCGTTGATACGCTCTGGCTTGTCGTAAGAAAAAACTGGGACTCAAGATTCCAAGAGATTCAGCAGATTGCCTTGAATGACATGAATTCGATTATTGCACTCGCGGGTAAAAAAGAGCTTGACCTTTCTAAAATCGACAAGCGGTTTATCAAGAATTTTGACGTTGACCTTAGAATCGTGCTCACCTGGAACACGGACGACTGCGACATTGACATGTGGGTTACTGACAGCGACAAAGAAAAATGCTATTACGCCCACAAACTCACAAAACGTGGCGGAAGAATGTCGCGCGACTTTACGCAGGGATACGGGCCTGAAGAATTCTGCATCAAAAAAGCTGGCGAAGGCGCGTTCAAAATTGAGGCGCATTATTTTGGAAATCATCAGCAGAAAATGCTGCAGCCGGTTATCGTTCAGGCGGAAGTTTACACGAACTTTGGAAGGAAAAACCAAAAACGGGAAGTGCTCACGCTGCAACTAGACAAGCAAAAGTCGGTCTTCCTCATCGGAGAAATTAAATAAAAAGGAAACGCTGCAAGTTGGCTCTAGGGCTTAAAGTTCACTTTTAGCGTTTCCCGCGAGTTTTCGAAAACGATAAAGTTTTATTTTTCGACCATAAAGTTAACTTTCAACGTTTCCTAAAACTCGCGCTTTGGTGGGAACTCTTGCTAGTAAAACACGGTAAAAATCCACTCCGGCGTACGCTCCGTCGGGGCGGATTTTTACACAAGTTTTTTCCGTTAAGGAAACCTGTAAAGTAAAATTCTAAGAGAATTAATTTATTTCACTTAACTGCCATTCGCCGTTTTTCTTCTGCCAAATACGCTGATTTTCGGAGCCTCTAAAATTTAGGGCAATATTTCGTTTGGAAATCACAAAAGGGCCGTCCACCAAGTAATCAAGGCAATCCAACATTCTTTTTGTATTTTCAGTATGCTTTCGGCCATTTTCGGGCAACAAGTCTTTGTCCAAAACGTAGCCAGACCAACACCAAATATCTTTTTGCGGGTAAGTTGATTTTACACGCTCCAAGAACGGGGCAAGAACAGCCTGATTTTCTTCTTCAAAAGGCTCTCCGCCCAAAACGCTAAGCCCTGTAACGTGAGCAGGCGCAAGAGAAGCAAGAATATCTTCCTCAACATCTTTTGTAAAAGGCTTTCCGTAATTAAAATCCCACGTGCAGGCATTAAAACACCCCTCGCAGTGATTTCGGCAACCAGAAACGAAAAGAGAAATTCTTATTCCAAGCCCATTCGCAACATCAAGTTTTTTTATTTCTGCATAATTCATAGAAAAGCAACCGTCCGTTAAAAAAAATCGTCATGCCGATTTCAGCATGACGTTCAGTGCTAGAGGTGAAGAACCCTCTCTTTTATTTCTTGCGTGCGCCCCTGATTCCAGTATTGCGTTCCGATGTATCCGCAAGTGCGTCTTGCAACGTTCATCGTCGTTTGATCTCGGTTACCGCAATTAGGGCACTCCCAAACGAGCTTATTCTCTTCGTCGGTAATCACCCTAATCTCGCCCGTGTAACCGCATTTTTGGCAACAATCTGATTTTGTGTTAAGCTCCGCATACATAATGTTGTCGTAAATGTGCTTTAGAAGCAGCATTACAGCAGGAATATTGTTCTCCATGTTCGGAACCTCAACGTAACTTACCGCACCGCCCGGACTCAATTCCTGGAACTGACTCTCGAACGTGAGCTTAGTGAACGCATCGACAGGCTCGGTAACATGAATGTGGTAGCTGTTGGTAATGTAATTTTTATCTGTAACGCCCTCAATCTCGCCAAAACGTTTTTTAAGGCATTTTGCAAACTTGTAAGTCGTTGATTCAAGCGGAGTTCCGTACAAAGAGAACGCAATGTTGCTCTGAGCACGCCACTCGGCACACTTGTCATTCATGTGCTGCATGATTTTGAGCGCAAAAGGAGTCGCCTCAGGGTCTGTGTGAGGTTTTCCGGTCATGTAGCGCACAGCTTCGCAAAGTCCTGCGTAGCCGAGTGAAATCGTTGAATATCCGCCAAAAAGCAGTTTGTTGATTGTCTCGCCCTTCTTCAATCGTGCAAGTGCACCGTTCTGCCACAAAATCGGGGCAACGTCGCTCGGAGTGTTCAAAAGTCGCTCGTGACGGCGCATAAGTGCCCTGTGACAAAGTTCAAGACGGTCATCAAAAAGTTCCCAGAATGAATCCATGTCTCCGCCAGAAGAACATGCAACGTCAACAAGATTAATTGTAACAACGCCCTGATTGAATCTTCCGTAGAATTTTGGCTTTCCGTTTTCATCTTTGTAAACCGTAAGGAATGAGCGGCAACCCATGCAAGGATAGCAATTACCCTCTTTGAGCTCCTTCATTTTTTTCTCAGAAATATAATCCGGAACCAAACGGCGGGCCGTACATTTTGCGGCAAGCTCCGTCAAATAATAATATTTTGAACCAGGCTCAACATTGTCTTCTTCAAGAACGTAAATGAGCTTAGGGAAAGCCGGAGTTACCCAGAATCCGGCTTCGTTCTTAACGCCCTGATAACGCTGCTTCAAAACTTCTTCGATAATCATCGCAAGGTCAGATTTTTCCTGCTCAGTTCGAGCTTCGTTCAAGTACATAAAAACCGTTACGAACGGACTCTGACCATTCGTAGTCATAAGAGTTACAACCTGATACTGAATCGTCTGAACACCGCGGGTAATTTCGTCCTTCAAACGAAGCTCCACGATTTCTGAAAGCTGCTCATCCGTGTATTTTACGCCAGTCGTCTCTTGAATTTTCAGCATCTCCCGGCGAATTTTCTGGCGCGAAATGTCAACGAAAGGTGCGAGGTGCGTGAGCGAAATTGACTGACCGCCATACTGGCTAGAAGCAACCTGAGCGATAATCTGAGTGGCAATGTTGCAGGCCGTAGAGAATGAATGAGGCTTGTCGATTTTTGTGCCAGAAATTACCGTGCCGTTCTGAAGCATATCATCAAGATTTACAAGGTCGCAATTGTGCATGTGCTGCGCAAAATAATCCGCGTCATGAAAGTGAATGATTCCTTCCTCGTGAGCCTGAACAATGTCCTCGTCAAGCAAAAATCTCTTCGTAATATCCTTGGAAACCTCACCAGCCATGTAGTCGCGCTGAACAGAAACAACGGTAGAATTCTTATTTGAATTTTCCTGCTTAACTTCCTCGTTCTGGCATTCCAAAAGCGAAAGAATCTGACTGTCGGTAGAATTTGCCTTTCGCATAAGCTGATGCTGATATCGGTAAGTGATGTATTTTTTTGCGATTTCAAACGCACCAGCTTTCATAATTTCATTTTCAACAATATCCTGAATTGCCTCAACGTTCATTTCGTGATTTTCAGCAAGACATTTTTTTTCAACTGCATTAGCAATAGCATTCACCTGCCCTTCCGTAAGTTGCTCAGAAAGTGGAACTTCTTTATTTGCCTTTGAAATAGCAGTGATAATTTTTTGATTGTCAAAAATTACTTCCTCGCCGTTTCGCTTGATTATCTTCATGCCGCACCCCTCGATTTTTTTTATATATTTGTAAGTTTTTACTCGCCAAAACTGTTTCGAAGCTTATTTTTCTGAAAATTTTTATCGGAAAAGTAAACAAAATACTTGACATAAAATTTACAAATATTGTGTTTTTTAGGTAATTTCTATTCAAAACTACCACATATATAGCGTTTTTATATGTGAGATAATATATAGCGTGAATTTTTTATTGTCAATTGGAAAACCTGTGGATAACCTGTGCAAAAGCTGTTGATTCAAAAAGTCGTCTGTTTTGTCTAATCAAGTGCTTTTATGCAAATTTTAAGAATTTTTTTCCAATTTTTTTTTGAAAAAACCGACATGCTGTTGGTAGCAAAGACGAATAAAAAAATGCTCCCGACCGTTAGCGACCGAAGGAAGTTGGATACTACTTACGGTCAACTATCATTTTTTAGGCGGTGTGGCGGACGACAGCACGGATTTTTGCAAAATATTCTACCTCTAATTTGTGCAACCGTATTACAAATCAAAACTTTACCCAGGCAAGTTCATAACGAGGCCCCCCTGCAACCTAGCGCGATTCATGTGACATTCTTAGAAATATTTGATATTCTGTAAATCTATGGCTTATGAAGTAACCGCCACTCGCAGACGCCCGCAGGCATTCGACGCGCTTGCCGGTCAGGAATTTGTGGCAGAAACATTAAAGAACTCAATTCAGTCGGGAAAAATTGCCCACGCATATTTGTTTAGCGGACCTCGTGGCTGCGGAAAAACTTCCACCGCACGAATCCTCGCAAAAGCACTTAACTGCACGCACGGACCAACCGCAACACCATGCGGAAAATGCCAGCAATGCATCGAAATCACAAAAGGTGCGAGCACAGACGTAATCGAAATCGACGGTGCGTCAAACACCTCGGTAAACGACGTTCGACAAATCAAGGACGAAGTGCTCTTTCCGCCGCAAGCTTCAAAATACAAGATTTACATCATCGATGAAGTCCACATGCTTTCAACTTCAGCATTCAACGCGCTCCTAAAAACGATTGAGGAGCCGCCGCCGTACGTTATTTTTATTTTTGCGACGACAGAACTTCAAAAAGTTCCCGCAACCATAAAATCTCGTTGCCAGCAGTTCAATTTTAGGCTCGTCCCGATTGAAACTGTAAAAAATCTCCTTGCCGACGCATCAAAAGAAATCGGCATTCAGGCAGACGACGAAGCACTCTATTGGATTGCCCGCGAATCAACCGGCTCTGTGCGCGACGCTTACACGCTTTTTGACCAAGTTGCGGCATTCAGCGACAATCACATCACTTACGATAAAATCCGCGACAAGCTCGGTCTTGTTGGCGTAGACAGTCTTAACGCGCTTTTTGAAGACTGCGTTAGCGGAAACGCACAGGAAGCGATTTTAAAACTTGACACTTTCCTTCAAAACGGAATTTCTATAGAACAATTCATCTCGAACAGTACGGACTATCTGCGTTCGCTTCTTCTCATAAAATCAGGAATCACAAAAGAAGCTCTGCTCGGTCAGTCTAGCGACAGATTCTCTCAAAAAGTGCTTGAAACATGGAATTCAGTAAAGATTGAGCGAGGACTTTCGATTCTTTTGCAGCTTTACAGGGATATCCGATATTCGCTAAGCCCACGCTACGAAATGGAACTTGCAATTTCAAGACTTTCGTGGCTCACGGAATACGTTTCCCCAACGGAAGTAAAACGCGCGGTGGATCAGGCAAAGGCCTTGCTCTTGCAATCAGGAGCGACTCCGGCACAGCCGCAGGTAAGCGTTCAGCCCCCTGCGCAAATAGTTCAGAGCCAGGCTCCGCAAGTCCCGCAGCCAGCGAACAGTGATTTTGCACAATTCCGCAGTCAGCCGGCGCAAAGTTCGCCAGCTCCACAAACAGCTCAGAAACTTCCGGTATTCAGCGCACTTGCGGCACAGCAAAATGCACCGGAACCACCAAGCGAATCTTTTAGTTTTGGCGGCGCTGTTCCGCCTCAACAAACAGCGGATTTCGACAGTCTTCCGCCGCCGCCAGAACCAACTCCAACGACGGCAGATTTTTCTGTTGAGCCGCCGCAAAGTCAGGAGCCAGCCGCAGAAAAACGACCGTTCGCCCCGGCCAAAGATTACTCAAACCTTCGGGACGAAGCTTTAAAGGAACTTCGCGTAAAAGAACCGATGCTTGCAACGTCGCTCATGGAAACTGGCAAATGGACTCGGCAAGGCGAAAATATCATTGCAGAAATCGACAAGCCTTTTTTGCAGAAACAAATCGAAATGCACAAAAAGCTGATTTCTGATTTTTTGAGTGAATTCTGTGGCGAAAAACTCTTTTTTGGATGCGTCCTAAAAAAAATCGATGAGCAAAAAATCGTCAGGGATATTCCAAAAGAAATCAACGATTTGTGCATGATGTTCAAAGGCTCCGTTGACAGCATAATTCCTAAAAGCGAGGAAGACAAAGCCCACGAGCAAAGCGGAGAAGAAAAAGACAAGAATCAAAACGAAGAAAATGATGGTGATGAAGAGACTTCACAAGACCAGTCATTTGATAATTTTATAGCGGAGGATGATGAAGATGAATCCATTTGAAATGGTTAAAAATCTCAAAAACATTGAGAGCCAGATGAAAACGATGAAAGAGGAACTTGCAAACCTTGAAGTTACAGGCTCGGCCGGTGGAAACATGGTTCAGGTAACACTGAACGGACAGTTTGAAATCAAAGCCGTAAAAATCGACCCGATTGCCGTAGACCCACGTGACGTTCCGATGTTGCAGGATTTAATCGTAGCGGCTCACCACGACGCTCTCGACAAGGTTCAGGAGCAGATTAAGGCAAAGGCAGGCCCGATGCTCGGCGGATTTCCGGGACTCTAGGATTTTGGATTCCAAATGAACGCAATTGAAGAACTTACCGAGTCTTTCGCGCGGCTCCCAGGAATCGGGAAAAAGTCTGCCGGAAGGCTCGTAAACCACATTCTAAAAGCCGATAAAGCCTGGAACGAGCGTTTTGCCAACCAAATCGCCACGTTGCAGGACAAAATTCACGAGTGTTCTGTTTGCGGTGCGTGGACAGAAACCGACCCGTGCAAAATCTGCTCGAATCCGACCCGTGACCGTTCCGTAATCTGCGTGGTAGAGCAGCCGCAGGACGTTGCCACAATCGAAAATTCGCATGAATTCAGCGGACTTTTCCACGTTTTGGGAGGTCTTATAGCCCCGCTCGAAGGCGTTGGTCCGGATCAGCTCCGAATATCCCAGCTTTTGAACCGATTAAAATCAGGCGAAGTAAAAGAAGTGATTATAGCTACAAATCCAACCGTGGAAGGCGACACGACGGCTCTTTACCTGCAGAAGATGATTTCTCTCATGGACGTTTCGGTAACAAGGCTTGCAAGCGGTCTTCCGGTCGGCGGCGACCTCGAATATGCCGACAAATTAACTTTAGCCCGCTCATTCCGCGGCCGAACAAAACTTTAAAATTCAAAAACGTAAAAAAATGATGCTGAGCGAAAGCAGTATCTGACTTCCTTCGCTCGCAAATGCAAAGAAAAAAAATAAAAACCCCCGAAGACTTTAAGTTTCGGGGGTTTTGCGTTTTCACGCCACTTTAAGCAACTCCACGCTTTCGCGCGGAAAAGTTACTATCGGAGGAGTGACATAACGTTCTGGCTGCTCTGGTTTGCCTGAGCGAGCATAGCCTGAGAAGCCTGAGCGAGAACCTGGTTCTTTGTGTTCTCAACAACAGTCTTAGCCATATCTGTATCACGGATGCGTGATTCAGCAGCCTGGAGGTTCTCAGCACCTACGTTCAAGCCGGCAACTGTTTTCTCAAGTCTGTTCTGGTATCCACCGAGGTCAGCACGCTGTTTGTTGATCTTTTTGAGTGCCTCGTCGAGAGTACCGATAGCGCGGTTAGCTGAATCTGGTGATTCGAGAGAAAGAATCTCTTCTGATCCAACTGAGCGGAGTCCGAGAGCTGATGCAGTCATTGTTCCGATGAAAGCCTGAACTCTCTGGTCCATGTTAGCACCTACGTGGAACCACATAGAAGCAGTAACTGTATTCTCACCTGTTGACTGAGCGAAGCGTCCTGTCAACATGTTCATTCCGTTGAACTGAGCCTGTGAAGCGATGCGGTCAACTTCAGCAACAAGCTGAGATACTTCAACCTGAATCTGCATTCTGTCTTCGTCTGTGTAAATACCGTTAGATGACTGAACTGCAAGTTCGCGAATGCGCTGTACGATGTCAGTTGTTTCCTGGAGGTATCCTTCTGTAGTCTGGATGAAAGAAATTGCATTCTGAGCGTTCTCAGAAGCCTTGTTCATACCACGGATCTGTGCTCTCATTTTCTCAGAAACTGCGAGTCCTGAAGCATCATCGCCTGCGCGGTTGATTTTCTCTCCAGAAGCAAGTTTCTCTGTGCTCTTTGACTGGTTAACTTCGTTAACTCCACCCTGAC
This sequence comes from Treponema zioleckii, assembly GCF_014737315.1. Classification (GTDB taxonomy): domain Bacteria; phylum Spirochaetota; class Spirochaetia; order Treponematales; family Treponemataceae; genus Treponema_D; species Treponema_D zioleckii. The sequence continues at coordinate 5,871 of NZ_JPUF01000042.1, read as the reverse complement.
GCTGTGCAAACATTGCACTCATATTGTGATTGATAACCATACAATATCTCCTTGTAAGATTTTGGTTGAAATTTCAGCAGGCTAAAGCCCGTTTTGCTGTAGCTTAATGCCCTACATTATAAATTTCGATTTATAAAAAAAAACTTAAGCGGAATTTGCTTTTTTTTTAAGAAAATTCACAACTTTATTTTCGGGCAAAGTGAATTCTAAATTTAGTAAATTTATTACAAGAAAATTTAGTATTTTATAAAAAAATTTAGTAAATTTCTGGGAAGTCTTACAAAATGTATGGTAGATATGAATTTTGAATTCTGAATTTTGGCAAACTGCGAACCGTTGCGGTGAGCACAAAGCACACTCAAAAATCGCGGCTCCGCTTGCCGCCGCAATTTTTGAACACCTGCAAGTGCCCCCACTAGAGCACCAGTTTTCCGAAGGAAAACTGGTGGCACGTGGCAAAGCTCACCAGAACCCTAAAAGTTCAACTTCGCCGCTTCACTTAGTTCCTAAAGCTGTGTATTGGAGCCGGGATTCTTCCGCCACGATTTATAAAATCAGCACAGCCGAATTTACTTACGTTCATTACAGGACAGCCTCCGAGCAATCCGCCGAATTCAACCCAGTCGCCAGGCTTTTTGCCAGGAGCCGGAATCAAACGAACTGCGGTGGTTTTTGCGTTGACCATGCCGATTGCAAATTCATCAGCCATAATTCCGCTGATTGTAGTTGCAGGAGTGTCTCCAGGAATTGCAATCATGTCCAAACCGACTGAGCAAACGGTTGTCATCGCCTCAAGTTTTTCGAGGCAGATTGAGCCTTGTTTTACGGCGTTTATCATGCCCTCGTCTTCAGAAACCGGAATGAATGCGCCAGAAAGTCCGCCAACGTTGGTGCTTGCCATTACGCCGCCTTTTTTTACCATGTCGGTGAGCATTGCGAGAGCCGCAGTTGTTCCAGGAGCTCCTGCACCTTCAAGACCAATTTCTTCGAGGATTCGTGCAACCGAGTCGCCAACGGCAGGAGTTGGAGCCAAAGAAAGGTCAAGGATTCCAAAATCAACTCCAAGACGATGAGCCGCTTCAGAGCCTACGAGCTGGCCCAGACGCGTGATTTTAAATGCCATCTTTTTGATTCCTTCAGCAAGCTCATTTATTGGCCGGCCTTTGTATTCCCGTGCGGCGGCAAGAATTACGCCAGGACCTGAAACGCCAACGTTAATCACCGCGTCGCCTTCGCCAGGTCCGTGGAACGCACCCGCCATAAACGGATTGTCTTCAGGAGCGTTGCAGAAAACAACGAGTTTTGAGCAACCGTTAACCGCGCAGTCTTTTGAAGCTTCGGCAGTCTTTGCGATTGTTTCACCCATGAGTTTTACCGCGTCCATGTTGATTCCTGATTTTGTTGAGCCAACGTTAACGCTGGAACAAACGAAATCTGTCGTTGCAAGGGCCTCTGGAATTGATTCAATCAAAATGCGGTCAGCAGGCGTGATTCCTTTTTGAACAAGCGCACTGAATCCGCCGATAAAATTGATTCCGAGCTCACGCGCGCATTTGTCGAGAGTCTTGCAGTAAGAAACGTAAGATTTTTCCGAACTAGCGCCTGCCACAAGAGCAATCGGCGTTACAGAAACACGTTTGTTGATAATCGGGACTCCGAGCTCTTTTTCTATATCTTGACCAACCCGAACAAGGTTACCTGCCTTTCGCATAATTTTGTCGTAAATCTTCTGGTTGGCTTTTTTGTAATCTGAATCCGCACAATCGAGCAGCGAAATTCCCATTGTGATGCAGCGAACATCGAGTTTTTGCCGCAAGAACATGTTTACAGTTTCCTGAATTTCGTTAGGTGAAAAAATCATGGTATCTTCCTAAGTTTTGAGATTTTTTATGATTTTATTCCAAATACGAAAAAATGAAAATTGAAACTTGAAAAATGAAAACGGAAAAATTGAACTGGAAAATTCGACACGGATGAACACAGATGAACGGAGATGGGACACAGATAAATTCTGTGGTGGTTGAGCGGAGTCGAAACCACCCCGTAAGCGCAATGGAAGATGAAAAGCTGACTGGAAAGCTTCGACACGGATGAACACGGATGAACAGAGATGGGACACAGATTTATGGAAAACCCGGTTACTGAGCGGAGTCGAAGGCATAGATTCCGAAATGAATTCGGAATGACAAGCTTTTTCTTCGGGGTGACAGAGGTTCAAAATTAATATAAATTTGCTAATGCAAAAATTTGGATTTTAGAGGATTTTACAATGAAAAAAATAATAGCCGCAACAATACTCGGTTTGCTGAGTGCATTTGTATTTGGGCAAACTTTGGGCGAAAAAGCCTTAAAAAAAGTTACCGTAAACAGTGAAAAGGATTCAAAACGTCTGAGAGCTATTGCTATCACAGAATATGACAGCATGGGAAATAAGATTCACCACAAAGACATCGACGGATATGAAGAGTGGCATGAATACAACAGCAATGGGAAACTGATTCATTCAAAAGACAGTAATGGCAGAGAATACTGGTATGAATACGACAGCAATGGCAACATGATTCATTATAAAAGCACCATTGGCATCGAAGAGTGGAATGAATACGACACTAAGGGAAACAAGATTCATTCCAAAAACTACAACGGTACTGAAACATGGTATGAATACGACAACAACGGGAAGCTGATTCATTCAAAATTCAATGATGGCAAAGAGCAGTGGAATGAATACGACAGCAACGGAAACAAGATTCATGTCAAAACCAGCATTGGCGATGAACAGTGGTTTGTATACGACAACAGGGGTAACATAATTCATTCCAAAGCCCTCGGATACAATGAATCGTGGTATAAATACCTGTTCTGGGACAACGGCAAAGTAAAAACAAAAATCATGTATCATAAATTTTAAGCAGAGCCGTTTGTTTGCAAATGTATTTTTGTGAAAGTGGGCAAAGTGGTAAAATATATTTTGTATTTTCTGGCTTTTGCGATTTTGGGGCAAATACAAAATATATTTTTGCGAAAACGAGCGAAGTCGGCAAAATATATTTTATATTTCCTTGCTTTTGCGATTTTGTATTTAGTGGAATTCCGAAAAAGAAGCAAAATATACGGTATATTTTTTAGTTGAAAGTGGAAAGTTGTCACACGGATTCGATTTTGATAACGCAAAATCAGGGGGCGGGTGGGAAAGCTGGTTTTAGATTTTTGACGCAGATGAACACGGATGAACAGAGATGAGACACAGATTTATGGAAAACCCGGTTGCTGAGCGAAGTCGAAGGCATAGATTCCGAAATGAATTCGGAATGACAGGCTTTTACAGAGGTCAAACTACCGTTTTCCAATTTTCACTTTTCTCTTTCTCCTATTTAAAGAGATTGCGTTAGCAATCTCGAATCCGTGTGACATTCCTAAAAAGACCCCGAAACAAGTTCGGGGTGACAATCCTTGTGCGTACCCGTGTCATGCTGAACTTGATTCAGCATCCGCGGTTGCTGAGCGAAGCCGAAGCACAATTCCCTTACGCATTTCGCATCAACTCGCCGCTGCGGTAGGCTTTTAGGAGGGCTTCAAGCTCCGCGATTTGCTCTTTTAGCTCGGCTCCTCGGTCGGTGTCGGCAACGTAATGGCGCGCCGGGAATTTTTCCACCTGAATCGTGTCGCTCACAATGTCGCTGTCGGTGGCAATAACTTGCTCGCAGCTCGTGAATTTTTCGTGAACCACAAGACGCATTCCGTAGGAATTTATGACCAGCGTATAGCCGGCAATTCCGGTTTTTTCGTGGTAAGCGGCTGCAAATCCGCCGTCAATAATCAAAAGCTTTCCGCCGCACTTAATCGGTGAGTCGCCTTTTTTTACTTCTTGAGGCACGTGACCGTTTATGATGTGGGCAGTTTTTGTGTCAAGGGAGAATTCTTTAAGAATCGAATCAACGATAGTCTCGTCTTCAAGTTCGTCGTAGTAATGATTCTTATGCTCGTGGCTTGCAGCTTTGTCTTCAACGAACATATTCTCAAAACACGCCATTTTGTCCTTGCCAAAAAGCGGAGACTTTGGACCAGTCCACAAATACCAAAGAATATTCTCGCCCATTTCCTTTTCTTTTGAGCCGGCCCTGGAAAAATAACCGCGTCTCGCCCACAACTCAAGCTCATCGTACAGCGCGCGCCCCGCAAATTCTTTTCCGAAAATCTTCACCTTTAGGAATTTTCCCTCGCCGTCCAGCGGCATACAACCATGATACAAAAGATTTCCGTTGAAGATTTTGTAAAGATTTCCTTTTTGATACAAAAATTTAACGTGCCGCTGAAGTTTTTCGCAATGGGTGAACGAATAATACAGACGGTTCATCACGTTGATTTCTTCATCGGTGAGTTCGCAAGGATTCTTTGGATTCAACGTCGGAAGGTCGGTTTTAAAATCCTTGATTTTTAGAGACCAAGTTTTTCCGTCGATTAAAATCGTTTTTTTGTCAAAGTCAATTTTGTCCAGAATCAATCGGTTCTGCATCTCAAATTCAGGGTTCTCACGAATCAATTTGTCTTCAATTTTGAACTGAATCACGCTAATCGCCCTGTGAATGGCTTCACGGTCCATTTTTCCGTAGTTCTTCATGCAGAATGTTACGAGCGGCGTAAGGTTGATTCCGTAGCCTTCTTCAAGAACGTCAAGATTATTGTAGCGGGCGCAAAGTCGTACAACATTCGCGATGCAAACCTTACTTCCGGCTGCGGCTCCCATCCAAACCACGTCGTGATTTCCCCACTGAATGTCGAGGGAATGATAATTCAGCAAGGAGTCAAGAATCAGATGAGGGCCAGGTCCGCGGTCAAAAATGTCGCCAATAATATGAAGATGATCGATTACGAGCTGCTGAATCATGTTGCAGAGTGCTTCGATTAGGCTTTCAGCCGCCCCGATTCGGATTACGGTCTGAATTATGCTGTTGTAGTAAGCCTGCTTGTCCTTTACTTCTTCTTTTTCGGTTATAAGTTCTTCAATAACGTAGGCAAACCCCTCCGGCATGGCTTTGCGAACTTTTGAGCGGGTGTATTTTGAAGAAACGCGGCAGAGCATGGCAACGAGTCTGTGCAGTGTAACGGTGTACCAATCGTCCATATCTTCCTCGTTCTGCCGGACAATTTCGAGTTTTTCTTTTGGATAATAAATCAGCGTGGCAAGGGACCGTTTTACCGACTGGGTAATCGTGTTCCCAAAAACTTCATCGATTTTTGTGCGGATAGAGCCTGAGCCGTTCCGAAGAACGTGACTGAACTGCTGATTTTCGCCGTGAATGTCGGTCAAAAAGTGCTCGGTTCCTTTCGGAAGGCTCAGAATTGCCTGAAGGTTGACTATTTCGGTTATTACGGACTGTTCCGTAGGATATTGTCGTGCAAGTATGTTCAAATATTTTTTGTTTTCCATACCTGCAATTCTACCACAGTCCGTAACGATACAGAAATGAATTTCCAGGGTTTCCGCATTGTAAACAAATTTACAGGTGTAAAAAAATAAGAGTCATGCTGAACTCGGCTCAACATCCATATTTATAGATTCCAAAATAAATACGGAATGACCATTTTTTGTCACCTCAAACAAATTCGAAATGACAATTTTTGCCACCTCGAGCAAAGCCGGAATGACCATTTTTGTCACCTCGAGCGTAGTCGAGAGGTCTACAATCTACAGATTCCTCTAGATGTCTCGACTTCGCTCGACATGACAAAGTTATACACTTGGCATGGCAGAATTATGCACTCGGCATAGCAGAGTTGTACACTCGGCATGGCGGCACTGTGCTCACCCCATAACAGAAAAGTCGGAATGACTATTTTTTGTCACCTCAAACAACTTCGAAATGACCG
>NZ_JPUF01000041.1 GCF_014737315.1 Treponema zioleckii | reverse complement strand
AGCTTCTGCAGCAGTGGACAAACTTGCAGACGAAGCTCTCTGTTTAGCTAGTTAATTATTGGAGTCAGGAACTTCATGGTATTGACAAATATCATAGGAGTTCAGAATGACAAGCTTTTTTGTTCCATTTTCAATTTTCATTTTCTATTCCTCATTCTTCCTCCCTCGTATAATTCCCACTTCATCTTTTTAAGTGTAAAATAGATTCATGTCTAATTTTTTAAATAACGATACAGTTTTTATTCTTGATTCTTACGGACTCATTTACCGCGAATATTTTGCTTTTATTTCAAGACCGCTCACAAACTCAAAAAAAGAGAACATTTCTGCGGTTTTTGGATTTTTTAGAAATATTTCTTCTATTTTAAAAATGTTCAATCCAAAATATATGCTTGCCGCAATGGATTCAAAAACGCCAACTTTCAGGCACGAAATGTATGCCGAATACAAAGCGACACGCCAAAAAACTCCCGACGACCTAAAAGCGCAGTTTCCGTGGATTGAAGACTTACTCGCAACGCTGGGAATTCCTGTAGTGCGATGCGACGGCTTTGAGGCTGACGACGTAATCGCAACAGTGGCAAAAAAAGCCGCCAGCGAAAATCACAACGTGTGCATTTTGAGCGCAGACAAAGACTTGATGCAGCTAACTTCCGAAAAAATCCATATAATGAAGCCGGACCGCGACGCAATCTGGAAGGAAATGGACGAAGCCGCCGTTAGCGCGGAATGGGGCGTTCCGCCAGAAAAACTTCTAGACCTTCTGAGTCTCATGGGCGACACCGCCGACAACGTTCCAGGCGTAAAAGGCGTCGGTCAAAAAACGGCTGTAAAACTTTTGAGCCAATACGACACACTCGAAGGAATCTACGAACACGCAGCCGAAATTAAGGGCGCACTCGGAGAAAAAATCCGCAACGACAAAGACAATGCTTTTTTCTCAAAAAAACTCATCACGCTGAACAGCGAAGTTCCTTGCATCACAGACATTGACGCATTCAAAACCGAGGAACTTCACACAACGGAACTGGCAAAAAAACTCGTTGAATTCGAGCTTCCTGCAGTGGCAAAGAATTTTGCAAATCTCGCAAGCAAAAACACAGAATCCAAAAGCGAGCCTCAAACTCAAAGCCAAACTGAAAATCAGTCAGAAGAAATCGACCTTACCCCGGCAAAGCCGAACGAGGGCGACTACAAGGCAATTACGAATGCCGAAGAACTTTCCAAATACGTTGACGAAGCGATAAAAGCAAAACTCGTGGCGTTCGACACCGAAACAGACTCGCTCAACACCCGCGAAGCAAATTTAATCGGATTCTCGCTCTCTTTTGAGCCGGGCAAGGGAGCCTACATTCCCGTCATCGTCACGGACCCGCTTTTGAACGGCCCTACAGTTCCGAAGAACGATGCACTAAAACAGCTTGCACGTCTTTTTGAATCTGACGCAAAAATCATCATGCACAATGCAAAATTTGATTTGCAGGTACTTGCCTCCAACGGGCTAAAATTGAATAAAAAACAAGGTGAACAAAAAAGCGCAAATTTGCAGCCAAGCCTTTTTGACGATTTGGACGAGGATTTTAATTCTGACGAAATCAAAATTCCTTCATCAAAAAATCTGAACATTGCCGACACGATGATTGCAGCGTGGCTAACCGAGCCTGACCGCACGGGAAAATCCGCCTACTCGCTCGAATATCTCGCCGAAACAAAACTGCACCTAAAAGGCACGGAATTTGCCGAAATCGTTCCAAAAAACGGCACTTTCGCCGACGTTCCGATTCAAATCGCTTCTAATTACGGTGCGGAGGACGCGGACTTTACACTCCAGCTCTGGAATTATTTTGAGCCAGTTCTAAAAGAGCAAAATCTTTACGAAATCTTCAATAACATGGAGATGAAAGTATTGCCGATTCTCGCCCAAATGGAACTGAACGGGATTCATATTTCGCCGGACTGCCTAAAAACTTACGCCGTGGAACTTTCGGGCAAAATAAAGTCCATCGAAAAAGACATTTACGAAACCGTCGGTCACGAATTCAACATAGCTTCGCCAAAACAGCTTGCGGACGTTTTGTTCAATGAACGCGGCCTAAAAGGCACAAAAAAAACAAAGACCGGCTATTCGACGAACGAAGAAGTTCTTGAGACGCTCGCGGCCTACGACCCGGTTCCAAAAATGATTCTGGATTACCGCTCAAACGCAAAGCTTCTCTCAACTTACGTGGAGACGCTCCCGGAAATGATTGACGAAAATTCAAGGATTCACACCACGTTCATGCAGACGGGAACCGCCACAGGCAGACTTTCGAGCAAAGACCCGAACTTGCAGAACATTCCTGTTCGCGACGAAGCCGGAAGAAAAATCCGAAGCGCGTTTACCGCGGCACCGGGAACGGTTTTAATCTCAGCAGACTACGCGCAGATTGAGCTTGTGGTTCTCGCTCATTTAAGCGGCGACAAAAATCTCTGCGACGCGTTCAATTCGGGCACCGACGTTCATAAATCAACCGCCTCGCTCATTTACGGAGTTCCAATGGAACAAGTTACGGCAGAAATGCGCCGCAACGCAAAAACGCTGAACTTCGGTCTCATGTACGGAATGAGCGCATTCCGACTCGCGAACGAAATCGGCACAACCCGCACGCAGGCAAAAGAATTCATCGACAACTACTTTGCAATTTACAGCGGAGTTCAGAATTTCTTTGAGGAAAATATCCGCAAAGCCGAAGAAACAGGATTCATCACGACCATAAAAGGCCGCAAGCGGGCAATCAGCGGAATAAACAGCGCGAACAAACTCATTAAAGAAGCAGCGATCCGAATCGCAAAAAATTCTCCGATCCAAGGAAGTGCGGCCGACATCGTAAAGCAGGCGATGATTGACGTTTCAGATGCCCTCGAAAAATCTTCGCTCAGCGCAAGGCTGCTCTTGCAGGTCCACGACGAGCTTATTCTTGAATGCAAGGACGAACCTGGCGAAATCGAAAAAACAATCGCTCTCGTAAAAGACAAAATGGAAAACGCCGTAAAACTCAATGTTCCGCTAAGAGTCAGCATTGAGCACGGAAAAAACTGGGGCGAGTTCCATTAATTGAAAATTGCTAAATAACTGTCACTCCGAAAAGCCAACATTAATTGTCGTTGTCTTTTCGGTTGGGAATACAAAAGAAAAATGATAGAAAAATTCAACGCGAACAAAAAAGACTTTCTCAAAAAAATCCGACCGCTCATAAACAGCCCTGTCATCTGCCTGACGGGGCAAATGGCGGCGGGCAAAAATTACGTCTGCGCCATGCTCGAAAAACTCGGTGCGGTCTCAACCGATCTCGACAAAACGGCGCACATCGCAATCCAAGAAAGCACTCAACAAATTCTTGACGAATTCCAAAAAGACGCGGAGGAGTCAGGAATAAACCTGCAAACCCCAGACGGAAGCCTAAACCGCCGTGCCCTCGGAAAACTGATTTTTTCGGAGCCGAGTCTGCTCAAAAAGCAAGAAGAAATCGTCTACCCAAAAATCATCGAATTGACGAAAAAATTTATAGAAGAAAATGAAGGAAAAACTGTTATCCTCAATGCAACTGTCCTTCACAAAACCCCAGAACTTATGGCACTTTGCTCCAAAATTATTTTCGTAAGCGCACCTTGTTTCAAGCGTCTTTTCCGTGCAAAAAAACGGGACGGTATGCCTTTAAATCAACTTATGGCAAGGTTTTCCGCCCAAAAAAATCTCCTGCAAGAATACAAAAAAACTGGAAAACCAATAATCATCGTAAAAAACTAACCTGCAACATTTTCATTGCCGTGCCCGACACGGCAATCTCTCCCCACAACTCCGAAATAAATTCTAAATTTAAAAATCCACATGCCGATAAATTTATCGTAAACAAACGTTTTATTTTGAAAGCAATAAAACATTTTAAGTTTATATTTAGACTTTTCAATTTAAAGCGTTACAAATATTGAATAATAAGATTTACCAAAAGATTATAGAACTTTTCAAAAGTTTATCGAGGTTTTTATGGAATCAAAAAGAACTTTATGGATTATTGTTGCAGCAGGCACATTCCTTCTCGTAGTAGTCGGTCTTGCCGTCATTTTGAGTGGACCTTCAACTCAGCAACAAAAAGCTCAGGGGCAACACGCGAGCCTTGACGCACGTTCTGGCTGGATTACGACACATGATTCTGAGCCGACTGTTAACGACCCGATTTCTTCAAATTCATTTATGAACGTTGAAGAATCATTGGCAGCAAATACAGAATCTGAAAAAGCCGCCGAACCTTTTGAGCAAATTTCAAATCCGTTCTCTGATTCCAGCATTCAGACTCAAGTTGTTCAGCAACAGACTGAGACGCAGAATCCAAACGGATTTTCACCGCTCCGCACAGAAAACGTAACTGTAATTGCAGACAACACTACAATCATCAGTCAGGATACAACCAAAATCGATTTGAACGCTCTTAAAAATCCATCTGCATCATCAAACGTAACTGCTAAAAACGAGCTCACAGAGTCTCAGATTAACACTGCAAAACAAACTCAGCTTGCACATGCAGATTCTACTCCAGCAAAGGTCGTAACTCCAGTAGAGGTAAAACCTGTTGCAAAAAAAGCAGAACCTCAAAAAGCTCTCGCATCTGCAAAACCTGCAGAGAAAAAAATCGAAAAAAAGGACGTTTCAAAAAACACGTCTATTGCCAGCACAAAAAAAGCTGTTAACGACAGTGCAAAAGTTTCTCAGAAACAAGATAAATTCTGGGTTCAGGTTGCGGCATTCTCAAACATCGACAACGCAAAAGCAGCCCGCTCAACTCTCGAAGCAAACAAAATTCAGTGCGACATTTTTACAACAAATTCAAACGGAAAAAATTTGTATCGAGTGCAGTCTGGTCCGTACACAACTCGAAACGAAGCCGAGCACTGGGGCAATTTGATTGGAAAAATCGACAAATTCTCAGGCACAAAAAGCATGATTCTTAAAAACGATTAGTCCAATTATTGAAAGGACTTCTAAAACTGAAGTTTTTAGAGGTAGCTTTGAAAATGCGAACTTAAAAAATTCTTCTTCGGATTTTTTATATATGGCTGACCAAAACACAACCAACTGGTAAGTTTTTTGGCCAGCTATTTTTTTCTACGACTTTTAATCTTCTAACAAAACATTATTTTAAAACGTGAAATTTCTTTCCAAAAAACGGAAGTAAAATTTATATGAAGAATTTTATTTTTGTTTTTATTCAGATAATCTTGATTTTTGTTGGGCAGATTAGCTTTTGTGAACCTGTATTTAATTACGCCGAATACAAGTTTAGTTCCACAATTTGCTTACCGCAAGACCAAAGCGATAAAGAAAATTCACTTTCCGCGAACACAGGCTTAAAACTCGCACTCTCAGACGCGGACATTCGTGCTTACTTTACGCTCCCCAAAACATCTTTGAGCGACTTAAAAAACTCGTCGTTCCGCGAAAAATTGGATTTTTGGGATTCACCTAGACTCGGTGCCAGCGTATTTTTATTTCAAAAAAGCTTTCCCGTAACACTAAAAGCCGGCTCTCTAACCTATTCCCGCTCAATTTCAAAATTAAAATCCCCTTCCCCGTCAATGGCAGCAAATCCGCTCACAAAATCATTTTCGTTCGCAACAGGTTCTGGTGCAACTCTTCCAACATTAACCTCCGCCGAACAACCAAAATCAGTTTTTCTCTCGTTTTCAATTCCCGAAGAAAAAACTTATTTTCCGTTTACAAGCGAATTTTTTATTAACGACGAAAACGAGGCGGGCATTTTTTTTAACGTGCAGCACGACTTTTCAAAACACGTTTCATTACAAACATCGTTTACGGGAGTACGCAATTATATAGAAAACAATTCTGCAATCCTAAAAAAAACGCACCTTCAATTCTCGCCGCAATGGCTTTTCGCAGGACTTTTCGAAACTTCTTTTCGCTCACCGATTTTTAAATCAAACTTTTATGCGGCATACCACCAATCTCCTTACAACACCGAAGATTTTTCTGATTCAATTTGGATTCGATTTGATGGCCGTACAAGTTTTAAGAATTTTCTGCTGGATTTTTCTTATTTTTCAGTTCCGACAACTGGCAGCACTCCTAAAGCCGCCCCGATTATAACAAGCTCATCAGCAATCTGTCGAACAATCGAACAAATCGGAATCAATCCACAAGTAATTTTTCTTTTTGGCAATAAAAATTCACAGATTCTCAGATTAGGGGTCCATGCCGTTGACTCCTGGAAAATCACCTCGACAAAAAGCGCAGAATCTTACAACACTTTAAAACTTAAAGGCGGAGCCTTATTCGAAAGTCACAACTTCAATTTTCGAACGGATTTTTCTGCAACAAATATTTTGCTTTCAAAAGACACAAAATCAACTCAACTAGAAAAATATTACGAATTCTCAGCTTCCACAGGAATCAACCTAAAAAATTCTGTTTCTTCAATAAACGGAAGCTTTAAATTCTATCCAGAAAATTCGTCAGAGAAAAAAAAGCAAATAAACTTGAATGCAAGTTGCACGCCAGGCAAAGAAAAAAAACTTACGCTGCAGGGAGGGTTCTCGTCAACAATCAAGGACGGTTCAAAAACAAATGGAAGTACATGGAGTGCGGTCACAGTAAAACTAAAATCAAACAGCTTAAAATCAACTTTTAAATTAAAATTTGAACTACCTTTCTAAAAGCATGTTATAATATTTTAGGATATTTGTCGGGAATAAAATAGAATGATTCTATTGATAAACATCATAAATTCATTTATATTAGTATGAATCTACAGGCTAATTCTCGGCTTTTCTGATTTTTGAAAAGTCTGTTAATCAATGAAAACTTTTTTTGAGAGGTAAACAATATGGCTTTTGATATTACCAAAGTTCGTAATATCGGTATCAGTGCCCACATTGACTCTGGTAAAACAACAACTTCAGAACGCATTTTGTTCTATTGTAACAAAATCCATGCCATTCACGAAGTTCGTGGTAAAGACGGTGTTGGTGCTGTAATGGACAACATGGAATTGGAGCGTGAGCGTGGTATCACAATCCAGTCTGCTGCAACACAGGTTCAGTGGAAAGACACAACAATCAACTTGATTGACACCCCAGGACACGTTGACTTTACAGTAGAAGTTGAACGTTCTCTCCGCGTTCTTGATGGTGCTATCATGATTCTTTGTGCGGTTGCAGGTGTTCAGTCACAGTCAATCACCGTTGATCGCCAGCTCAAACGTTATCATGTACCTCGCGTTGCATTCGTAAATAAGTGTGACCGTCAGGGTGCTAACCCAATTCGTGTTTGTGGTCAGCTCCGTGACAAATTGGGCTTGAACGCTCACATGGTTGAACTTCCAATCGGTCTTGAAGACAAACTCGAAGGTGTTGTTGACCTCGTAGGAATGAAAGCTATTTACTTCGACGGCGAAAACGGAGAAAACCTCCGCATCGCAGAGATTCCGGCTCACTTGAAAGATGATGCTGAAAAATATCGTCAGGAACTCGTTGAAGAAGCAACAAACTTTGATGATGATTTGATGGAGAAAGTTCTCAATGGTGAAGAACCAACAGAGGACGAGCTCATTCTCGCTATCCGCAAGGGAACTCTTGCAGAGCAGTTCGTAGGTGTATTCTGTGGTTCTGCTCACGTAAACAAAGGTATCCAGCCACTTCTCGACGGTGTTGTACGCTACCTTCCAAATCCAACAGAAGTTCACAACTATGCCCTCGACCTCGACAAAAACGAAGAGCAGGTTGAATTGTTCAACGTTCCGGATAAGCCGGCAGTTGCACTCGCATTCAAACTTGATGACGGACAGTTCGGTCAGTTGACATACATCCGTATCTATCAGGGACGTATTCCAAAAGGATGCGAACTTACAAACACACGTACAGGAAAACGATTCAAGGTTGGTCGTCTCGTACGAATGAACTCTGCAGCAATGGAAGATATTTCTGTAGGTGAACCAGGAGATATTTGTGCATTGTTCGGTGTAGACTGTGCTTCTGGTGATACATTCTGTGCAGAAGGAATCAACGTAGCTATGACTTCTATGTTCGTTCCAAAACCAGTTATTTCTCAAGCTATCAAACCAAAAGATAAATCAATGGCAGCTAACTTTGCTAAAGCTCTTAACCGCTTTACAAAGGAAGACCCAACATTCCAGACAGAGCTTGACCCAGAGTCTAACGAGACAATCATTAAGGGTATGGGTGAGCTTCACCTCGCAGTATACGTTGAGCGTATGAAGCGTGAGTACAAGTGTGAAGTAGAAGTTACTCCACCAAAGGTAGCTTACCGCGAGTCTATCACTGCTCAGGCACCATTCAACTACACTCACAAAAAACAGACTGGTGGTTCTGGTCAGTACGGTCGTGTAGCAGGATTCATGGAGCCATTGGCAGACAAAGACTACGAGTTCGTAGACGCAATCAAGGGAGGTGCTATTCCTAACGAATACATCCCATCTTGCGACAAGGGATTCAAACGTGCTATGGAAAAGGGATCACTCATCGGTGCTCCAGTTGTTGGTGTACGCTGTACAATCAACGATGGTCAGTATCACCCAGTAGACTCTTCAGACATCGCATTCCAGACAGCTGCTATCGGTGCATTCCGTGAAGGATACGAAAAAGCTAAGCCAGCAATTCTTGAGCCAATTATGAAGGTTTCTATTGAAGGACCTACAGAATTCCAGGGAAATATGTTCGGTCTTATCAACCAGCGCCGTGGTGTAATCCTCGATTCTACAGATGAAAACAACATCTCGACTGTAAACGCTGAAGTACCACTGTCAGAAATGTTCGGATTCTCAACAATCCTTCGTTCTTCTACACAGGGTAAAGCAGAATTTACAATGGAATTCCTCAAATACGGACGAGTTCCAGGCAACGTTGCAGACGAACTGATTAAGAAATACCAGGAAAGCAGAAAGGCTGGTAACTAATCAGTTAAATTATAGGGACGCCCCTCTTTGGGGTGCCCGTTCTTTTTTGCTAATCTACTACGGAGGAAACTGATTATGGTTAAACAGGATCTTTTTGAAAAAAGCCCAGTTCGTCTTTTTGACGCAGCAACTGATGGTGGACTTAAAGCTGGAGAACTCGGTCTCGTAACTTCTAAAAAAGGTTTGGGAAAAACTTCTGTTCTCGTACAGTTCGGTATGGATACACTCCTCCAGGACAAACAGCTTGTACACGTAACATTTGATCTCCACTCTTCAAATGTTATTTATTGGTATGACGCAATTTTTACAGAACTTTCAAAGAAAAAGAACGTTGGCAATAGCGCAGAGCTTAAGGGTGATGTAGTTTCAAAACGAACAATCCTCAACTTCAGCATTGACAACTTCTCTCTTTCAAAGGTTGTAAACACTTTGAACGCACTTAAAGCAGGCGGAATCGCTGTTTCAGGTGTTGTAATCGATGGAATCGACTTCGCAAAAGTTACAGAAGGTGACATCAATGCTGTTGCACAGTATGCCGCTGCAGAAAAAGTAACAGTTTGGACAGCCGCAAATTCTGACGGAAGCGCACTTTCAGATTCAGTTCCAGCAAACCTTGAGAAATATTTCAGTGCAGTTGTAAACTTGAACCAGAAAGACAACGGGGTTTCAGTAGACGTATTGAAAATCCACGACAAGAAGGATGTTGCTACAGGTCTCAAACTTGACACAAAATCACTTCTTATCACAAAAGCATAAGCTTGTAGATTTTAGTCTTTTTTCAATAAGAACCATTCTGTTTCGTTTGCGCCTAACAGAATGGTTTTTTTATTAGCAGAACTTTTATTGTCTTTTAAGGATTTTTTTATTATATTTTCTTAGTAGCAAGGAGATACAATGCAAACAATTATCAACGAAAAAGAAGAAGAAAAAAAGGAAGCTCAGGATTCGCTCTCAGAGAAATTCTTAAAGACTCGCCAGATTATTCTCAGCGGCGAAATAAACGAAGAAAATTCCGAAAAAATAATCAAGCAGCTCCTGCTTTTGGAAGCAGATAGCGACAAGCCGATTTATATTTATATAGATTCACCTGGCGGTTCAATTGACTCAGGATTCGGAATCTACGACATGATTCGGTTCATAAATGCACCTGTATACACAATCGGAACAGGTCTCATTGCCAGCATGGGATCTATAATCCTTCTTGCAGTGCCAAAAGAACGACGTTTCGGACTCCCTAACAGCCACTATTTGATTCACCAGCCATTAATTGGCGGTGTTGCGCGCGGAGTTGCCACAGACCTAGAAATTCAGGCTGTTGAAATCGCAAAATCAAAAGAAAAACTCATCAAATTGATTGCAAGCGAAACAGGAAAATCTGAAGACGAAGTAAGAAAAGATTGCGACAGAGATCATTGGCTTTCTGCTGACGAAGCTAAAGATTACGGCTTAATCAGCAAAATAATTTCTAAGCGTTCTGAATTGAACTAAATTCATCTCTCAATTTTTGAATCAATCTAAAATGACACATTAAAAAGCGTGCTTTGACAAAAAGCACGCTTTTTTTTGAATGACATAAAATCGTATTTCTGATAAATTAATATTAAAAGGAAGTCTTGAAACCGGATTCAAGAAAACCTATTTTTGAATGTATGATTTTTGAGTTAACAGATTTAATTTCAAAAGAAATAATTTTCGCAATGGAGAATCAAAACGAAACTTGTTTTTTCGATTCAAAATCAAAAAAAGTTATTTCTGCAACCGAATTGGAAGCCAACTTTCAGGAAGAGGAAATTAACAGAGACGAAGAAAATATCTATTCATTGCCAGCATGGTCATCGGGAGACGGGTACAAAGTGCTGGAAAAATTTACGCAGAGTCTTCATTCACCAAAAATTCAAAAGGAACTGGAGACTGTTCTGGCAAATGGAAGGGGGGTATTTAAGAATTTTAAAAATGTGTTAAAAAGTTACCCTGAAATTTATCGCAGATTTGACATTTTCAAGGAGAATGAAATGCGTCTGCGCTTAATGGATTGGTACAATGCACTTCGCGAGTTATGGGGACTTGAAAAACTTGAGCAAGAATATTATGAAAACGACGGTCTTTCAGACAAATACGACGACTTGCTTCGAGAAGATTTTCTGTTTCGCGAGTATGATTCGATTCGGGATAAGAATCTTATTGATGAAAATTCGAGTGCAATTTCAGAAGAATTAATAGAAAAATATCCAGGTGAATTAGGACAGGTGTGCGCCCAGCTTTGGGAGCACCAATATAAAGAAGGACTGTCCGATACTGTGAACGGTTTTGTTTGCCGCACTTTAGAAGATGAATTCGCCGGATGTCTTTTATATTCAACTATAAAAACAGCCCGTGCAGAGCATACGGTTTCTCTTTCCGCATGTTTTGTCAATCAGAATTACCGTGGTTTGGGAATTGCCAAAGAGCTATTTTCAATCAGCATATCCTATTTAAGAAATCATGGAATTCATTGGTTTGTAATTGCCAATCAGGCAGTGCCGCAGATATTAGAATCAACTCTTTCACAATTAGGTTTTGAAAAAAAAGATTCTATTTTTGTGGCAAAATTATCAACGGACTAAAAAGTCCAAAATTTATTATTTCCTTTTTATTTTAGGAGTTTTATTATGGCTTTCAGACGTGAAAATGAGCTTAATATGGAGCAGGTTGCAGCTTATTTACAGGATGCAGTTTCAAAAGTAAAAGCAAACCCAGACGAATTGGAAGAACTTAAAAAAGTTTTTAAGAAAAATGTTCCTTTTACTCTTCGCTCATTTGTCGCTGCTTATCTTTTAAAAAATTCTAGCGGGGCTATTTATCGTTTTAATTCACATAAAAACCGCGATGAATTCAGAGCACGCCGAGCAGAATCTCGAAGTCGCTACAACAGATTTGAAGAAAAACAAATTGCTGCAACAACAGAAAATATGGAGTCAGCTCCTGCAGAACCGCGCGAAAGATATGTTCGCGTTCAGATTGCACCAGAAGCCGCTGCAACAATTTTCGTAGGAATCGGACGCAACAGACGTGTATTCCCACGTGACCTCGTAGGCCTTTTTATTAGCGTTGCAGGTCTCGAAAAAGAGAGAATCGGAGACATTCGCGTTCTTGCAAACTACTCTTTCGTGCAGCTTTTCAAAGAAGATGCAGAAAAAGCTATCAAAGCTTTGAACGGATACGACTACAGAGGTCGAAAATTGAGCGTAAGCTACTCAAAACAGCGCGAAGACGGTGAAGAAATCACTGCTGACGAAAACTATGAGAACAATGAGCCAGTTCCAAACGTTGAGAATGTTTCAGGCCATATTATAGACAGCTACACAAGCACAACAACTGACACAATGGCACAGCAGGCAGCTTTTGCCGCAGCTCAGGAAAAGAAAAGCTTTCTCGATATGACTGACGAAGAAATTCTTGCTTCTCGCGCACCACGTTCAAGCTCGACAGAAGACATAAAATAGAATTTTTCGTTCATTTTTAAAGGCTGTTTTGAACTTTTTAAAGAATCAAAACAGTCTTTTTTTTATGGAGATTTTATGAAACCGCTTTTAATTCATACAGGCCCATTAAATGTGAATACATTTTTGATACCACTATGCGACAACAAAGTTATAATCATAGACCCTGCCGCATGCGCGTTCTCTGGAGATGAGCAACGTCTCGAAACATTCATAAACAAAAACAACTTTCAGCCAATCGCAGCTATCGTTACGCACGGGCACTTTGACCATGTTTCAGGACTCCCTTTCTTAAAACGAAAATATCCAGAAATTTTAATTGGCATTCACGAGCAGGACGCTGTTTTCTTGGGAAAAAACAGCGAAAAACTTCAGGACATGACTTTAAGCCAAATGGGTTTTGAAGCATTTTTGCCATACGTTTCGAATTTGCCAGAACCTACAAATATTCTGAACGATGGAGAAAATCTTGCCACCACATTTTCACAAATTCAAGATGAAAATTTGCGTGCAGCACTTGAAAAGTGGACTGTAATTCATACGCCAGGACACACTCCAGGAGCAATATGCCTGTACAATAACGATGAGGGACTGTTAATCTCCGGCGATACGCTTTTTTTTCAGGGATGTGGAAGAACAGATTTGCCAGGCGGAGATGAATACAAACTTCGACAGAGTTTGGAACTCCTCGCAAAAAAAGTAAATCCAGATGCAAAAGTATTTCCAGGACATGATTTAGTAGAATTTAAACTGAGCGAAGGACTGTAATTTAGCTTACCAGAACAAATTAATTTCTTCTGTGGACGGTGAATAAGGCACAAACTCAACCTCGCCGTCTGCATCCCATTTTATTTCAAAAAAATCTGCTTTGGGATTTCGTTCCACAGAATTTTTTTCAATTTCAACAATAGAAATAGTATGAGCCGCCCCACCGCGAGGATGAGAGCAACTTCCAGGATTCAATATAGTAAGTTGATTTTTATACTGCAGATTTGATATGTGAGTATGTCCGAAAAACACAATCGAAGCATTTTTTTCGTGGGCAGCAGCGCACAAATCCTTCGTGCCGTAATAAACGTCATATCTGTGACCGTGCGTCATAAAAATCTGTTTTCCGGCAGCGGTAAACTCAAGGTCAATAGGAACGTAAACCGTCATGTGAGTGTCCGCAAGCAAACTGTAGGTGGAATTGTCCCCATTCCCGCGGACAAAAAACACGATTGGCGGAATAAACTGTGAAAAATCGGGATTATTATATCCTAACATGAGCATTCCCAATAAATCCGGCATACCGTCACCGCAAAAGCACATTGCGTCAACATTCTGACCAAATTTTCGAAGAATGCTCATAAGAATATCTCGGCTTCCATGCGAGTCTGAAATAACAAGCAATCTTACGCGATCTTTGTTGGCAAGAGCCTCAGAAAAATCTGACGCACCTATTGCAAAATTTTTTTGTTGAATCAGCTCTATCATGGCACTCCTAAATTTTATTCAAAAACAAAATGATTTTGAGACATAAGACTGGTCTCGCCATCAACATAATTTGTTATCTTATGTTTTGAACCAATAATATTCTGGACGAACGGTTTTAAATCTATTTCATCTTTCAAATATTTTTTTTCGATTGGCTCAGAATCCTCGGCAGGTTCAATTGGCAAAACATCGTAAACTTTTCTGATTTCTGGAGAAAGCATCGCATCAACGGCGTTTCCGAGCAGTGTAACAGCATCAAAATCCAGAACAGAATCTTCGTCAGCATTCGCATCGGCGGCATTATCAATCGAAGCTGTTTTTTGAACTTTATCAAGCACAAAATCGGCAGTCGCCTCAGATGCGTTCACATCAGCCTGCGAAAGGAATGAGAACACAGGGAACGCATACGGCATTACGCACGTTTTGTTGTATTCATCTTGCATTTTACCGAGCGGAGTGTCGATATTTTCCGGCGCCCCAATCATAATCAGACCGCGAAGTTTTTTCTCTTCGAGCATAGACTTTAGGGAACTGATTCTTGCCCGCGAACCACGCATAAAATCACGAGGATAAACGATAATCGAAATCAACGCAGGATTGTCCTCGGTCTCAACACCGTAATTATCTTCCATATATTCAGTGATTTTTTTTATCGATTCAGAATCGTTGTAACCGTGCCCCAAAAGAATTGCGATTGTCTTTCCATAAACGTAAGATTTTGTCGCATCGTCAAATTTTCGAACCTTCAAAGGAAGCGAAGAATCCCCTTCCTGAGCCATTTCTGTCGGCTCAATTTGAATAGTCCCGGCAGATTTTTCTTTTTTACAGCCAAAAGAAAACAAAACTGAAAACATTATAAATGCAATCGAAAGCGATTTTAAATTATTTTTGAACATATTAAGATTTTATCAAATTCATCAAGTTTTGAAAACAAACTGAATGACATCTCTAGAATCTGAAAATTCAGCTTTTTCAGAATCTTCATGAAAACAAAAAGGCTGTTTATCCGATAAATCCGCAAACAGCCCTAGTATAACGAATAAAAAATGATTCTGACCGTTCACGACCGAAGGAAGTCGGATACAACTTACGGTCAGCCATCATTTTTGCAATTTTCTAATGCTGAAATCCCTAGTCTCAGAATCTCAAAACGAAGATTCCGAAACGAGTTCGGCATAGAACTTTGTTAGTCTTCCCAAACGATATTAACAGAAATAGAACCTTTCTGCTTTGGCTTTGAAGTCACTTCAACAGGCGCAGAAACAGGAGCAGCCGAACCTGCCGTAGAAACCGATTCTGCGGCAGCCGCGGTGTGTGTTCCGCTTTCCATGCTGACAGCCGTTTTTACAGCGTTTGCATGAGCACTTTTTGTTTCGCCACTTGCTTCAAAGCCGGCAGTCTGACCTTTAGTTACCGTAAATGCGTTTGCAGGCGCACCGTCGGCAATGTCAGATGCAGAGCTTCCGGCAGACTCCTCAGGGGCTGGAGCCGCATCTTCAGCCTCAGAAGAAAGTTCCGCTCCCTTATTTTTTGACTTCCATACAGCAACCGAACCAGAATGAGTTTTTACGTCGGTTGAGCGAAAACCGTTTGAAACAGTCAATTCAGTTCCTCGAACAGAAGCGGTTGCAACTGGAGAACGAACGGTAAATCCAACACGCTTTCCGTCAGCCTTTTTTACGTTAGATTTTACGGAACCTGTATCAAGATAAAGTTTTGTCTCATCTTTAGTGTCCTTTGAAACAAGTTGCTCCAAAGTTATTCTTGAAAGCGGCGCAACTGTTACCGTTGAACCTTTTATTTGAAGAACAACTTCTGACTTAAAACCAGTCTGAATGACTGCGCCTTTACCAAGCGACGCTCCTTTTTCAAGTTTTACCCATTGACTTCCAGACTGAACTTCCGCTTTTCCTGTAGCAGAAACAACCACAGCTTCCAAACAAAATGCAGATAAAGCGAAAGATGCAAAAATAACCGAAAGAATAAATTTCTTCATAGAAAATTCCTCCTATCCATAGTTTTCTTATAACGCACAAGAAGTTAAAAAACAAACAAGGGAACTTCGGAAAACTTCAGTTTTTCGAGCCCCCATAACTGTCATGCAGAAGCTGATTCGTCATCCGTGTTTTTAGATTTCCAATCAAGTTCGGAATGACAGCGCTTCATTATTCTATGCATTAGAACGTGATGACCGCCTTTAACTGGGCAGAAACTTTGTTCTCTTCTTCAATATCAAAATCGTGGTACTGACCAAAATTCAAGCCTAACAAAACATCAGAAAAGAGCTGCCAGTTGGCACCGATTTTATACTGAATTCCTTTGTGCGACTCGGCAAAGCCTTCAACTTCAAAGAAATTTGCAAAATCAAATGAACATGTTACAAGAAGATTGTAAACAGGTTTGATTGTCGCCGTCAAACCGCCTAAAACCAGCGAAGAATAATCTTCTTCATTCAACGAATTTACGGCAGTGGATTTTGTAAAGCCTTTGAACGGGTCAAACGGCCCTTGTTTTCCAGACGCATAAGTTCCGTTCAAAGTGATCGAAGCCGACTTAAAATCAGAATAATATGAGAGATAAAGTTTTGAGAGATTTCCAATCTTCATGTCCTCGGCATCAAATTTTACAAATCCCACAGTTGAAGAAACTCCGTAATACAATCCGCTCGGAAGTGGCCCCGCAAGGGAAAGAGTTCCGTACATGCGGTTGTACGATTCGTCAGCAAGACGGAATGTTCCCATAAATTCTGCCGACAAATCCTGGTTCGCAAAAACGTTTCGGAACACAACATTTCCGATTCCTACTATATACTTGTCCGCAAAATCATAATTTTTTTCGGAATCAACGACAAAGCTCTCAGGCCCCATTATCGAAACCATATTTCCGTTCAAAAGCCCCGTATAACCGCCGTAAACAGAAAAATTCAACAAGCCTTCATACGAAAAAAGCACGCCATCAGAATTCTGGGTGTAAACCGCAGAAGACAAATCGCTCACGAAAAATCTTCCCACCGATGTCGTGATTTTTGAATCGCCAATCTCCTTTGCAAAAACAAATTTGAACAAATCCAAATCGATGTAATTTGTAGCATCTTCAGACGGGGCTTCTGAATCAAAAGGAAAATTCTTTTCAAACTGATAAGTTCCTTCTGCCGTAAAATAGCTGGAACCTTCATCGTTAAAAGGTGCGCGAATCCAAAGCGAAGCCGTGTCCTTTTGGTCAAAAACAAGGGCATCTTTTGAAAATTTATTTCCTTTGACGGTGGAATCATTGTCTAAAAGTCCGCCCCACTCCACAGAAAAAGCAGAGGTTGCTAAAAAAGAAACTGCCAAAACCGAAAATATCTTCTTTCTAATCGTAATATTCATTTTATTGCCTCTTCTATTCCGAAATCAGTTTGTTCAAAATTCCAATCGCATCACGACCAGAAATCTTCATATTAGGATCCGCGGTCTGCGGTATAATGCCCTTCGCCTTCAGTTCCTTAAAAGCGTACCGCTGAGCACCCGTCAGACGATAAAAAAGCCCGCATTTTGTGTTCGTAACTTTTACCAAAAGGTTTGAAACCTCCGCCAAGGTCGCGGCATCAGAGGCAAGAACAGAAGGACCAAAACAACCTTCTTCTTTGTAAAGTTCAAAAGCTTTCTCATCGCCATCATCTTCAGATATAGCACTTGAATACGTGGCAGCAAGATAGGCAACTTGTCCGCAAGTGACATTTTCTGTAGAAATTATTTCCGTAAGTTTTTCAGAACTCTGTGCAAATGCTGCGACAGAAACCAGAATTGCCATCGCAAACACAAAAAGAAGTTTCTTTTTCATTTTGGTCTCCTTATAAAAAAGGTAAGAATAATTTAGAATTTAAATAGTCTAAAATTAGAATTTAAAAAATTATACATCGTGATATACTTTTTGTCATGGGAAAAGAAACAAAACACAAATCAAACCGATTTTTGGCAAAAATAATTGTAATTATCTCAATTGTTTTTTGGACGGGTATAGCAGCCGTCGGGGTTCTGAACAAATTCGAATACAGGTTTTACGACCTGCTTTTGGGTTTTAGGGATTCTCCAAAACAGAGAGACGAAGTTCTACTCGTTGACGTAGACGACCTTGCGCTCGGTCAGATGGGAGCCTGGCCTTGGACACGGGACATAATTGCAGACGCGCTTTTTAGGATGAAGGAACTTGGAGCCGAAACAGTGGTATTCGATATTGAATACATGTCGGAATCCAAAAAAGCGATTGACGAAAATCTCCTGCAAGAAATTCAGAAAAATCCGCAGGAAAAACTTTCTGATTTGAACAACGTTTTTCTCGATTACGATGAAATGTTCGCTCAAAACATTCAGTTTTTCGGAAACACGTGGATGACGATTAATTCCGGGGACATCGGGCAAAGCTACAGCGAGGACGACAAAAACTACGCATCAAGCAGATTTTTGTATTCCGTGGTTGACGATGAGGACAATTTTGAAAAAGACGGGGCCAGAAAAACTTACGCAGATTTTTCGCCGGCCAACTACAAATTTCTCTCACACGCAAAAGGCGCTGGCTACCCGAACGTAATAATCGACTCGGACGGAAGCCGAAGGCGGGTAAGACTCCTTATACAGTATGACGACGGATGTTTGGCACAGCTTTCCACCGCTCCGCTCCTAAAAATAATCAATCCATCATCAATAGAAAGAAAATCGCGCACCATCGTCTTAAAAGACTGTTCAATACCTGGAGAAAGCGAGCCTAAAGACATTACGATTCCTCTTGACGAAGACGGAAACATGCTGATTCACTGGCTAAAAAAACCGTTCATCACGACGAACCCAGAAACCGGTGAGCTTATTCCAGAAAAAACTTCGTTCAATCACAACTCGGTCTATTATCTCTGGCTCCTCGCGCAATTTGAGGAAAACATCGCTCAAAACCTGAAGGATTTTAAGGACATTGAAAACTTCAATCTGACTTTTGACTCGGAAGAAGATCTCGCTTTTATGAATCAGGTGCTGCAACTTTACGATTCATATTTGATGATGAAAGAAGTAAAAAATCAATTGATGGAAATGTGCAAAGGTTATGATGCGACTGGCAATGCGATTGAAGGCGGAATAAGCGACGATTATTATCAGGAATTTTTTGAAATGCGAAAAAGATTTTTTGAAGACGTAACTGCATTCGTAAATTCAAACTATCTGATTTCGCTCGAAAAAGTGATAAATAATTCGGAAGGACTTTCGGAAGCAGAAATCGACACGCTTTCAAATCTCTATTTGAATCAGAGCGCGTTCGCAGACAGCGTGGAAAACTACAACGCATACTTTCCGCTTATGAAAGAAACTTACACCGGAAAATTCTGCATTGTCGGCAACACGGGAACCGGCACCACGGATTTGGGAACAACTCCGTTCAACACTTCATACCCGAACGTTGGAACTCACGCAAACGTTTACAACACAATTCTCACGCAGGATTTTATAAAACCAATAAGCTGGTACTGGAGTGTAATTTTCTCAGGCATACTCACGTTCATTCTGGTCGGATTCAGCTCGCAAAAAAAGGCATTCTTTCAGAATCTTTCAGGAATTCTTCTTCTCGTAATCGTAATTGTAATTCCAGTCCTCGCAATGAAACTTTTCGGAATCTACATTCCATCGTTCACCTCGATTCTCATTGCTTTCACGTCGTACTTAGTCGTAACGATTACCCGATTCATGATTTCTGAAAAAGACAAGAAATTCCTTCAGAACACGTTCGGTGCATACGTTGCCCCGGCCGTCGTTGAGCAAATCGTAAAGAATCCTGACGTGGCAAAGCTCGGAGGAAAGAGCGAAAATCTTACGGCTCTCTTCTCGGACGTTGCGACTTTCTCTGGCTTTACGGAGACCGTGAACAACGAGGAACTAAAACGAACCCGCGAAGAAAACGAGACCCTTCCGCCAGAAGAGAGAAAATCTGCCGAAGAAGTGAATGCATTGGGTGCGTCGCGCGGGGCTGAACGCCTTGTAGCGATTCTAAACCAATATCTTGGCGTTCTTAGCGACGCGATTATGGACTGCACGGGAACAATTGACAAATACGTCGGTGACGAAATCGTTTCGTTCTTCGGTGCGCCGGTGCCTGACGAGAACAACGCATTCAACGCGTGCGTGGCTGGAATCCGAATGCTTCAGGCGGAGAAAAAGTTCAACGAAGAACATGCGAGCGAACTTCCGACAATTAAGGACAAGGAAGGCAACGACACCGGAAAACCGTTCTTTTTGCACTCGCGTGTCGGCTTGAACACGGGAAGCATGGTTGTTGGAAACATGGGTACTGACAAAAAGCTCAACTACACGATTATGGGAAACAACGTAAACCTTGCGAGCCGACTTGAAGGAACGAACAAAGTTTACGGCTCTTGGATTATGGTGAGCGAAAGCACATGGCTCGAAGCTGATTCCGGCGTGAACCACGGAAAGCTCGTTGCACGTGCGTTCGACGCTGTTCGCGTAATCAACGTTAAAAAGCCTGTAAGAATCTACAATATTATTGGTTTGCGCGAAGAACTCAGCGAAAAGCAGATTACCGCAACGGATATTTTTAACGAGGGAATGAAGTGGTACATGAAGGGTGCGGACACGCCGCTAACTCCAAAACCTGCGTCGGATTTTAAGAAGGCTTACGAGTTCTACAAAAAAGCTGACGAACTTTACCCAGAAGACGCTTCGTCAAAATACTTTATGAGCCGCTGCGAAGACTTTTTAGCAAACGGAATTCCGGACGTTTGGGACGGCGTTTACACGATGAAGTCTAAGTAATCTGGGGAAGACACAGATGAACACGGATAGACACGGATAGAGAGGGAAAAACTCTCGGTGGTTGAGCCTGTCGAAACCACCTGCCTTTTCGCCGACACAGATGAACACGGATAGACACGGATAGGACACAGATAGAGAGGAAAACTCTCGGTGGTTGAGCCTGTCGAAACCACCCACCCCACAAATTATCTGTGTCTCATCTGAGTTCATCACCGTTCATCTGTGTCTAACCGGAAAAGCCCCTTACCATTCAGTTGCAGGGCACCCGCATTACAGGGAAAGTTGACAAAAAAAATTGTCGGAACGAGAGTAAAAAACGGCTTTTGTGAACGTTTGCAAGGTGAGCCGCTTTGCGGCGTCAATAATTTTCCTTGCACCAACACAGATGAACACGGATAGACACGGATAGACACGGATAGGACACAGATAGAGGGAAAAACCTCGGTGGTTGAGCCTGTCGAAACCACCCGCCCCTAAAATTATCTGTGTCTCATCTGAGTTCATCACCATTCATCTGTGTCTAACCGGAAAAGCCCCCTTACCGTGCAGCTGTCTAAACTGGCAATTAAAAACCCGTCCGTGCTATAATAGGTGGCACAAAATTCAGGGTAAAAGGTTTTTAAATGTCAGAACCAAATCTATCAGAAATAAAAGAAATCACCGTGCTTTGCAAAGTGCTCGACAACTTTGGCGACATCGGTGTTGTTTACCGTCTCTGCCGCTCACTTTCGGACGTTAACGGCTCGCTAAAACTGAATCTTGTGGTGAGCGATTTGAAAACTTTTAAAAGAATGGCACAAGAAATAAATCCGGAGCAGAGTTTTCAAAAGTACCGAGGGTGGAACATTTTTGACTGGAACGACGCGAAAACGTGCACAAAATATTTTTCAGAAAATCCGCCGACTGTCGTTTTGCAGACTTTCCAGTGCGGGCTTCCGGACTGGCTTGACGAAATCATTTACGGCGAAGAATTTTCCGCGTCAAAAAAACTTTGCAGAATCGTGAACATCGAATATCTTACGGCAGAAAAATGGGCGGAGGACTTTCATCTTTTGAGGGGGGCGGCAAGGACTGCAAGCGTTCGGAAATACTTTTTTATGCCGGGTTTTACTCCAAAAACGGGTGGACTCATTCTGGACAAAAATTTTACAGAATGCCTCAAAGACAAAAATTACCGGAAAAGCAAAATCGAATCCCTGACAAAATCAATTCCGTTTTCAGACGAAGATTTCAAGATTCTCGTTTTTTCTTACCCAAAAGATTTTTCATTCTTTTTTGAGGCGGTTAACGAATTTGCACAAAAATCCTCAAGAAAAATTCACGTGTACGTGGCTCCAGGAGCTGGGCTTGCCTCGTTCAAAAAAACGGACTCCGAATATCAAAAGACGAATTTCTGCGTGGATTATCTTCCGTATCTGAACCAGGAAGCGTGGGACGCTTTTCTGTGCTCGATGGATTTTCTTTTTATCCGCGGGGAGGACTCGTTCGCACGGGCGGCTCTTTCAGGAATCCCGTTTTTGTGGAACATCTACCAGCAGGACGAGGAA
Organism: Treponema zioleckii; assembly: GCF_014737315.1. Lineage (GTDB taxonomy): Bacteria > Spirochaetota > Spirochaetia > Treponematales > Treponemataceae > Treponema_D > Treponema_D zioleckii. The sequence continues at coordinate 13,126 of NZ_JPUF01000041.1, read as the reverse complement.
TTTCATCTCGTAAAGCTCAAGGCGTTCCTTGACATTTTGAACTGCCCAAAAATCAACGAATTTTCATGGCTCTACAACAGAAATTTTGAGATTGACTGTGGGCCGGAGGCCTCTAACGCGTGGGGAAATATTTCCGAATGCAAAAATGCAAGGGACGCGCAGAAAAAAATGGCGGAAATCTTAAAAGACATTCTCTTTAATCTTGATGAAATAAAACCTGCATTCCAAAATACTGCGGAAAGAACATTTTCGCTCGGAAATCTTTCCAAAAAGCTGCTGGATTTTTTACCATTGATAAAATAGCAAGTTTTAAATATAATCAAATAAATATCTTTATATTAAAGGAATTCAATCATGGGTACAATTGTTACAAATGAAATCAAAGTTGGCACAGCTTTTATGTGTGAAAATGAGCCACTCATCGTTCAGAAAAAACTTGGTCAGAAAGGTGGACGTCAGGGTATCACAGTTAACCTCCGCGTAAAGAATATTGTAACTGGTTCAACTAAAGATCTCGGTGTTGATGCTGGTGATAAATTTCAGGAAATCGAGCTTGAGAAGAAAGCAGTAAAACTTTCTTATGTTGACGGTGATGATTATCACTTTATGGATGACAACTGGGAAGAAGTTGTTCTCTCAAAAGAAGACTTGGGCGACAACGCTGGTTACATCAAACCGTCTGAAGCAGAAGGCGATGATGACGACTACTCTCTCGAAATTACATACTACGAAGGAAAAGCTGTTGGTATCGATCTTCCAATCAGAATCACTCGCAAAATCACTTACTGCGAACCAGGAATCAAAGGCGATACATCTGGAAAATCTTCAAAACCAGCTACATTGGATACAGGAATCGAAGTAATGGTTCCATTGTTCTGCAGCACAGATGACCGCATCGTAATCGACACACGCGACGGTTCATTCGTTGAGCGCGCAAAAGACAAATAAGCAATAACTCTGCAATTGGTCATTGAGCCTGTCAGCAAATTGTGTTTTCGGCAGGCTCAACCACCGCTTTATTATTTCTGCAAGAACGTCATTTTTAACAACAAAATTGTCATTCGGAATAACAATTTTGTCATTCCGAACTTGTTTCGGAATCTCTCCACCGTTGCAAAGGCATGTATGCTGAAACCACTTCAGCATGACAATACCCGGCCGACTCAAACCCCGATTTTTATACTTTTAGGAAGCCACTTTTTTTACCAATACAATTCAGCTTCGAACGAAACGCCTTCTTCAGTTTTTCCGATAAAAGTCACTTTTTTTGCATTTTCGTCAACCGCACCGTAAACCGTGATTTTTTGACCGAGTTTAGCTTCCTTTGCATAATTCAATCTAAAATCCTTAAAATTCACTCTTCGGAGATTCTCTGGCAAAGCATCGGCCACAAAAACCCCGTAACGAGCATTGTTCGTGTGCCCGTTACCGTCAAGGTCAGAATACTTTACGATTCGCTCGTCAAAAATCTCAAGATTCTCTGGATGGGCAATTTTGCCGTACTTGAGGCAGTCGTGCTCGGTAACAAATTCCGGGGCAACTCGCATCGTAAAATTTTTAGTCGGAACGATTTTTCGTGTGGCAGGATTAACTACAATCCACGAACTAAGCCCGCTGATGAGTTTTTCGCCTTCATGCCCAGCTTCAAGGCTCTCAAATTCGTAGGCACGCACAAGCTGCAACGCCTCCGGCTTTTCTTCCCATGTGCGGAGCACAATCTTCTCGTTCTCGCGGGGCATTCTGTGGAATCGGAATGACTGACGACTCACAAGAATCGCGAAGTCCTTTTCAGAAAGCGCGTCACGGCTCATTCCACGCTGGTTAAAATCCTCAACCGCCGCGTCCGAAGTGATTTTGAACAAATCGTAAAGCGAAAGCTGCTTGTTGTCGTTCGCCTCGCAAAAATAAACCATTGTCTCAAAATTAAAGCAATTTTTTTCATCGTGAAACTGTTTATATTCAGCCATATTTCCTCCAAGTAAAAGCGCATTAAGATAAGATTAGTGCAAAAACTGGCTGTCGTCCGTTGCGGTGTTTAAAAAAAATGATGGCTGAGCTTTATAGGTACCCGACTCGCTAACGCTCGCGATGCTCAGAATCATTTTTTTCTCCACCTCCACTACCGACCGCCAGTTTTTTGGTCAACTTTTCCATAATGCGTTTCCCTGTTTTTCATCAATATTTAAACCGTCGTTAGGGTTTTAGGTATCTTCCAAGCCCGTACAAGTGAACGTTGTCCTCATTGCGCAGAATCCAAAATTCATTGTCGCGCACAAAGATTCCATAATTATAACCAATTATCCCCTGTTCGGGTACAAGGTTCATCACAGGTTTAAAGTCTTTTGATTCAGCAAGTCGCTTAAAATTCTTAACTCCAAAGATTTCGTCCGCGATTTTTTCGCCCTCGTCCACGGTGTTAAAAACGTAAATGTTAGTGTAAAGCTCGCTCCCGCCGTATGGAAGCACCATAAGTTTTTGCGTGTAAGCCGATTTTGCCGTTTGGCCAAGCACAAAAAATGCAGTAAAAAACAAAGCAAGTGCAAAAAAAATTTTTTTCATACAAAGATTATCGGAACGAAAATGAGAAAATTAGGAATGAAGAATGAAGAATTGAAAATCGAACCTCATAATTCTCAATTCTCCTCTCCACTTTCAGTTTTCTTCGTTCTGTTGTACACTTTTTTTATGCGTAAATTTCAGGTAGTTTCTCCTTACGAGCCTTCCGGGGACCAGGGGCAGGCAATTGAAAAGCTGGCGGAGGGATTTCTCCGAGGCGACAGGTATCAGACGTTAAAGGGCGTTACTGGGTCAGGAAAAACTTTTACGATGGCAAAAATCATCGAGAAAGTTCAGCGACCGACGCTAATCATCTCGCACAACAAAACGCTCTCGGCGCAGCTTTACCGCGAATTCAAATCGTTTTTCCCGAACAACGCGGTGGAATATTTCGTCTCATATTATGACTACTATCAGCCGGAGGCCTATGTTCCGGCAAGAGACCTTTACATTGAAAAAGACGCTGCAACGAACAAAGAAATTGACGAACTCCGCTTAAAGGCAACTTACTCGCTTATGGAACGCCGCGACGTAATCGTTGTTGCAACGGTGAGCTGCATTTACGGTCTTGGAATGCCGGACCTTTACAAAGAAATGCGGGTTCACATCGAAAAGGGCGAGATTCTCGACATCAGAAAATTCGAAAGCGCGCTCTGCTCAATTCAGTACACGCGGAACGACATGGCAATGGACAGAGGAAACTTCCGTGTCCGCGGAGACGTAATCGAAGTCTATCCGCCGTATATGGAAACCGACACGGCTTACAGAATCGAACTGGATTTTGACGAAGTTGCAAGAATCACAAGATTCAACATGATTACGCGGGAAATCGAGGAAGAACTTGACGAAATGCAGTTCTACCCTGCAAAGCACTTCGTAGTTCCGCACGACGCGCTGATTTCGGCAACAGAGAGAATCGAAGAAGAACTTGAAAGCCGTCTGGCTGTCCTGAACGCTCAGGGAAAACTTTTGGAAGCCGAGCGGCTAAAAACACGCACGACCTACGACATTGAGATGATGAAAGAAATGGGCTACTGCTCAGGAATCGAAAATTATTCGGCACCAATTTCAGGCAGAAAAACAGGCGAACCACCGGCAACTCTCCTGCATTATTTTCCGGATGATTTTTTATGTATGATGGACGAAGCCCACGTTACGGTTCCGCAAATCGGAGCGATGTACGAAGGCGACCGAAGCCGCAAACAGAACCTCGTTGATTTTGGATTCCGCCTGCCTTCAGCATTGGACAACCGTCCGCTCAAATTCGCCGAGTTTGAAAAAAAACTGAATCAGGTGATTTACGTTACGGCAACGCCCCGTGCAGAAGAAATCGCACAGTCAACGCAGGTCGTGGAGCAGATTATCCGCCCGACAGGGCTTTTGGATCCGCTTATTCACGTGCGGCCGAGCGAAGGCCAAATGGAAGACATTTACAAAGAAGTCAAACAAAGAATCGAAAAAGGCGAGCGAAGCTTGATTCTGACGCTCACAAAAAAAATGGCGGAAGACCTGACGGACTATCTTTTGGGGCTGCACCTCAAAGTAAAGTACATTCATTCCGAAATCGACACTTTCGAGCGTGTTGAGATTCTAAAATCGCTCAGAACCGGTGAAATTGACGTGCTGATTGGAATCAACCTTCTGCGCGAAGGAATCGACTTGCCGGAAGTAAGTTTTATTGCGATTCTAGACGCGGACAAAATCGGATTTTTGCGCTCAACGACCAGCTTGATTCAGATTATCGGACGTGCTGCACGAAACGAAAACGGCACCGTCGTAATGTATGCGGACTTAATTACGCCAGCGATGAAGGAAGCAATTTCCGAGACAAAAAGACGCCGTGAGATTCAGCAGAAATACAACGAAGAGCACGGAATCACTCCGCACACAGTCTCAAAAGCTGTTCAGGACATTCTTGTGCGCCAGCAGAAAGACGCGGAAGAAAACGCCGAAGTGGAACTTGCAGTGCTAAAAAAGAGCGCAAACCTGTTCGACGCAAAGCAGCGTAAAAAACTGATTGAAGCCCTGAAGAAAGAAATGAGCGACTGCGCCGACAGATTGGAATATGAGCAAGCAGCGGCTATCCGAGATCAAATCAAGGAAATCGAAGCCACTTACGGTTCACTCAAATAGCGGCAAGCGAGCGCACACGGTCGTGCGCGTGCCGAAATGCCCATGTTCAACTAAAAAAAATACCCGCCGAGCATCTCGACGGGTTTTCAAAATCAATATTCTAATTTCAATATAAAATTAGTTAGCAGCTACAGGTGCACCTGCGTTTGCTGGAACAACATTGATTTTCTTTGTGATGAATCCTGAGCGGAGACAACGAGTGCAGATTGTCAAAGTTTCAGATCTTCCGAAATCCTCAGTCTTGATTTTCAAGAGGTTTGGTCTCCACTGGCGACGTGTATGGTTGTATGATTTAGATACTTTATTACCGTGCTGAGATCCTTTTCCACAAATTTCACAAACTCTAGACATGATTTTATACCTACCTAATATTGATTACAGTTGAGTTCGTAAAGTATACGAATTTAAAAATCATCTGTCAATATGAATTTAATGTGAATTCAGAGGGGAACCTCTAAAAACTTCACTTTTTCGAGGTGTCCAGAATGATTGCGGCGAATTCACTCATAAAATCATTCTGCAGTGTAAAGAACAAGCCCGTCATAAGCCGGAGAAACATTACCGCCTTTTTTGACAATCTCCTCCAGTCTTGGAAAATCCTTCAAATTATCATCAATATACTTTTGAACCTCAACGTGAGACTTGTCGTGGCAAAGATGCGTCAGCCACGTGTGTCCCGCGCCAATTCGTTCGGCATAAGCAAGAGCTTCCCTAAAACTGCAATGAGTCGGATGCGGAACCTCCCGAAGCCAGTCAATCACAAGATGGTCAATTTTTCCGGCTGATTTCTGAATCAATTTAATGGAAGAATCTGGAATAAAATTGCAGTCTGTAAGATAAAGAATCGAATGTTCGGCCTGATTTTTCAAAATCCACCCTGTCGTCCGCATTGAACCGTGCATCATCGGAACCGGAATTACAATTGCAGAGCCAATTTTTATAGGATTTTCGTCATTAAAATCGTCACATGCAATCATGTTGAGCTTTGGAAGCCCACCGCCAAGCTCCGTCCGCCTAAGGACATACGCAAAACGGAAGAGCAAATCTTCAACGGTGTTTGAACTTGCATAAATCGGAAGGCCAGGCCCTTTTGTTTCAAGCGGATAATTCTGATTTTGAGGAAGCGTAAAGTCAGCAGAACTTTTTGACATATCGGGGCGGGTGTGGCTAAAAACCCGCAAGTCATCAAGCCCGTGGCAATGATCCGCATGGCTGTGAGTTATAAGAACTCCGTCAAGCCGCGTAAGATGATTTTCGATGCATTGAATTCTGAACTCAGGTCCAGTGTCAATCACTATGTTCGTTGTGGGAAAAAGTTTTCCGGACAAATCTGCATTCGTATTGGATTCATTTTCTACATAAGCGGAGCAACGATATCGCCGGTCTTCCTTGTGCGTGGAGCGGCAAACTTTGCAGTCACATCCGATAACAGGCACCCCGTGACTCGTTCCTGTTCCCATCAAAATCATCTTCATGCAAACCATTATAAAAACTCGTTAACCACTTTTCAAGGATAAGTTTTTCTTCCTGTTTTACACAAGATTTATGAAAAACACTTTCTGAACAAGTTGGCTAAAAATCTGCTGGGCGGCAGGGAAGGCAACGCTTCGCTAATGCACAAAAAAGATTCTAACCGTTCGCGACCGCAGGAAGTCGGATACCTATTACGGTCAGCCATCATTTTTGTGAAACACCGCAACGGATGACCTACAGATTTTTTTACAACAGCAAGTTTGCAATGCGATTGCAATGAATAAAATCGGTTGGTCACTTGCCACTTTTTTGTATCTACTTTAGAATCTTATGGTTACGAGGTCATAATGAAAAAATTTATTTTTGCATGTTTAATCGCTATTTCTACTATTTCAATCTGTGCTGCAGAGGAAATTATGACAGCTGCGGCTTTTTTTAAATCAGTTTCGGACTATTACTCATCTTTACGGGACTACAGATGCCATCTCGATATAAAAACAGAAAAACAGAATATGAGCGGAACGGTCTACTACAAAAATTCAGGTTTTCTTCGCGTAGACTTCACAACTCCGTGGGGTCAGACAATTTATTACGACGGTGAGACTCTCACGATTTACCTTCCGAATTCAGCTGCTGCACTGACACAAAAAGTTCAGCAGGGAGATGACGCAACCCTTATGACTTCCAAAGGACTAACTCTCATGTCACGCTACTACACCGTAGCTTATGAGTCTGGCCAAGATCCCGTCCCGATGGATGAAAAGTCGAACGAAAATGTTATAAAATTGGTTTTGAGCCGAAAAAATAATTCGGAGACATTCAGATATATCAAAATGTCAATTAACCCAAACACAAAATTAATCAGAAGAATGGAAGGAATCACTCCGCAGGGTGAGACGATTGTCTTCAACTTTAGCGGATATGCTGTAAATGCCGGAATTCCAAAGCAGAAATTTTTCTATGAAGTTCCTTCTTACGCAAACAGCTACAATGATTTCTTGCTTGGTGAATAAAAAATGGAAAGTTACGGAGAAATATTAAAAAAAGCCAGAGAAGAAAAGCATCTGGACTTTGAAACTATAGCAAGAGAGACATCAATCGCAAAAAATTATCTCGAAGCACTCGAAAGAGATTCCCCAGAGAGTTTTCCTGGAGAACCATATTTTATCGGTTTTTTGAAAAACTATGCTGAATATCTCGGTGTGGATAAAGAACGTTTGATTACGCTTTATCATGCCCGAAAATTGCAGGAGACTCCGCCGCCGGCGGCATTAACGATGCGTGAAAGACCTCGCTGGGTCGTTCCGTTAATCGTAACGCTTTCGATTCTAGCATTTTTTGGGCTTGCCGCTGCAAGTTGTTTCTACATCCGAAAGATTTATCTCGAAAAAGAGGCTCTCAAAAACGCAGTATCTGTAGACAAAAGCTTCAAAAAATATACGCTAACTGACGATCCGTTCGAAGGAAGACTTTTCAAAACCGACCAGCTTATTCTTAAAAAGCCGGAAGGCGAAATTTGTCTTACCGTAATCGAAACTTCTGGAATCTTCGGAATTGAAGTTCCGGCAGGACGGCGCTACATTGAACTTTCTGAAGAAGCCGACATTGATGTTGACGATGACGGAATTCCAGAATTAATCGTTTACGTTTCAGACGTTTCTTCTAACAACGTAGACCGCGGTGCAGAAGTAAAAATCATGCTCAAAGACGGAAATGCTATTCCAGAGCCGGAAACAGAAGAAGACGAGGTTGCAGACATTGACTCGCTGCCAAAGGACAAGCCTTACACCGAGCTTTTCTCTGACAACAGACCTTACCCGTTCGTTTTGAACGCTTCATTCAAAGCCGGATACGGTTGTCTTTTACGCTATCGCTCAGACCGAAAAGATATCATCGATGATTATTACGAGTCAGGACGCACGCTCAGCATCACTTCGAGCAACGGAATCAGAGTCTGGATTTCTAACGGAAACGTCGCAAAACTTTCTGTCGTAGCAAACTCTAGAACATACGAACTTGGCTCAAATGGCTATCTTGGAAAGGCTGGCGAAGTAGTCGTTGTAGACGTAAAGTGGATTAAAGACACTGACGGTAAATTTAAATTGGTGGTTGTAAACCTTGACTAAATTCTTTATTGACCAGCACGGCTGTGCAAAAAATCAAGTTGACGGCGAGCTTATAATCTCGCTGCTCAACAAAAAGGAAGGCTACACGCAGACATTCGATCCTGCGGAAGCCGATTTGATAATCGTAAATTCTTGCGGATTCATCGAGTCCGCAAAGACCGAAAGTTTGAATGCCGTCATTTCTGCACGGCAAATGTATCCCAAAGCAAAAATTCTTCTTGCAGGTTGTCTTGCCGAACGTTACGCAAACGAGTTAAAAGACACTCTTACCGAAGCTGACGGTTTTTTTGGTAACGGCGATTTGAATCAACTTTACAAAGTCGTAGAACCGTTGATGAACGGCGAAAGACCTGTTCTCACACCTCCACAAGCGGGTGTTTGCGGAGGCGACAGAAATTTGCTTCTCTCATTCCCAGGAGCTGCCTACGTAAAAATCACGGAAGGTTGCAACAATCACTGTTCATTCTGCGCGATTCCAATAATCCGTGGTGAGCTTAGAAGCCGCAAAGCCGATGAAATCATTTCAGAAATCAAAAAGCTCATCTCCGAAGGAATTTATGAGCTTAACCTGATTGGCCAAGACTTGGCAGCATACGGAACAGGGCGCACAGACAATGTTTTTGGAACTGGACGCACTTCTCTCCCTTGCGGAACGCCGGGCACCGAATTCGGAACACAAAACAAAGACGGTGAATCTGAAGAATCTGGTCTTTGCACGCTCCTAAAAATGATTTCAAAACTTGAAGGAACATTCAGACTCAGACTGCTTTATATTCATCCTGATCATTTTAACGAAGACATTCTCCCTGTAATCAAAGCGGACGAAAGAATTCTCCCATATTTTGACATTCCTTTCCAAAGCGGCGACACGGACGTAATTCATCAAATGCACAGGACAGGAAGCCGCGAAAGGTATTTTGAGTTGATTCAAAAAATCCGCTCTTATTTTCCAGAAGCGGCAATACGAACGACATTCCTTGCAGGTTTTCCGGGCGAAACTGACGAGCAGGCTCAAAACACGCAAAGTTTCTTAAAAGAAATTCGAACGGACTGGAGCGGCTGCTTCCCATACAGCAAGGAAGAAAACACTCCAGCAGCTGCGTTCAAAAAGCCCGTTCCAAAAAAAGTCAGCCAAGCGCGGGCCAACGCACTCGTAGAGACTCAGGCAGCCATAACGCGCGAAAAACTCAGCGAGCGTTGCGGAAAGGACTATGACGTTCTAATCGAAGAAGTTCTCGCAGAAAACCCGGAGTCCCCGGACGAAGGAATCGCAATCGGTCGGGCATGGTTCCAGGCTCCAGAAGTAGACGGAAGCGTTGTAATCAACTACGACCGCGGCAACGAAAAAGAAAACAATGCCGTAAAAACAGGCCGGCTCGTGCGCGTTCATGTATATTCAAGCGGCGACGTTGACTTGAACGGCGAATTCGTATGTGACTCACCGCTTAACGACAAAATTTGCGAAAGCAAGTTGGCCTTCGCACAAAACGAGAATCTGTAGGAGCAAAAGCGACCAAAAACGGAGTGGTATGGATAAGATTACTGAATTTTTGGATTCTTATGACGCTTCGCAAAATGAAGAGTCTGTTTCGGAAAAGACGCAACAATATTTGAACGTCTTAAACGAAGAGCAAAAAGAAGCCGTCATGCACGAAGACTCGCCTCTTTTGATTCTTGCGGGCGCAGGCTCCGGAAAGACTCGCGTAATCACCACAAAAATCGCATACCTGATTGCCGAAAAGCATTTTGATCCGTATTCAATTCTCGCGGTCACGTTCACAAAGAAAGCCGCGAACGAAATGCACGAACGAGCTATCCAACTGGAGGAGCGGGCGTCTCACGCACAAATACGCACGTTCCACTCGTTCGGCGCATGGTTTTTGCGAATGAACGCATTTGAAGCCGGAATTGACCCTAAATTCACGGTTTACGATGACGACGATATGGTGACGCTTTTGTGCAAAGCAGTCCCAAAACTCACAAAACAGCAGGCAAACCACTTTGCCCATAAAATTTCTCTCGCAAAAGATTACTGCCTCACTCCAGACGACCAAAAAATTGCAGAAATCGCCTCGGAACCAGAATTTCCAGAAATTTACCAGAAATACCAGAACCGTCTGCGGGAAACAGGAAACGTAGACTTTGGCGATTTAATCATGCTGCCATATTTGGTTCTCAAAAACAACGAAAATATCCGCCGGCGAATGCACCAACGTTTTAAAGTAATCATGGTTGATGAATATCAAGATTCCAACGTGGCACAATTCCTTTTGCTGCAAGAACTTAGCGGAGTAAAAGAAAACAGCGGAACTTACGTGTGCGTCGTCGGCGATGACGACCAGTCGATTTATAAATTCCGAGGAGCGGAAATTCAGAACATTCTTACGTTCAAAAATAAATTTCCAGGAACAAAAGTCATCAAACTCGAAAAAAATTACCGCTCAAAATCCGAGATTCTCAAAATTGCGGACAACGTTGTGCGTCACAATCAAGGACGGCTCGGTAAAACCTTGCAAGCCGAACGAGGAAATGGCAAAAAGCCAGTGCTCGCGTTTTTGCCGAACCAAGACGAAGAAGCGAACTTTTGCGCGGATTTGATTCAGCTCGCCCACGAGAACGGCAGCCCTTACAGCGATTGGGCAATTCTGTACCGCACAAACGCACAGTCGCTCACCTTTGAGACGACTTTTATGCATAAAAAAATCCCTTACGCGGTTATCGGTTCGCTAAAATTTTACGAACGCGAAGAAATCAAAGACTTGCTCGCGTTCCTCGCGTTAATCGCAAACCCGCGCGACGAAATCGCATTCCGAAGAATCATCAACAAGCCAGCCCGAGGAGTTGGCGGAACGACTCAGGAGAAACTCATTGACGCGGCACGCGAAAAACTACAGGACGGCAAGGCAGAAAACACAAACCTTCTCGAAACAAGCAGGACTTTTGGCGAAAAACTCACGAAAAAGGCACGGGAAGGCATAAACCATTTCGTTGAGATTATGGATGAATTTTATGCGGAGCTACAAAAAAACGAACAAGATGGTGCGCAATCGCAAGTTGACAAACCGAATCTTTCAGTTTTAATCGATTTAATTTCCGAAAAATCAGGTTTAAAGACTCTTTATGAAAGTGAAGATGAAATTTCGGGTTCACAGCGCACCGCGAACATGCAGGAACTCTCAAACAGCGCAGTCCTTTATCCGTGCACTTCAAATGGACTTTTAGAGTTCCTCGATCATATTGAGCTTGATCGCACGCTTGAAACTGGCGAGGAAGAAGCAGACACCGACAAAGTTACGCTTATAACCCTTCACAACACAAAAGGTCTTGAATTTAACCGCGTAATAATCACCGGCATAGAAAGGGGAATTTTTCCGCGCGAAGACGACGATCCTGCGGAGCTTGAGGAAGAACGAAGACTTTGCTACGTTGGAATTACGCGCGCAAAAAATGAGCTTTATCTCACAAGCTGCTCAATGCGTCGAATGTACGGGCGCACGTCATACATGGAGCCTAGCCCGTTCTTAAAAGAAATGAATCCCGCCTTGCTAAAAATCATCGGCCGAAAACCATCTTCGTTCAGAACAGATAACAGTTTTCACGGCGGTGACTACGGCACAAACGGCCTTTCCCACCCGGACATGGAGACCGACCCGATAAAACGAAAATATTCGCGCGGAAAAAAAATTTACCACGACGATTACGGTTACGGCGTGATTATCTCGACTCTGACCACCGACGATGACGAATACGCGATTACCGTCCAATTTGAAAACGGCGGAAAAAAGCGTTTTTTACCAAAATATCAAAGTTCAGCATTGATGGTCGTTGAATAATCTCTGAATCTGCAAAAAATTCATAAAAAAAACAAAAATAAGGTGCAATCGATATTGACACAACCTCATTATTTTTATATATTTTATGCACATTCTCCGCTGGTGTAATGGTAGCACACGGGCTTTTGGTGCCCAGAGTCCGGGTTCGAATCCTGGGTGGAGAACCATCGAAAATGGGGGCATAGTCCAGCTGGTAGAACACCGGACTCATATTCCGTATGTCATAGGTTCAAATCCTATTGCCCCTACTCTTAAAAAGACTTATCTCAATCCGAGGTAAGTCTTTTTTTGCTTTAAAACTGATTCCCAAATCAAAGTATAGGATTTGTAAGCGGAGTGAGCGCCGACCTACGGGAGGATGAGGCGGCACGGATGCCGCCGTAAGCGACAAAGCCGCCCGGAAGGAGCCGACACGATGTCGGCGACTGGAGGAAAATCCTATTGCCCCTAGTCTTAAAAAAGACTTATCTCAATCCGAGATGAGTCTTTTTTTTGTCTTTAAAACTGATTCATAAATCAAAGTATAGGATTTGAAGCGGAGTGAGCGCCGACCTACGGGAGGATGAGGCGGCACGGATGCCGCCGTAAGCGAACAAAGCCGCCCGGAGCGAGCCGACACGACGCCGGCGACCGGAGGGAAAATCCTATTGCCCCTACTCTTAAAAAGACTTATCTCAATCCGAGATGAGTCTTTTTTTTGCTTTAAAACTGATTCATAAATCAAAGTATAGGATTTGAAGCGGAGTGAGCGCCGACAGACAGAAAAGTCGTGGGGGCGGCAAAACAACACTCAGACTTTAGAAGCGGACTATCCGCACATCATAATTGCGAACGTCGCGCGAGCAATAAATCCGCATCCGCGAAACGCGGCTTTCCTTGCCCGCCACGTTTCGTGAGCACCTGCAAGTTCCACCCACCAAAGCACGAGTTTTTCTTTAGGAAAACTCGTGGAGTGCGGACAAAACAACACTCAGACCTTAGAAGCCGACTATACGCACATCATAA
>NZ_JPUF01000040.1 GCF_014737315.1 Treponema zioleckii | reverse complement strand
AACTTGTAGCGTCGTTTTTTTAAAGTTTCTTCACCAAAGCGCGAGTTTTTCGTAAGAAAAACTAGTGGAAAGCGCACAAAGTTCACTTAAATTTAAAAAGTCAACTTGTAGCGCGTTTTTTAAAATTGCATCACCAAAGCACTAGTTTTTCGTAAGAAAAACTAGTGGGAAGCGCACAAAGTTTACTCAAATTTAAAAAGTTAACTTGTAGCGCTTCCTTTATTTCGTTGTCCGCTTGTAAACGCGGTTCAAAGCAACAGGGTGGAATTCAATGTTCTTTACGCTCTCGTTAACCATGCAAGCGTCAGCCTGCTGATAGAGAGGAATGATTACTGCGTCTTCGAGAACAATTTTCTCTGCTGCCTTCAAAGTTTCCCAGCGTTCAGCAGGTTTCTGAGAATATTCGCCAGTAACACATTTTTCAATGAGCGAATCATATTCTGCGTTTGTCCAAAGTCCGTAGTTGTTAGGATTGTTTGTTACCCACATTCCAAGATAAGTCATTGGATCGGCGTAGTCCGGGCCCCAACGAGTGAGAGCAAGCTCAAAACTTCCGTCCTGCATGTCTTTTACACGCTGTTTTTTAGGCTCAACACGAAGATTGATTGTAACTCCAGGAAGAGTCTTTTCAATCTGCTCTTTGATTACAGCCGCAACGTTCTGCTGAACAGTTGTATCGTCAACAATCATCTCAAAAGTGAAGCTGTCTTTTCCAAGTTCTGCTTTTGCAGCTTCGTAGAATTCAGCAGCCTTTGCAGTGTCTGAGTCGCAAAGTTCTGGGAATTCTTTCTGAGTTGTAGTAAAATCCTTTCCTTCGTTTGAATAAGCGAATTCCGCAGGAACTGGAGTGTAGCTTGCCATTGAACCGTCTTTTACAACGTTCTTTACGATTGATTCACGGTCGATTGCATAAGAAAGGGCTTTTCTAAAGTTCAAGTTTGCAAGTTCTGGAACTTTGTCCATCATTGGGCTGATGTACCAAAGGTATCCTGCACCGATAGCCTTGAATTCTGGGTCGTCCTTAATCTGGTCAACCTGGTCTCCAGAAAGTTTTACGATGTCAAGATTTCCGTTCTGGTAAGCCATGAGAGCCTGCTGTGAATCTTTGAGAACCTGATAGTTCAAACCAGAAAGCTTAACGTTAGCCGCATCATAGTATTTTTCGTTCTTTGCGAGAGTAAAGCTCAAAGCAGCCGGCTGGTAGTCCGTAAGAATGAATGCGCCGTTTGAAAGAACTGTACTTGCGCTTGTTCCGAATGTGTCGCCAACAGATTCGTAGAATTTGCGGTTAACAGGATAGAAAGTAGGGAAGTACAAAATTGAATCAAAATATGAAACTGGAACGATAAGCTCAACCTGAAGAGTTTTTTCGTCCAATGCTTTTACGCCAAGTTCTTCAATCGGAAGTTTTCCTTCGATGATTTCAAAAGAGTTTTTAATCTGACCGATTTCGCTCATCATGTATGAGTATTCAGAAGCGATTTTTGGGTCAACTGCGCGCTGCCATCCGAATACGAAGTCATCCGCCGTTACAGGGTCGCCGTTTGACCAGAAAGCGTCGTCACGGATTTTAAAAGTGTATGTAAGTCCGTCTTCAGAAACAGTCTCCGAAGCACACAAAGCGTCTGCTGTTGAGCCGTCGGCGTTCATCTGTTTGAGACCGTCAGTAAAATCTGCAATTACCTCGAACGAAGTTCCGTCTGTAGCCTGCTGAGGGTCAAGTGACTGAACCTCAACTTCAATCATTACGTTGAGTTTGCTTCCTGTCGCTGTTTCTGTTTTTGCTTCCTGCTTTTTGTCGTTGCAAGAAACAAGTGCCAAAAGACTTACCGCTGCCAACGAGGCAAGCACACTTTTTACCATTTTTTTCATTTTTACCTCCGAAATAAAAAAAATGAGCCGACAATACACCCGTATCATCGGCTCATCATTGAGTTTTAAGGTATTTTATAGATTTTGTGCATTTCTGTAAATAGAAACGCGGATTTTTTTAATGATTTTTTACTGTTATCTGCTCTAAAAGTGCTTTGCAGCCTTCTGTTACGTCTGCGTAAGTTTCTATAAAATTTCCTGTGTACCACGGGTCTGCAACATCTCGGTTCTTCCCGCAGTATTCAAGCAGTTTGTGAACTTTGCCGTCCGTGTCGTTCCCAATCCTGCGCTCTAGGTGCGCAAGATTCTCATCGTCCATGCAGATTAAAAAGTCAAAATCATTGTAGTCGTCGATTTTTACGAGCCTGGCCCTGTGGTTCGTGAACGGAATTTCATGTTTTTTTAATTCAGTTATAGTTCCGTGGTGCATTCCGTTGCCAATTTCATCGCGGTCGGTTGCTGCCGAATCAATGTAAAAATCTTTTTCAAGGCCTGCTTTTTTTACTAGATTTTTCATAACCATTTCGGCCATTGGCGAGCGGCAAATATTTCCGTGGCAAATAAATAAAATTTTCGTCATGGTTTTAGTATGCGTCCTTATTTTCTTTTAGTGCCTCAAAATCGGCGATTACTTTTTGAACTCGTTTTATCTCTCGGTTGAGAATCTTTTCGTAGTCAAGTTCCCCGTTCCCGATTCGCTCTCGCTCGTCTTCCCAGTTCTGAATTGGCGTTAAAATCAAAAATCGGAATTTTGAAGTGTTCGCTTTTTCTGCCCACAAAGACGCTTCTTGCCAGTAAGCAAGCCCTGCCTTGTAGCATGTGAGCGATTTGTTCAGGTTTTCAATGTACAAATCTGTCCACGGCTGGTCATAAAAATGGGCAACCTGTTTGTCATAAATCCGTCCGAGCCGCATGTGCTGTTCGATGAGCTTTAAATTTATGTGCATCATAAAAAGATAACGGTATTTTTCCCATTCTTTTTCGTCGTTGATTTTAAAATCCACGTAAAGCGGATTTACAAAATCAGCTTTTGCAGCCTTTTCAAGCCAATAAATGTTCTCAATGCAGTCGTCCGGTGCCTGCTGATAGTGCACATGAAAAAGTTTGTAGTAATCTTCCTTGTATTTTATCATGTACGAAAATGCCTTGTTTTGGCTCAGCAAGCACAGCAGAATCAAAGTGAGCAAAAAGAGAAATCTATTAAAATTGAATCTAAAATCAGAATTTAGTTTTTTCATCTTTTGACTATCGGCAAATTTTAGCGTGGCAAATAGCTTTCAATCGTTTTAAAAACTTCTTCCTTTGTTTTGGAAGCGTCGATTCTCACAATTTTCATTCCTGTGTTCATCTCTTCGTATTTTTTTACGATTTTTTTGTAGCGTTCTTCGGTGTCTTTTAAGAAATCGACTTTTTCGTAAATTTCACGAATTCCTCTGTCATCGATTCTTGAAAGAGAAATTTCCGGGGCGATTTCAAAAAAGAAAAGAATTTCTGGAAGAGGAAATGGCGAATTTATAAGTGACGGAAGTTCCTCTCCGCAGCTTACGCTCTGGTAGGCGAGACTCGAAAAAAAATATCTGTCGCTCACTACGATTTTTCCTTCGGCGCATTTTTGCACGATTCCGCAGCCAGTGCTGTCGTCTTTTCCCCAAAGATGCTCGGCCCTGTCCGCCGCAAAAAGATATGCCGCAGTCCGCTCGTCGATTTTAAAATCCCCTTTTAAAACCTGCCGCAAGAATTTTCCGGTCGGCGAGGCTGTGGGTTCCGCAGTAAAGAAAAACCTGTCCGCGTCCGGGCGGTCTTTTAGAAGATTAATTTGGGTCGAAGTCCCCGCTCCGTCAATTCCCTCAAAAACAACAAAATTTTTTAAAATCATAATTTTTCCTTTCGCTTAAAAAACAGAAGTTTTTAGAACTTCCTATATAAAATATTCCGAAAATAAAGTAAATTGATATAGATAATAGAAGTTTATTCTATTTTCGTCTGTAACTACAATTTTTTACAGATTTTTTATTTATGCATTATGCAAAGTTGACTAAAAATCAGTTGGTCGGAACTGGATGTGACCGCAACGGACGAACAACAGATTTTTAAGCCTGTATTTGTAATGCAATAATATAAAATTGATGATTGCAGAACTTACAAACTTTTTCGTAAGTTCTTTTGATAGATACACTTGTATATGAAGTCTCGTGCGCTAAAAATAAGCATTGCCACCGCAATTTTTATTTTACTCATGTTTTTGGTCTTTTTTATGGTAAGGCCAATCTACGCACGCTTGTCCGCAGAAATTTCAAGAATCGAATCCATGCTTTCCCAGAAAGTCGAGACTTTCACGGGCTTAAAACTTTCTTACAAATCGCTTTCGCCATCAATATTTTCTGCTGCGAACATCCGAGAAATCGAGCTTACGGACGTTGTGACCGGAAAAAAAATCATTACGATACGAAACGCAAAACTGGACTATCAGTTTTTTGATTTTTTTTCGTCAAAGCCGATTCTTGCGGTGGAAAAACTTACCCTGAGCAATATCGAAATTGATTACAATTCCGCAACTGATTTTGAGACCATAAAAAATATTCTTCTGAAACTAAAAATTTATGACCCGACCAAAGAAAAAATGCCTTTTACGCTCGAAGGAAAATATTTTGACCTTCCGTTCGACATTTTTTTGCGCGATATTTTGATTCATTACGTGGACGCGAATAACGACGCGCTTTTGGCACTCAAAGATTTAAAGCTCAACGGCGGAGAAAAGTCCAGCGGAATCGCGTTCAAGGCGGCTGGAAATGTTTCTGCAAAATCCGAATTCCTTAAAAACGGTAGGGAACGTGCCTCCGTTGCCTGTTCATTTTCCGTTTCGGGCACGCTTTTCCCAGAAATCGACGGAAGTTCCGCGAATATTCATCTTTCTGGCATTGACGGTGCAGATTACAGCGTTTCTCAGCTTGATATGCTCGCAAACTATTCGGATTCAAAAATCCAGCTCAGAACGATGCGCTCCGTTTTTCCGTTCTCGCTTTTTGCCGAGGCGGATTTGGACAATCAAAAATACAGTGCCTCAATTTCGGCGGAGAATTTTGACCCGTTCCAGCTGGTAAAAATCCGTCAGAAAAATCAACTTTTACGAAAACTTAACGGAACTCGCTTTTCTGGCTCTGCTGGCGTTGAATTCGGAAAAAATATTTTTGACTACAAAATGAATATGACGACTTACCTTTCTTCGGGGCTTGTTGGTATGCCGTTTACGATTCGTTCGCGTCTGAGCGGAAACAAAAATTACGTGAACATTTCTCGTCTATCTGCGGACAACTCGATTTTGAGCGCAGTTTTTTCTGGAGGATACAACATTCCAAGAATGCAGCCTTCAGGAAATCTGAACCTGAATTATTTTAAACTTCCGAACGGCGGGCAAGTTTCTGCCGAATGTATCGTTGAGCCGCTTTCCAAAGGATTCCAGCTTTTTGCGCTGCAAGTTTTCCTGGACGAAAAGAATTTTACCGCCTTGCAAGCTTCTGTAATTCCTTCTGCAAAGTCCGTGGATTTTATCGTGGAAGTTGACGATTATTCTCACCCGGATTACGACACGCCTGGCCACGTAAAAATCGACGGAAGCCTTCTCTTTGGAAAGAATCTGTATCTTCAAAGTCAGATTATGATTAACGACCTTTTTGCCGACAGTGCGGTAAAAACCGCGGCTTTCTTCCTTGACGAAAAAACGGCTTCTTCGCTTTCGGAGACGGCTCAAAATCTTGAACCGTACATTTTTACGGGCGAAATGTATGTCGCAACGGATTTTAAGGGATTCACTTTTAACGCGCCGGCCTGCATTTTTGCGAATACAAAAAAAGACCGACAGGTAATTACGTTTGCTGTTGACGGTTCCAACGAAATGATGCAGCTGAGCCAGTTCAACCTTTTGTACGGAAATCAGTACGTTCAGGCCACCGCGGGACTTGATTTTTTGAACGGATTCAGCGAATTCTCATTTGACTGCGACCTTGCGGTAAATTCCGTGCCTTATCATTTTTCTGGAAACATGACTCCGCAGTGGCTCGTGGTTTCTGGAAATTATGACTTTGACGCAATGATTTCTTTGGGCGAAAAACTTTCTGGCAACA
This sequence comes from Treponema zioleckii, assembly GCF_014737315.1. Lineage (GTDB taxonomy): Bacteria > Spirochaetota > Spirochaetia > Treponematales > Treponemataceae > Treponema_D > Treponema_D zioleckii. The sequence continues at coordinate 30,163 of NZ_JPUF01000040.1, read as the reverse complement.
TAAGTTTTAGGAATTTTCCTGTGAGCCTCGGAAAGAACGTAATCACTTTCTCAACCCAGTCGATGTTCGAATGGGACACTTCACTGGGAATTGCGGGGCTTGGAGTTGACGTAATCAACTTTGAAATTGAGGAAGCCAGCGGAAAACTCAGCTTTAATCCAAAAATCACGCTTTCTGGCAATGCGAACCAATACGGATTTATAATCAACACTCTTGCCTACAACGACGATGTTTCAATGCTCGAAGGCGACGGAAGCGTTCTCTGGAATTTTAACGACGGAATTTTTGACGGAATCCATGCGAACTTAAATCTTTCAAGCCCGATTAGCCCGGAAAAAATCACTTTTGACGGAAACCTGACTAATCCTTCGCACCTTCCGTTTTCGGAAAGCGATATTTTTAATGATTTTTATGTTTCTGCCGAAGGGGCGATTCATTCATTCTCAATGTCGCGTTTTTTGGACGAGCAGAGTGCAGACAACACGCTGAGCGCAACTTTTTCTGCGAGCGGAACGATAATGAATCCGCTTGTTTCTCTCGACGTCGAAAAATTTTCGCTTAATCTTAAAGGCTATCCTTTGCTCGCTTCTGGAAATTTCTCAATAGACGACACTGGAATCAACGTGAATTCTCTCGACGGTTCTTGGTCTCTTCTGGAAATTTCTGGAGGAATCGCAAATCTGGATTTGAAGAATCAGACTGGAAATGCCCAGCTCACCACGGATTTGAGACTTGGCGGCTACGACCTGTGCATTCCTCTTTCGCTCAAATTTACTGGAGTTAAAAATCCGGACGAGACGAATATTTTTGCCCTGCCGGAATTCTACACGATTTCTATTCAGTCCGAAGGAATTTCTGGAAATGCCTTAAAGCAGTCGATTCCTTTAAAACTCAACGTTACTCATATTCCAGGTGAATTTGATATTCAGTCCGACAACGAAAAAATCTTCTCTGGCGTTTACCGCACAGACGGAAAAATTTCTGCGCATCTTGCCGAAAATCCGTTCCTGAATTTCAATTTGAACGGTTCCATCAATAAAAATAATCTCGACCTTGAATTCAGGGATATATTTGGTGATTTGAATAAAATTTTTGAAAGCGTGAACTTGCCTGTGGTTTCGTTCCCTTCAGGAATCCTTACGGGTGATGTTCAGATTGCGGGACTCACGACGGACCCGGAATTTGTAGGCGGTCTCAACATTTCAAATTTTGCTCTCAATATTCCTATGCTCACTAAAGAAACAATAAAAGCCAACGATATGTTCATTTCGCTCGCGTTGGGAGAGGCCAACCTTAACGATACCGATGTTACCGTTGGAAAAGGTTCGGCGATTTTTAACGCAAAAGTGTATTTTGACAGATGGGCTATTTCGTCTGTTGATATGAACCTTAGAACCGAAGAGAATAAATTTATTCCTGCGGATATTACGTTGCCTTTCATTCACGCCAAAGGAAACGCTTCCCTTGATTTGAACATTGGCTTTATGCTTCCTGACAAAATGAGCATCACCGGTAACGTTCGGGCGGACAACACCGACGTTGATATTGTCGTTTCGTCTCTTCAGAATCAACTTTCATTGGAAAATCTTCTTCAGATGAACAAGAACGACTCACAAAAAAATCAGGAATCAACCGCTTCAAACAAGTCTCCAATCAGCGTTTATGCGGATTTAAATTTGATTGCGGGGCAGAAAGTTCAGGTTGTATTCAAACCGTTGCTCCGTGCGGTTTTAATGCCGAACTCACCTCTTTCTATTTATATGGATACGGACGCTCAGGAATTTTCTTTGAAGGGCGATGTTTCTTTGCGAGGCGGGGAAATTTCATGGCTCAACCGAAACTTCTATTTGCGAGAAGGTAGAATTGTCTTCAATGAGACTCAGGACTTGATTGACCCTCGGATTACCGTGCGTGCGGAAACGCGAGAGCGCGATGAAAGTGGAAATCAGGTAAAAATCATACTTTCGGTGACTAACCAGCTCATAAGTCAGCTTACCCCGGTCTTCACTTCGACTCCTGCTAAATCCGAGGCTGAAATTATGAATCTGCTCGGACAGTTGATTACAGCCGATGCGGAGAACACAAAAGACGTTATTATTGCCGGCGGCGACTATCTTTTGCAGTCTCAATTTATGGATAAAATCGAAAACTCATTGCGTGAAATCCTCAATTTTGATATATTTTCCGTTCGTACAAATGTATTGCAGAATGCTTTTAAGTACAGTGTGAACCAGAATTCAGAGAATAAAGATTTTACGTTCGGTAACTTTTTGGACGATTCTACTGTTTATATTGGTAAGTACTTCGGCAGTTCCGTATATGTCGATGGTATGCTTCATATGACTTTTGACGAGAGCAAGATTGACAGTGCAAGTTCAATAAACGGGCTTGTATTCCAACCTGAATTCGGTATTGAAATGTCTTCCCCTTTTGTGGATATTCGTTTTGGTGCCGCTCCTGATATTGAGTCTATATTGAAAAATTCGTGGATACCTTCCACATCAATAACATTATCTTGGAAACATTCGTTTTAAAAAAATTGGAGTTTTTATGAAAACTTTACGTTGTGCTTTTCTGTGCCTTTTCTGTGTTTTTAGTGCAGCTTTGACCGCCCCTGTTTTTGCCCAGGAGGAGGCTGAAACTTCAAAAACTGCCGAGGCTGATGACAGCAGCTGGTTTTATGGAAAAATCATCAAATCTGTTACGTTCAAAGGGTTAAAAAGTGTAGACAGCCGTGATGTAGACGGCGTTACAAGCGGTTTTATCGGAAAGAATTTTTCAGATGACATTTTTTCTGAGATGCTTGATAGGATTTATGCCCTTGACTTATTTGATGATATCGTGCCGGAAGCTTTGCCCGGAGATGCAAAAAAATCTACGGTCGCAATCGTCTTTAACGTAAAAGAACGACCTGTAATCTATAAAATCGTGATTTCTGGAAACAGCCAGATTCGTACAGCCGAGATTAAAGAAGCAATTTCTGTAAAAGAAAAAGATATTTATATTGCGAACAAAGTTTTGATTGACGAGCGAGCCATTCGTGACCTTTATTTGGGAAAAGGTTTTACGGACATTAAAGTTAGCTCAAAAACAAAAACGACCGAGAAGGGAATTGAAGTTACTTTTTCTATCAGCGAAGGTAATTCAACTGTAATCAAAACTATTGAGTTTGTCGGAAATAAGACTGTTACTGCAAAAAAACTCAAGAAATTTCTTTCATTAAAAGAGCAGGGACTTTTTAACAAGGGTGCTTTTCAGGAGTCTCAGCTTGAAGCGGACAAACAAAAAATCGTTGCCTATTACCAGACAATCGGTTATGTTGACGCTTCCGTAATTGATGTAAATATAGCGACTAGCGTAAATACAGAAAAATCTCGAAAAGAGCTTACAATCACATTTGTTCTTCAGGAAGGTTCTGTTTACACGTTCGGAGGAATTTCTTTTAACGGAAACCAAATTTTCTCTGATGAAAAACTTTCTTCTCTTATGAAACTCAAAGTTGGCGATACATTCAACCAATCAAAGTTTCAGGAGGGCTGGGGAGCAATTATGGATTTGTATTACGAAAACGGATACACTTCCAACAGATTCCAACCTGTACCTAATAAAGATACCGAAAAAAATATAATTTCATACACTTGTCTCATTACCGAGAACGTAAGAAGTCACGTTGAACACATTACGATTAAGGGAAACACGAAGACAAAAGAAGATGTTATCCGCCGTGAGATTCCTATTGAAAGTGGTGATATCTTCTCAAAAAATAAAATTACAAATGGTTTGAGAAATCTTTATAACCTCCAGTATTTTAGTGCCGTAGTTCCAGACGTAATTCAAGGCTCTGAAGAAAATCTTGTGGACCTTGTATTTACTGTTGAGGAACAGTCAACAACTTCTGTTGAACTTGGCGTTACGTTCAGCGGGGTTTCTGACCCAGATGACCTTCCGTTCGCTTTGTACGCAAAATGGTCAAACAGCAATATTGGTGGAACTGGTCGTTCTGTTGGTGTGTCTTCCACAATCGCGACAGACGAGCAGTCAATCGATTTGAGCTACAGCCAGAACTGGTTTATGGGACTTCCTATAACATCGTCTATAAGCACTTCGTTCTCTCATGCAAACCTTTCAGCTCTCCGCTTGCAGATTGACGGTGACGGAAACATTGACTCTGATTCATACTACATGGATTATGAGCAGTACAAGTGGTCTCTTTCATTTGCAGTTGGTCATCGCTGGACGCCAGACTGGGCTATTTTAAGCCTTTCTACTGGTGTTACGGGCAGTTTGAAGAATAATATTTATGATGAAGATATTTTGATTCCGCTCGACACATCTGTAAGTGAATATGCCAATACTTGGGGATGGCAGAATTCTATTTTCCTTCATTATTCTATGGACGGACGTAACATTAACTACGACCCGTCTGCAGGTTGGTTCGCAAGCCAGCGGCTTACCTGGTATGGTCTTACACCATTTGAATCAGAATTCTTCCTTAGAACAGACACTAAATTGGAAAAATACTTTACCTTGTGCGACTTGCCTGTAACAGAAGGCTGGAATTTTAAGCTTGTTCTTATGGGCTATTCAGGTCTTTCAATGCTCTTCCCTGCTCCTGATACTGGAATTGGTGAGTCTAGCCAGCTTTATATTGATGGAATGTTCAATGCACGTGGTTGGACGAGCATTTACAACAAAAAACGCGGAAAGGCAATGTGGAGCAACATTGTAGAACTTCGTATGCCTTTGGTCCCAGGTGTGCTTGCAGTTGACTGGTTTGCAGATGCGGCCGTTATAAAAGACACTCCGGAAGCCTTGTTCGCTGGAATCGACAAGACTGATGTGTTCTTCAGTACAGGTCCTGGAATTCGCTTTGCAATTCCTCAGTTCCCGCTCAGACTCCTGTTTGCTAACACCGGAAAATTTGGTTCGACGGATTCTAGCGACAAATATGGTGCCGGAGACGGAGAATGGCATTGGGATAAAAACTGGAAGTTTGTACTTTCATTTAATATTGCAAATAAATAGCGAATTGTTATAAGATATAAAATCTCTAAAATTTTTAATATCTTTGATGTCAACTTAAAAATACACATCTCTAATAGAATCCAAAATTGGAGTTTTTGGAGATGTCATATAGATTATTATTTTTTTATAAGCTATATTTATGTTTAAGATATTCTTGATTTTAGGATGTCTATTTTTTGGAATGATTGAATTTTAAAAAGTTTTTATTTCCATTTTGATTCTCTCATCCATAAGATTTTTAGCGAGGATTTTAATATGAATCTTAAGAAACTTCTTGTGATCGGGGCTATCGCGCTTTTTGCTTGTAGTGGTATTTTTGCACAGCAGCAGATTACTATTTTTGGCGTTGTAGACACAGCTCGTATTTATGAAACTTATTTTAAGCAATCAAAAGCTGTTCGTGATTATGAAACTAAAAAAGCTGCCGCGCAGCGAGAAGTTTCACGACGTACAAAAGAAATTAAGAGTTTACAGGAATCTTTGGATAACGTGTTGAAAATTGGAAACGAAACTGAAATTGAGCGTTTGCAGGCTGACATTACAAAGAAAACAAAAAGTCTTACAGATTACACAAAAGCAAAGAATCTTGAGCTTGATAAATTAAAGAGAAACTTGCAGACAAATGACGCGTTCTACAAAAAAATGATTTCGGCAATTCGTCGTACAGCAGAAAGCGAAGGATATGGAATGATTCTTAGTTTGCAGCAGGATGCCGGAATCTTGTGGTACAGTCAGTCAGTTGATATTACTGCGAAAGTAATTAAGGAAATGGGACTTAAATAATAATCTCATGGGAAGAAATAAAGATACTGTTGTGGCGGGGTCTGTTCAGGCCCGCTCGCAATCTGGAGCAGATACTCCATTGATGATTCAGTACCAGAGTATAAAAGAGCAGCACCTCGATGAGGTGCTTTTCTTTCGTCTGGGCGATTTTTATGAAATGTTTGACGATGATGCAATTGAGGTGTCTCGTCTTTTGAATCTTACGCTTACCCACAGAGGTGCAAAACCGATGTGCGGGATTCCTTTTCATGCCGTAAAAATTTACATTGCACGCCTTTTGCGTTGCGGAAAACGTATTGCAATTTGTGAGCAGGTCGGTGAAGTTACTGGCAAAGGTCTTACAGAGCGAAAAGTTATTGAAGTCATAACGCCTGGTACGGCAATCGAAAGTTCATATCTCGAAGGCGGTTCGAACAATTTTCTTTCGTGCCTTGTCGTTGGGAAGGTAAAATCCGCATTTGCTTTTATCGATGTTACCACGGCTGATTTTTTTGCGACTTCTTTTAAAACTTCTGATTTGGCGAAAAATTTTTCTAAGGAACTTGGAAGAAGCCGGCCAAAAGAACTTTTGCTTCCAGAAAGTCTCAGAACAAACAAAATCGTTCAGAATATCCTCGAAAATGATGAAAAAATAGCTGTCTCGTATTATCCTGACTGGAATTTTGACCAAAAGGTTTCTTACAAGCATCTTATAAATCAGTTCAAGACGGCAAATTTAAAATCATTTTCCCTTGAAGAAACTTCGCCGGAAGTTGCCCCTGCAGGATTCTTGCTGGATTATCTTCAAAAAACGACGATAACGACAACGCCGCACGTAAGTGGCATAAAAATCTACCATGACGACCAGTTCGTGATGCTGGATGAGTCTTCTCGCCGAAATTTGGAAATTACTGCGAATCTTCGTGACGGTTCAGATAAATTTTCGTTGCTCGAATGTCTTTCTCACACTCAGACTGCGATGGGCAAGCGAATGCTTAGGAACTGGCTTTTTTATCCGCTCAGAAATCTTTCCGAAATCGAGTCCCGCCAGAATCATGTGGAAAGCTTTGTAAAAAATCGGGAACTTTTGGATTTTGTTCACGAAAAATTTTCTTCGATTCTTGATATTGAACGTCTTGCAGGTCGTGTCGCAATGGAACGCGCTCATGCGAAAGATTTGCAGGCTCTGCGTGCGAGTCTTGAAATTTGGCTTGAAGTGAGCGAGACACTCAAAAATAATTTTCACGACATTGATGATTTGGATTTGACGCTTGCCCGTCAGATTGCAGGCTTAATAAATGATTCGATTCTTGAAGATCCCGCGACTAGTCTTACGGAGGGCCGGATTATAAAAGAAGGTTGGTCCGAAAAACTTGATGAATACAGAAATCTGCATGACAACGTAAATAAAATCCTTGCAGAGTATGCAGAGGAAGAAAAAGAGAAAACCGGAATTGCGAATCTTCGTATCCGTTCAAATTCACTTTCTGGCTATTACATTGAGATCTCTCGTGGAAAAGCTTCTCAGGTTCCGCCGTATTTTGTGTTGCGGCGAGCTTTGACGAATGCAGACCGTTACACGACTCCGAGACTTCAGGAACTTGAAAAACAAATTAATGAGGCTGACAGCCGTATTATTGAGACTGAACGCGATTTGTTCATTGAGATACGTTCCAAAATATCAGAATTCGTGCCGTATCTTTTGCAGACTGCGCATCATATTGCTTACACGGACGTAACTTCTGCTCTCGCTTATGCGGCTGTTCTGCACAATTGGGTTCGTCCTCTGGTTGACGAGAGTGCTGATTTTATCGTAAAAGACGGCCGTCATCCTGTGGTGGAGCTGCATTTGCCGGGCGGAGAATTCGTTCCGAATGATATTGAAATTTCTTCTGATCAGGACGGAACGATTCCTTCGTTTGGTCTGATAACTGGCCCGAACATGGCGGGAAAATCCACTTACTTGCGGCAAAATGCCTTAATCGCGCTCATGGCGCAGATTGGTTCCTTCGTTCCGGCTTCGTTTGCCCGCGTCGGAATTGTTGACAGAATTTTTTGCCGCGTTGGTGCGAGCGACAATCTTGCTCGCGGGGAGTCAACTTTTCTTGTTGAAATGACGGAGACTGCCTATATTTTGCGTGAAGCTACAAAAAAATCCCTTGTGATTATGGATGAAGTCGGTCGTGGAACTTCCACGGAAGACGGACTTTCAATCGCGTGGGCGGTTTCTGAATATCTTTTGAACACCGTAAAGTGCAAAACTCTCTTTGCGACACACTACCATGAGCTTACAAGAATGAAACATTCTGCCTTAAAACTTTTGTGCATGGCTGTGAGCGAGGGAAATGGCTCTGTCGTATTTTTAAGGAAAATTACAGCTGGAGCCGCGGAAAATTCTTACGGAATTCATGTTGCAACCCTTGCGGGAATCCCTGAGTCTGTCATAAATCGTGCGTCAGAAATTCTTGCTGGCTTGCAAAAAGCAGCCGAAAATGAAGGCGGAGTGATTATCGAAACTTCTACGGTTTCAAGCGAGCCTGAAAAAAATTCAAAAATGTCTGCGACTATGCCGGGTCTTTTTTCTGACGAGGAATTGATTCTTGATGAAATCCTTTCATGCGATCCTGATGACATGACTCCGCGTCAGGCATTGGATTTTGTTTCAAGGTGGAAGAGCGCACTTTCTGGCAGATAAGCCTAATAGCAAATAAAAATAACTAATCGGTATAGTCACTGTGCCGATTAGTTATTGATTTATATAATCTTTTGTTATAAATAAGATATTATCTTTGGAATTTGAAAAATCGTTCAAAAAAACGGAAGTAAAATATATATGGGATATTTAAGACCTTTTCGTTTTGAGAACAGAATTTTCGAGTTTTATTGGATTCTGATAAGTTTTTTGCGTTTCGTTGCCGGTATTCTTTCTGGCGGAGAAAAATGCGTTCGTTGCGGGCAAAAAACTTCCTACCTTCCGTTGTGCAAAAATTGCCTAAAAATCTTTGTGGAAGAAAGTCCGTCGTGCCGGTGCAAGATTTGCGGAAAACCGCTGGTGAGCGAAATTGAATTTTGTTCAGTTTGCCGAACCAATCCGACTATAAAGTCAATGGACGGAATTTTTTTGAGCAAATCTTATCGATTGTGGAAAAAAAATCTTCTGTTTGAATGGAAAATTCAAGAAAAACGTAGTCTTTCCCCGATTTTTGCCTGGCTGGTTCATCTTGAATTAAAAAAAATCGAATCGCAGTTGCAAGAAAAACTTTTTGTCGTTCCGGTTCCGCCTCGCCCTGGAAAAATCCGCTCGAAAGGCTGGGATCAAATTGAGGAATTGTGTTTTTTTCTGAGCAAAGGCTGGCACGTACCGATTCTTTCACTTTTGAAGAGATATTCTAGGACTCAGCAGAAAAAACTTGACCGCGTTCAGCGTTTGGGCACGATTGCCGGGGCATACGGAGACGCAGGTGAAAAAATAATTTCGCGCATAAAAAAACGGTTCGGCGGTGAGTTTCCTGATTCAGTCGTTCTTATTGATGACGTTTTGACTACAGGCGCGACTTTGGAGGCTTGTTCGAGAATTTTAAAGAATCTTGGCATAAAAAAAGTTTACGGAATCACTCTATTTGTAGTAGACTGATATAGTTAAAATTGACTTAAGTTTATAAGCATTATTTCTTTGCTTTTTACCTTGCATTTCGATATACTATAGTGAGAGTAATTTTATTTTCAGAGGTAAAAAAAACAATTTATGGAGAAGGAAGAAATCGAAGGCTATTCAATTGCAGAGGCTGTCGCAGAGGCACGCCGTTGTTTGAATTGTCCAAAACCGCTTTGTAGAACGGGATGTCCTATCGAAAATGATATTCCTGCATTCAACCATGCAGTTTCTTTGGGAAACTTTGGTGATGCATTCAGTATTATTTCGCAGAGAAGTAATCTTCCTGCAATTTGTGGACGTGTTTGTCCTCACGAAAACCAGTGCGAAGGACATTGTGTTCTTAATAAAGCTGGAAAAGCGATTCATATCGGAAAGATTGAGCGATTCGTCGCTGATTTCGAAGCCGATGCAAAACTTGCCAAAGATAATAAAATTCAGAAAATCGAAGGTAAAGTTGCTGTAATTGGTTCAGGACCGGCCGGCTTGACTGTTGCTGGTGATCTTGCTAGAAAAGGCTACGAAGTTGTAGTTTACGAGAGCGAGAGTGAACCGGGCGGAGTCCTTCTTTATGGAATTCCTGAATTCCGTCTTCCAAAAGACGTTGTTCGCCGAACTACGAAAAAAATTGAGGAGCTTGGCGTAAAATATATTACGAACACAGTTATCGGAAGGGACCTTACTGTGGATGAACTGTTTAAGGACGGTTTTGATGCCGTTTTCATCGGTACTGGAACTGCTCTTGCAAAATCACTTGACCTTCCGGGAAAGGATCTTACGGGAGTTATTCAGTCGAATTACTTCCTTAGAATGGTTCGTTTGTATCAGGACGGCAACGTTGAAAAAACTGAGGTTCCTGTTGAAGAGGGCGACAATGTTGTTGTTATTGGTGCCGGAAATGTTGCGATGGATGCTTGCCGAACGGCTGTGCGCATGAAGGCTGCTTCCGTAACGGTTGCCTACCGCAAGACTGAAGAGTTTATGCGTGCTGCAAAAGCCGAGTACGAGGGAGCTATAAAAGATGGCGTTTCGTTCAAATGGGAACATGCTCCTGTTGAATTTGTTGGCGAAAACGGTCGGGTTACAGGATTGAAATGTCAGACACCGGAGGGAGAGGTTGTTCTTCCGGCAAACAAAATTTTGCTTGCGATTGGTTCAAGACCGGCTGCAAGAATTTTGAGCACCACAGAGGGAATTGATGCCGATGAGTCTGGCTATGTAATCACAAGGCAGAGACCGTACGGAATGTCTACTCGCCGTGGTATTTTTGCCGGTGGTGATGTTGTTCATAAGCCTGCAACTGTTGTTCTTGCAATGCGCGAGGCAAAAAAAGTTGCGGTCGGTATTTCGGAATTCATAGAGGCTAAAAAGCTTCTTGGTGAATGATTCTTAGGATAATTCACACAAAAATAGATTTCTGTTCGGGCATTCGTTTTTCTTGTTTGCCCGAATTTCGCCTGATTTTCGGTTTTTGGAAAGTCAGATAGAAAAGGAGGAATTATGGCGGAGAACATGCAGATTCAGCTTGTTACTTTTCAGCTAGGTGAAGAACTTTATGGCGTAGATATTATGGATGTTAAGGAAATTGTAAAGGTTACGGCAGTACGTCCTATTCCTAATTCGCCATATTATGTAGAGGGAATTTTTAACCTCCGCAGCGAAATTATTCCTGTAATGAATCTTCATAAGCGTTTTCAGATCAAAAAACTTGAGCAGACTGACGAAGAAAATGAATTTGAAGGTGGATTTATCATCTTGAATATCGATGACAATAAAATTGGTATCATCATTGATAAAATTGCCCGCGTAGTTACGATTAACACTTCTGATATTAAAGACCCTCCGCAGATGATCAGCGGAATCGGTACTGAATATATTCAGGGTGTAATTCGTCAGGATTCAAAATATTTGATTATGCTTGATATTCGCCGCTTGTTCAGCGGAAAGGAACTTCAGAAGATTCTTGAACCTGATTTTGTAGAGACTGAGAAATGATTCAGACATTCAGCTCCACAATTAGAAGACGTGAAATGGATGCCGTTCTTACCTGCATGGTTGACGAGAAAATCGGCCCAGGTGAGTTGAATTCAAGATTGATTCAGACTGTAAAAGAATTTACGGGTTGTGACGGGGCTGTTGCATTCCGTTCGCCGAAGATTGCTTTGGCGTATGCCTTAAAGGCTATGGAATTGGAAAAAGGCAGTTCGGTTATGATTTCTGCCCTTGCTCCGTCATGGCAATACAGTGCGATTGTTGAACTGGGATTTGTTCCGTTGGTTCTTGACGTAAATGAAGAGACTGGACTTGTCGCTCCTGAAATCGTTGTACTTGGAATGAAAAATGGGGGGCGGCTTCTTCTTATTCATGAGTCAATGGGAATCGTTCCAGATTTGGAAAGAATTTCTGCTTTGGGAATTCCTGTAATCGAAGATATTTCCCATTCCATTGGCGCAAAGGTCGTTTCCGAGGTTGCTAGTGCCGAGTCGCCTGCACAAGAAGTTTCTCAGTCGGAGGAAGGTGCTAAGGCTGGCGAAGGTTCGTCGTTGCGGCAAGTTGGTTCTTTCGGTGTTTATTCGATTTTGGGGCTTGAAGAGCATGACACGATTACTGCTGGCGGCGGAGCCGTTTTGATGGCACCTGGTCGTCGTGAGTGGACTGTTCTTAAAAAGCTTTCCGAAGAGGCTTCTGGAACGGACATTCTCCCTGACATAAACAGTGCGCTTGCATGGGTTCAGCTAAAAGAATTCAATCGGAATGAGCAGGCCCGAAAGACTTTGTTTGCCGTGTATCAGCATTCTTTGATGAGCGGAAAAAATAAAACTTTCGTGCGCAATATCACTTCTGATGAAGGTTCAACTATATGGTCTTTTCCTGTTGTTCTTGCGGGCAGCGTAAAAGATGCGAAACAATATGCCGCAAAAAAAGATATTGAGATTTCTCTTGCCTACGAGGATTCGGTAATTGCAAGGCATCTTGAGGAGCTTTCTTCATCATGCATCGTGGCAAAATCTCTCTACCTGCGATGTGTGCTTTTTCCATTGTATCCGCTTTTAGGTTCGGAGCACGCAAAAAAAATTGCAAAAGTTTTGGGAACATTACCGTAAAATATGCATGAATTTAAAAAATGTATTATTGTCGTAAATACTTATAAAGAGGCTTCTGTAGCACTCGGTGAAAAAGTTCAAACTTATCTTAAGTCAAAAAATATCAAGGCTGATATTTATAAATTCAATGGCTTTTGTGAGCAATATCCTTTTCCGGGGTACGACTTTGTTATAACTATGGGCGGTGACGGAACAGTTTTGTTTGCCGCCCGTGGTTGTGCGCCGTTAAAAATCCCAATTTTTCCTGTAAATTTCGGTTCGTTCGGTTTTATTGCCAGCGTTCAGCGTGACGAGTGGTGCGATGAACTTGAGACTTTTCTTTCTGGAAAAGCGGTTGTGGACGAGCGCAGCATGATTCAGGCAGAGCTTATCCGTAACGGTGTTAGGCGGCTTAAGGCGTCGGCTTTGAACGATATTGTGGTGAGCGCGAAGACTGCGGCTCATACAATTTCATTTACGGTGGCTTACGGCGGAGTTTCCCTTGGCGAATTCAAGGCAGATGGCGTGATTATTTCGACTGCCACCGGTTCTACCGCATATTCAGCCAGCGCAGGCGGACCGATTATTGATCCTGGGCTTGACGCAATGGTTTTTACGTTGATTAATGCATTTTCACTTTCTAGCAGACCTATGGTTTTGAGTCCTGATGGCATAATTGAAATCGAAATGTTGCCGTCTCGTACAGACATGGTTATTTCGGCAGACGGGCAAATACCTGTTGACCTTCATGTTGGCGACAAAATAAAAATTTTAAGGCTGCCGGATAAAGCTCGCCTTATTGGCTGTACAAAAGAAAAATTCTATAATGCACTCCGCTCTAAATTGAATTGGTCAGGAGGACCACAACATGCTTGAGGATCTTTCAATTAAAGATTTCGCTCTTATTGACAATGCTTCTGTTGAATTTAAAGAAGGTTTTACGGTTCTTTCTGGTGAAACTGGTGCGGGAAAGTCACTTTTAATCGGTGCGTTAACTTTTCTTTTGGGCGGAAAAAGCGGTGTGGAGCTTATTCGCACAGGTGCACACGAAGCGATTGTAAGCGGAACTTTTTATCTTGGTGAGAATCTTTCTTCAAAAAAAGAACTTCATGCTGATTCAGAACCGACGAACGCTTTTGAATGGCTTGATATTCACGGAATTCCTTACGAAGAAAACCGAATTCTTTTGCGTCGGTTCGTGCGCGAGAACGGAAAATCTGGAGCCTGGATTGGCGACACTTCCGTAACGCGGGCAGAGCTTTCTGCTTTCAGTTCATTTTTGATTGATATTCATGGTCAGCATGAGCATCAGTCGCTTATGAAAGTTGCTGAGCACAGAAAATATCTTGATTCTTATGCCGGCCTTACGGATAAGGTTTCGGATTTTACTCATTTGTATTCAGCTCTCGTTTCGAAGCGTGCTGAGCTTGCGGAATTCAATAATGATGAAAAAGACCGTGAGCAGCGCATTGAGCTTTTGAATTTTGCGATAAAAGAAATTTCTGAGGCAAAACTAAAACCTGGTGAAGACAAAGAACTTGATGATGAGGAAAACAAACTTTCGTCGTTTGAAAAACTTTATTCCGACATTGAGACAATAACTTCGATTATGGAAGGCGGTGAGGGCGGAGAAGGGCTTGTTTCCGCCTTAAAGAAAATCCGCGGGGTTTCTCAGCATTCGGTTACGATGGACAAGAATCTTGAAAGCCTTAACCAGCGTCTCGACAGTGCTTTCTATGAGCTTAGCGACATTGCCGACGAATATAGAAGCTATTCTCAGGGACTTGTTTTTGATCCTGAATATCTTGCGAAAGTTCAGGAGAGACAGACTCTGATTTATAACTTGAAGAAAAAATATGCTTCGTCGGTTTCGGCTCCTGTTGAGGAAGTGATTTCTTATTGCGAGGATGCCCAGAAAAAATTGGCTGTTCTTGAGTCCAGTTCAGAAAACAAAGAGTCTCTCAAAAAAGAGATTTCTGAGCTTGAGCGGCAGGTTTACTCGGAGGCAAAAGCTATTTCTGCCGCACGAAAAATTGCTGCCGAAAAAATGGCTTCCGGGGTAGTGGGAGTTCTTTCTAGCCTCGGCATGGCTCATACTCGTTTTTCGGTGAACATTGCCGAAAAAGGTGGCACGGATTCAACTCAAAAAATCGGGCCTTACGGAATCGATGATGTTGAATTTTTGATAAGCGCGAATCCGGGGCAGCCTTTGCAGCCGCTTGCAAAAATTGCTTCGGGCGGTGAGCTTAGTCGTGTAATGCTTTCGTTAAAAACGATTCTGGCTGCATCCGATCCTGTTGGAACGATGATTTTCGATGAGATTGACACCGGAATTGGTGGCGAAGTTGCGGTTTCGATAGGAAGTCATTTGAAGAATCTTGCTTCTAAACGGCAGGTTTTGTGTATCACTCACTTGGCAAGTATTGCGGTTTATGCGGATAACCAGATAAAAATCAAGAAAGACGTTGCCGACGGTCATACGCAGACTCATGTTAATGTGATTGACGGCGAAGACCGTGTTGCCGAGATTGCGAGAATGCTTTCCGGGGACGCTGGAAGTGCGGCTTCGCTTGAACATGCACGTGCGATGCTTGAAAAATTTTCTGGAAGATGAGTTGAATTGAATCAAATTGATTCTGAATCCAGATTTTAAGCGAAAATAGTTAAAGGCGACTCTAAAACTAAACAAAGTGTGTTAAAATATCGATAATAGAAAGTAAGTATTTTATCACACTTTGTGAATCTTCTTTTGAAAATACAAGGGGGCATTTATGGCTAAAATAAATACAGAAAGCAGAGAAATATACGGAATGAAATGTGAGCCGTATAAATCGATGATAAATGAGTCCCTTGAAAAAGAAAAGAATATGCTTGCTCTTATCGAAAAAGATAAGACCGGAAATGCGTATAAACGTCTTCTTCTTTGTGACGAAATGATATATGTTTCAACGCTTTACATGGCTATGAACTCTCTTTCGGTCACATTGCTGTCTACAAAAAATAATGATGCTCTGAATGACGCTCGAAAAACTTTGTACAAGGCGATTATTTATCTTGAGGATATCGTTACGAATGTAGTTGATGCTCAGTATTCTGAAATTGAGGATAAAGTTGAGCAGATAAAAAACACTCCGCTTTCAAAACGCTATGAGCTTATTCGAAAACTTGGACTTGCGATCAGGCTTTTAATCGATGCGTTCGGGGAAAATTCAAAATGGTTCTGGTCATTTGTTGAATTACGTGGACGTTTTGCCACTGTCGCAAAAAATATTCTTGATTGGAAACAGGGCACGAAGGATTATTTTGATTCTCAGTCACCTGATTATGACAACACGGTTTATTTTATTCGTCTTATAAAAAAACTTGTTGACGATTCTGCTGCCGACTACCGAAATCGATACGAAAAATCAACTCACCGGCAGGACGACATGCGTCTTGCCATAAATTATCTTATTGCCAGCCGAAGAATTTGTGTGATTATCGGAAATGCCGATGAGGCCGAGGAAATAAAGAAAAAGGCGCTTGTCTGGCGCGAAAAAATGGAAACAGACCGCAAGAAGGGGCTTTCAAAATAATTAAAACTTTTTTCGGCGCGGGAACTGCGCAAGGCTTCCTCATTATTACAAGCAGACTGAAAATCCGTTCTGGCGGACGAATGCACGGATTTTTGCACCTGCAAGTTCATAATGCGGAATCACTATGGGGCTGATATATTCACAAATCAATTGTTGTGTGATACTGTAAAGGTCGCTTAAAATTCAATTTATTTTGAGTTTTATGCGACCATTTTTTTATTCTTTGTTATTTCTTTGGAGGAAATATGAAAAAGTTTGCTTCAGCTGTGATGGCAGCTGCTGTTCTCTTTACAACAATCGGATGTAAAGAAAAGAAATCTGAGCCTGTGGCTACTGAGTCTACAGATACACGTCCATCAGTTGTTCTCGTTACAGATGCTACTGGTGTTGATGACAAATCTTTCAATGCTGCTGCTTGGCGCGGAATTCTTTCATTTTACGGTGACACTTGGGAAAATCAGGCTAGCCGCGGAAAGAAATATGATGTAATTACTTGTGCGACACAGGATCAGTACGTTCCGACTCTCAAACAGGTTTCTGAGGAAGGAAAAGACCTTATCGTTACTACAGGATTCACATTTGCTGATGCCTTGAACGAAGTTGCTCAGCTTTATCCAGAGCAGAAATACATGATCGTTGACGTTGACTATGTAAACCAGCCAAACGTTATGAACTTCGTATTCACAGAAGAGCAGGGCTCTTACCTTGTTGGTGTTGCTGCTGCATTGCAGGCTCAGGCTGAGGGCGTTGAGAATCCTAAATTCGGATTCATCGGTGGTATTCCTGGAGCTACAATCACAAAATTTGAAGTTGGATACATTCAGGGATTGAAATCAGTTTTCCCAGAAGCAGAAGTTGTTGATTACTACGCAAATGACTGGGGAAAACCAGAGCTTGCTAAAACACAGGCTAAGAACTGGTTCGATTCTGGCGTATACGCAATCTTCTCTGCTGCAGGAAGCACAGGAAACGGAACTATCGCTCAGGCTAAAGAGTATCGCCTCCAGGGCAAGAACGTTTGGGCTATCGGTGTAGACAGCGATCAGTACGAAGAAGGAATCTACGAGGGTTCTAAATCTGCAGTTCTCACATCTATGGAAAAACGCGTTGAATCAGCTGCTAAAGTTGGTTTGGAAGCAGTTGCAGGAAACACTTTCGAAGGAAAAGTTGTAACTCTTGCTATGTCTGATGACGGTGTTGATTTTGCTAAAACAAATCCTGATTTGAACCCAGAAGTTGTTGCAAAACTTTCAGAAGTAAAGGCTGACATCATTTCTGGAAAAATCAACGTTGTTCCAACATACGCTGAGTCAGTTGCTCAGGGCTTGGTTCCAGAGGGCTTGGGCGCAATGGACAACTAAATAGTTTTTTAACAGAATTTTAATATCTGTTTAAGAAACTTCAAAAAAAATAGAAATTTTTTTTGTAAAAGCACTGTGATAAATTCCACACAGTGCTTTTTTTATGCTACAATGAAATTTATGAGTAGTCGTGAAAATGCAATCGAAATGATTGATATTACAAAAACTTTCCCTGGGGTTGTGGCAAATGACCACGTAAACATTCAGGTGTATAAGAATGAGGTTCTTGCGCTTCTAGGTGAAAACGGTGCGGGAAAATCAACGTTGATGTCCATACTTTTTGGGGCATACGATCCTGATTCAGGTGTAATAAAAATCAACGGAAAGGAAGAGAAGATAAAAGATCCGAATGCTGCGACGGCACTCGGTATTGGTATGGTTCACCAGCATTTTAAATTGGTGCACAATTATACTGTTACCGAAAACATCGTTCTTGGAATCGAGCCGAAAAATAAATTCGGAATGCTCGACTTAAAATCTGCCGAAAAGCGTGTCGCAGAACTTTCTGAGCGTTACGGTCTTCGTGTGAATCCACGTGACATTATTGAAGATATCACGGTTGGAATGCAGCAGCGTGTTGAAATCCTCAAAGTTCTTTACCGCAATGCGGACATCATTATTTTTGATGAGCCTACAGCGGTTCTTACTCCTCAGGAAATTGACGATTTGATGGACATTATCCGAAGATTGAAGTCTGAGGGAAAAACAATTATCTTAATCACCCACAAACTTAAAGAGATCAAGGCTGTTGCCGACAGATGTACGGTTCTTCGCCGTGGAAAAACGATTAAGACTGTTAACGTTGCCGACGTTAGTGAGGAAGACCTTGCAGAACTTATGGTTGGTCGTGCTGTAAAATTTGAGATTGAAAAAAATCCTGCAAAAATTGGCAGAGAAGTCTTAAAAATCGAAAATCTTAACATAAAAGATCACCGAGGCCGCCTTGCCGTAAACAATTTGAATTTGAGCGTTCATGCGGGCGAAGTTGTTGGTATTGCGGGCGTTGACGGCAACGGTCAGAGCGAGTTGATTCTCGGAATCGCTGGTATGACAAAAATCGAAAGCGGAAAAATTATATTTAATGGAGAGGATATTACAAAGCTTTCTGTCAGAAAACGAATCGAAAAGGGAATCGGACACGTTCCGGAAGACAGGCACAAGCACGGAATTGTCGGTCAGTTCACGGTTGCATACAATGTCGCGCTCAAAAATTATTATCTTGAGCCTTACACGAAGCACGGAATCGTTATTGACGAAAAAGAAATGGCAATGAAGGCGGAGGAACTCATTAAGGCTTTTGACATTCGTGCGGGCGAGGGTGCTCAGACGATTACAGGAAGCATGAGTGGCGGTAATCAGCAGAAAGTTATTGTTGCGCGTGAGATTGATATGGGCGGCGACTTCCTCGTTATTGCCCAGCCGACCCGCGGTCTTGACGTAGGCGCGATTGAGTATATCAGACGAAGAATCCTTGCAGAGCGTGACAAAGGTCGCGCGATTCTTTTGGTTTCTTTTGAACTTGATGAGATTATGAATCTTTGTGACACGATTGCGACAATCAGCAAAGGTTCTATCGTTGGCGTGTTCAAGGAAGGCGAAGTTACGGAAAGCCAAATCGGTCTTATGATGGCAAGTACAAAAGAAAAGTCGGATGATAATTCTGACGAAAGCTCAAGCGGAGAATAATCAAATGAGTGATACAGAAAAGAAGAAAAGCTGGCTATACAATTTTTTAATGAGAAGTGATGCAGGTGTTTCTGTAATCGTTGTGCTTCTCGGATTTTTGGTTGCGACTTTCCTCGTTATTTGCGTAGGTCGAAGTCCTGCCGGAATGTATAAGGCAATCGTTCAGTCGGTTTCTGGATGGAATATCGACAAGGGCACTTGGAATATTCGTTACGTTGGCGAATGGTTCAACTATTCGATTCCGTACATTTTGTGTGGATTTGCAATGGCCTTTGCCGGAAGGGTAGGGCTTTTTAATGTTGGTGGCGAAGGCCAGTACATTATGGGCGTTACCGTTGCTCAGCTTGTTGCAATTTACTTCCCTCAGATTCCGGGAATGCACTGGATGACGGCACTTGTTTTTGCAATTCTTGCAGGTGCGATTTGGGGCGGTGTTGTAGGTCTTTTGAAGGCTAAATACGAAGTTAGCGAAGTCGTTTCTACAATCATGTTGAACTATGTGGCCCTCTATCTTTCGAGAATCATTACGCTTGCAATTCCGGGTACTAACACTTACAAAACTGCAAACTTCCCGGTTTCGGCTTCTCTTAAAGCTTCTTGGCTCGAAAAACTCACGAACGGGTCACTTTTGAACTACGGAATCTTCATTACGATTCTTGTTACGATTGTTTATTGGTTCTTAATGGAAAAAACAAAGCTCGGTTATTCGCTAAAAGCTACTGGTTTTAACCGGGATGCGGCTCATTATGCAGGAATTCCTGTTGTTTCTGGAATCGTGATTGCAATGGCTATAAGCGGTGCTTATGCTGGTCTTGGCGGCGGAATCGTTGCTCTTGGCTCATTCAAGTATGGGCGCGTTCTTTCTGCAATGGATAACTATGGCTACACTGGAATCGCGGTTGCACTCGTCGGAAACAACAAGGCTCTCGGCGTGTTCATCGCGGGTCTTTTGTTCGGAATGTTGCAGGCTTCGCAGACTTTGATGCAGTCAAAAGGAATTCCAAAAGAAATCACTTTTATCATTCAGGGACTTGTTGTTGTATTCGTTGCTCTAAAAACGGCTATAAGACTTTTCTTGATTTGGTCTGAAAAACGCAAGGCGAATGCAGAGTCGTTGGCTGGAGGTAAAAAATGAGCATTATCTTGAACATGATTCCATCGATTTTGATGATGGTTTCTCCTATTCTTATTACATCTGCCGGCGGAATGATTTGTGAGCGTTCCGGCGTAGTTAATATCGCCCTTGAAGGTCTTCTTCAGATTGGTGCGTTTGCCGCGGCTTCGACTCATGTTATTCTTGAGTTTTCTTGCGGTGCTTTTTCTCCGTGGATTGCGCTTGTGGTCGGTGCGTTCTTTGGAATGGTTTTCAGTTCGATTCATGCTTATGCGGCAATTTCGCTCAAAGCTGACCAGACAATCAGCGGTACGGGTATTAACTTGCTCGCAAACGGCGTTACAATCTTCTTCTCTCAGGTTCTCTTTCAGGCAGACAGAACTAAGCCGTACAAAGTAGGCATTCTGCCGGGGCCTGGCGGTGTTTATCCGACGGTTTACATTGCGCTTGTCGTAATCCTTGCGGTTTGGTTCTTGTTGTACAAGACTGCCTTCGGTTTGCGCCTCCGTGCTTGCGGTGAGCATCCTAGTGCTGCGGCGAGTGTTGGCGTTAACGTTATAAAGATGCGTTATTTTGCGGTTCTTGCGTCAGGCCTTCTTGCAGGTCTTGCGGGTGGTTGTCTTGTTCTTACCGAGACGATTCAGTACACGTCTACGACAATAAACGGAACTGGATTTATTGCACTTGCTGCGGTTTCGTTCGGACGCTGGCGACCAATCGGAATCTCGCTTTCGTCACTCTTGTTCGGTGCTGCGGTTGCATTCTCGATTTACGTCGTAAATATTCCGACGTTAAAAAATGCTCTTCCTGCGGAATTCTTCAGTTTGCTTCCATACGTAATTACTTTGCTGGCGTTGGTAGTATTCAGCGGAAAGAACTATGCTCCTGCTTCTGCCGGTAAACCTTACGAAAAAACTGGCTCGTAATTAAATTTGTTGGTGCGCCTAAAATCATTTTGATTCGGGCGCACTTTTTCTTTGTGGATTTGAAAGTTATATTATGACAAAAAAAATAAAATTAATATTATCAATTCTGTTCCTGTCTTTTCTTGT
This sequence comes from Treponema zioleckii, assembly GCF_014737315.1. GTDB lineage: Bacteria > Spirochaetota > Spirochaetia > Treponematales > Treponemataceae > Treponema_D > Treponema_D zioleckii. Next base: position 8,853 of record NZ_JPUF01000040.1, on the reverse strand, counting down.
AATTTCTTGTGCTTCTAATCAACATGCGGCTCTCGGGGCTCAAAAAGCCGTGCTTTCAAAAGAAAATGACAGACTGTTCTGGAAAATTTCTAGTACCGACAAAGAGGGCAAGCCTTCATACATTTATCTGCAGGGAACGGTTCATTTAGGCAATGACCGAATTTTTCCGCTTGGCGAGAACGTTTTGTATCAGTTCGACAATGCTGACAGAGTTTATGCAGAAATCAGCTCGGAAGATATATTAAAGGTAACTAGGCTCACTGTTCGGCTCATGCGCGAAAGTTTTCAGCGTGACGGCCGGCTTGTTACGGACAGTCTTTCCGAAAAACAGAATGCGGTGCTTGCAAAATATTTGAATGCTATTCTGATAAAAAAATTTAATGCGTTTGAGCCGTGGCTATTTACGATGAACTTGGCGTCGTCGATATATTCTGATTACGGCGTTGACGAAAAGCACGGTGTTGATGTCTTTTTTTATGACCGTGCAAAAAAACAGGCCCGCTCTGTGGGCGGACTTGATACGCTTGAAACTCAGATTGATTTGATCCGATACAAGGATTACGAAACTCAGCTCTTTTTGTTAAAAGACATTTTGGACAACGTTGATGAAGGTGTTGAGCAGTTTAAGGCGTTGTACGAAGCTTACGTTCAGGACGATGTTGAAAAATTGAAAACCGTTCTGAATGACAGTAAACAAAAAGATGATGAAAAAAATGAGTTGTACGTTGAATACCATAAAAAAACACTTTTGGACAGAAATGAGTCTTGGGCAAAACAGATAACGCAGTTTTTAAAAGATGGCGGTTCGACTTTTATTTATGTTGGCGCCGGGCATTTAATCGAAGGAAAAACTGTCTTTGATTTTTTGAGAGAAATGGGAACGATAGAATAGAATTTTTGTCGGAGGGAGAAAATGCTGGATAAAAAGTTGATTTTAAAAATTTACGAGGGATTTTCGATTCAGCGTTGGAACGATTTGATTCGGCCGTTTGAAATTGTTGAAATGGACAAGGCTGCTGAAAAAATGATTGCCGCATACATTATCGGAAAGTACGAAGAGTCTTCTGGAAATCAGATTGACTGGACTTGGATGATTTATGCGTCAATTTTTGACCTCTTAAAAAAAATTGCGCTTTGCGACATAAAATCTCCTGTCCAGCGGCTCATAAAAAATCGCTACCCAGAAGAGTATGTTAAGTTGAACGAGTGGGTTCTGAATCAATACCGCGATATGATTGACCAGGATTTAGCCGAGCGTTTTTCGGAATATCTTGGGCTGAACGGCGGAGAAAATGAAAAATCGGAGTCTACAGTCCGTGCGTCTCGCGTTATGCGTGCGGCCCATAAATTTTCATCTCTCCGCGAGCTTGACATGATGTCTCCCGTGAACGAGGAGCAGCGTCTTACAAAAATCAGAAAAGATGTAAATGAGGATATGCAAGAATATTTGGATTTGAAGGGCCTACAGCTTCTTTTGACGCATCAGCTGCCTTTTGATTTTTTGATGATGGTCGAGCGTCTTCGCTTTCAAATCCGCTGGAATCAAACTCCTCGCGTGCCCAAAACAAGCGTTCTGGGGCATTCATTTTTTGTTGCCGTAATGACTTTTTTGCTTATCCGCGAGTCCGGCGTAAAAATGTGTGCCAAGCGTATTTTTAATGATTTTTTTAGCGCGCTTTTCCACGATTTGCCGGAGGCGGTTACCCGCGACATAATTTCGCCTGTAAAGCAAGCTACGGAAAATCTTCCGTCGATTGTAAAGCAGCTTGAGGACGAAATCGTGCAGTCTGAGCTTGTGCCGTTAATGGACAAGTCTTACGCCGACGAGGTGATTTATTTTTCGTAGCAACGAATTTGAAAACCGGATTCGCGTGAACGGCTTGGACGGCGAAAAAATGACTGAAGTGGTTTCTTGGGAAGATTTGAACGAAAGCTATAATTCCGACGAATTCTCGCCTGTTGACGGAAAAACTGTCAGAATTGCCGACCATTTGAGCGCGCTAATCGAGGCGGACAGTTCAATAAAATACGGAATCACGAGCCGCCATTTGATTAATGGCCGTGACAGCACCCTAAAATTGTATCTTTCAAAACCTCCGGTGAATGGCATTAATGTCGTAGAACTCTTCTTTTCGGTTACCGAAAATTGAATTGCTTTCAAAAGCAAAAAATTGTGTTTTCCTGTTTTAAAAATGCCGAAAATACAATGATATGAAGTGTTCATTTTCAAAAGTTTCATTTTTTATATTTATCCTCTTTGCTTTAGGCGATTCGGTTCTCTTTGCTGAAAAAACGCACATTGTCGCAAAGGGCGATACTCTTTATTCAATAAGCCGAAAATACAACGTAAAAGTTGATGAAATAAAATCTCTCAATGGTTTTTCCGACAATAATATTTCTGTCGGTCAGAAATTAAGAATTCCCGGTAACGACTCTTCGCAGTCAAAATCAGCTCAAAAAACTGTTGCAGAGGTTCACACCGTTCAAAAAGGCGAAACTTTGTATTCAATAAGCCGAAAATACGGACTTTCGGTTGAGCAGGTAAAAGCATTTAACGGACTTTCTGGTAACGAGCTAAAAGTGGGCCAAGTGTTAAAGTTGAATGCGGACGCAGTTGCTTCATCAAAAACAGAAAAGACTGACTCTAAAAAAACGGAAAGTTCCCAAAAGTCTGAGCCGAACAAAAAAGAAAACGAAAATCCGTCCCCGTCGCCTGTGGCAAATGAAAAGCCCGCACCTTCTAAATCTGTGGACGGAATTTACGTGGTTCAGAAGGGCGATACTTGGTCAGGAATTGCGCATGATTTTGGTCTTTCGATTGCGGAACTTCAAAATATAAACAAAGTTGATTCTGATGCAGTTTTAAAAATTGGTCAAAAATTAAAGATTTCGAATGTTCCTGATTTAAAAGAAAATGATCCTCATAAGTATTTGACCAAAAAAGGCGACGCTTCGCTTGTTTGGCCTGTAAAAACTTCTGACGTAACTTATGTAAAAGGAAAAGTTAGCGGTGTAAATCTTTCTGCCCGCAAGGACGAGAACGTTACTTCGATTATGGCGGGAACCGTTATGTTTTGTGGAGCCTATCGGGGATTTGGCAATGTGATTTTTATTCAGAGCAAGACCGGACATATTTATGCGTATTCTGGTTTGGGCAACATTACGGTCTCAAAAGGACAGTACGTGGATACTGGTGCCAAAATCGGAACCGCCGGCGTTGACACGTACTCCCAGCGGTCACAAATCTCGCTCATGGTTTTTCAGAACGGGCAGCCTATTGATCCTGCAAAAGCGCCGCGCGGCTAAGCCGTTTTGTAGGCTCTATCTCGGCAAGCTTTAAGAAAATCTCCATGCATACGCGTGCATCGTCTTGTGCACGGTGCGCGTTCCCTGTGTCGATTTTAAATTGTTCTGCAAGAAATTGAAGTTTCCAATGCCCGTTCGAAGGCAATGCCCACCTTGAAAATCTGAGTGTATCGATTGCAGGATTCTGAAGTTCTTCCATTCCCAAACGCAAAAGTGACTGATTAACAAACCTAATGTCGAACTGTGCATTGTGCGCGACCAAAATGCAGTCTTTTGAAAAGTTGATGAATTCCGGAATCACGCTTTCTTCGGTCGGGGAAAACTGCACCATTTCATTCGTGATGTGGTTTATTGAGCTTGCGAGCGGCGAAATGCTTTTTTGCGGATTAATAAGCGTTCCCATTGAATCTATGATTCCGTCTTTGTTGAATTTTATGGCACCAAGTTCAATGATTCGCTCGGTTTCGCTTTTGAGTCCCGTGGTTTCGGTGTCGAACGCACAAAAAATCTTGCCGCTTTCTAGCAATTTTTTTACTTGTCTAAAATTTGTAATCAGATTGAATTTATTCGGTCTGGTTTTCGTGATATACATTGTTCTGCAGAATCCTTAGTCTATGGCTTTTTTTTCGGTAAGGTAGTCATTGAAAGAATATGAGATTGGAAACAGCCACTCAAGGGTTCCGTTAAAATTTTCAGAATTTATACCGCCGTCGGTGCATAAAAAATATTCGAGCAAAATAAATTCGCCGTTAGAAAACGCCGTCGTAAAAACTTTGTCCCGATTCCATGTGTTCAAAATTTCGTAGAGGTTTGAATCCAAAATATTTTCTGATTTTTTCCAGATTGTAGAAAATTTTAAAATCGAACGATTGCTGTCCGTCGTTACAAAAATCTTTACGCCATGAAGTTCTATTCGTAAATCGCCATCTGTGTCGATTTTTACGTTTTCCAAAAATTTGTCTTTTAATAGCCCTTGCAACGAAAATACGGAAATCTGATTTTTTTGTAAGTTTGTGTCAATTTGTGCATTTGAATAAGCCGTTAGCATTAAAAAAAAGATTGCAAAAAAGGCTATTTTTAAGAATTTTGTTTTTAGTTCCATGTAAGTCCCATAAAAAAATAATCCGCCTGCCACACAAAGATATTGTATGACAGACGGCATTTAGATTATCTTAAATTTTATGCGTTTGCAAGAATCGCTTTGATTTCGTTCTCGATTGCATTGCATACAACCGCAGAAGCTGCTTTTGCTGCATCAAGGTCACCGTTCACGTCTGTGCGTGCGTTGATGTAGAACTTGATTTTTGGTTCTGTTCCAGAAGGTCTTGCACTTACGATTGTGCCGCCTTCAAGGAGGAACTGGAGAACGTTGCTCTTTGGAAGGTTAATCGCGGTTTTTGCAGACGGATTTTCTGGGTTGAACGAAACGCTCTGCTGAATGTCCCGAATTTCAAGAACTTTCTTTCCGCCAAGAACTTTGAGTCCTTCTGTACGGAGTTTTGTCATAATTCCGGCCATAACGTCTTTTCCAGAGATTCCTGGGAAGTACTGTGAGATTGCTCTGTCTTCAAAGAATCCGTATTCGCGCCACATGTCGTCAAGGTGCTCAAGGATTGACTTTCCTTTAGAAGCCCAGTACAAAGTCATTTCTGCACACATAGCGGCTGCAGAAACTCCGTCTTTGTCCATAACTTCTTTTTCGATTTTGTATCCGTAAGATTCTTCGAGACCGTAAACATAGTTCTCGCTTCCGTCTTTTTCGAATGAGTCCTCAACGGATGCAATCCATTTGAATCCTGTAAGGCATTCGTGGATTTTTACGCCGTATTTTTTGCAGATGTAATCGCAGAATGGCGATGTTACGATTGAGCGGATTGCAGCTGGATTTGCAGGAATCTTTCCGAATTCTTTGCGGCTCAAAAGAACGTATTCGCACAAGAGCGCGCCCATCTGGTTTCCTGAGACGAGAACGAATTTTCCGTCTTTTCCAGGGAAAGCTGAGCCAAAGCGGTCTGCATCCGGGTCGGTTGCCATTACACAGTCTGCTTTTTCTTTTTCGCCAAGTGCTACTGCGAGTTTGAGTGCTGGTGCTTCCTCTGGATTTGGTTTTTCAACTGTCGGGAATGCTCCGTTAGGCTCTCTCTGCTCTGGAACTGTGATTACGTTGAGTCCGAGATCTCCGAGAACTTTTTCGACGTGCATTGCACCGGTTCCGTGGAGTGGTGTGTAAACGATTTTTACGCTGGAAGCTTTTTCTTTGATGAGTTCTGGTCTGAAAAGTTGAGCCTTACACATTGCCCAGAATTTTTCGTCCATCTCTTTATCAATAAGAACGAGTTTTCCAGATTCAAGGGCCTCTGCCTTTGAGATAGTTTTAACTTCTTTTACGGCATTAACTTCTTTGATGATTCCAACGTCATGCGGCTCGATTACCTGCGCACCGTTGTCCCAGTATGCTTTGTATCCGTTGTACTGCGGCGGGTTGTGAGAAGCTGTTACAACAACACCAGTCTGTGCTCCGAGTTGTTTGATTGCAAAAGAAAGCTCTGGAGTAGGGCGGAGTCCTGTAAAGAGATATGCCTTGATTCCGTTTGCGGCAAGAATGAGGGCTGTAGCCTCTGCAAAAACGTCTGAATTTTTGCGTGAATCGTAAGCGATTACTGCGCTCAAAGTGCCGTTCTTTGCTTTTTCTGGGAATGCTTTCAGAACGTAATTTGCCAATCCCTGTGTTGCAAGATTGATTTCGAGTGTGTTCATGCGGTTTGTTCCGCCACCCATTATTCCGCGGAGTCCGCCTGTACCGAATTCAAGCGTCTGATAGAATCTGTCTTCAAGTTCTGCGAGAACTTTTTCGTCATCAGCTTTTGCAACGAGGTCTTCAACTTCTTTTCTAAAACGCTCGTCTTTTTCTTCTGCAATATACTTTTTTGCACGTTCCAAAATCTCTGATTTTTCCATTTTTAGTCTCCTGTATGGTTTTTATTCGGCTTTATACTAGCAAAACTGTCTGAATCTGTCATTAAATCTGACCGTCCGCCTTTAAAAGCATCTTTGTTTCCCATTCAATAAGTTTTTTTTCTTCTTCAACTTCGTTCTGAGAATTGCCTCTTACGTCTGCCATTACCCTAAAAACAGGCTCAGTGCCGCTTCCGCGCATCCAGATGAAAGCGATAGGATTTTTGTTTTCATCCTTAAAAAGAATCTTTAAGCCGCCCTTGCCACTTTCAGAAAAATCTGTAAGATTTCGGGTTTCTTTTATTCCGTTTGTGGCAATTGCCTCATAAGATGCAATTCCGTATTTTTCGTGGAGTTTTTCTTTTTGAACTTCCCACTGATTCTCAAAAATTTTCTGAAATTTGTCTTTGAGCTGTGCGTGATCGGTTGAATTTATTTGAAGAATAGCTCGTTTTTCGCTCACACCCGTAGTTGTGTACTGGGGAAGCGATTCTATAATGTCTGTAAACGTAAAATCATTCTTGTATTTTTCTTCCTGACCGCTTGCTTTGCACCAAAGGTGGTAAAGCCCCAGCTCTGTGTTGCCGTCTTCGGTCTCTGCATCGCGGATTACGAGCAGCTTTATGAGCGCAAAAAGCGTGTTCAGCGGGTCGCGCACCGCCGCCGGGTGAGTAATGTTTCCGCCGTTCGAGCCTTCGCCCAAAATGCGGATTGTGTAGCCCTCGCTTCGTTTTTCGCGTGCAAGGTTTACGATATTTGCTTCGCCCACTTCGCCCCTAAAAACTTCAGCTTGGAATGCATTTGCGATTTCTTCGATTCTCATTGAGGTTGGGCAGTTTACCGCAACTCCGAGCTTTAATCCTAGACCGAGTGCATTTTTGTCGCTTTGTCCGGATTTGTGATTCTCCTTAAAGAAACTTGCGATTTTTGTGCTGCTGCTGTTCGACATTCCGTATTTTTCTTGGTGAATCGAATATGCCAATTCTGCAAGAACCGAAAGTGCGAAAACTTCCTGGGCTTTTAACACTTCAGCCTTTTTGAGCTTTTCGTTCCAGTAAACGATGTTTCCTCTGTCACCGTCGCAGTCTGGCATGTAACCCAAAATTGCGTCAGTTTTTCCTTCGGATTGCAGGCGTTCCATTTCGTCCGCGCACCAAACAAGATTTTCTGGTTCTGGGATGATTGCGTGCTCGATTTTTCCAGGAAGATTGTTGATTCCATAAAAATTGATTCCGCATTCCTTAAAGAAAGCCGAATCGATTGAAAGGGTTCGTGCTGAACCGTTCATGTCGCAAACGATTCCTAAAGGCGTTGTTCGCACATTCTGTCTGATTTGGGCGAACAATTTATTTTGGTTCGTAATGTTGTCTGTGCCAGCAATCGTTGTTTTTGCGAAAGAACGGTAAATTGAACTAGCTTCGCGCATAACGGCGACGCTTTCGGCAAATACCCAGTCCAAATCAATGTCGGAGCATTTTTTTGCCAAAGTCTTAACGTAGTCAATTTCTCCGTTTGATCTGCATCGTTTTTCGAATTCTGCGGCGAGTTTTGCGTTTTCTTTTCCGTTGATAACTCCGCCGTCATTCAGACCGAATTTTATTCCGTTATGGCCGATAGGATTATGGCTTGCTGAAATATACACGAATCCGTCGGATGTGTGGGAATATGCCATGATTTCTGGTGCCGCAATAATTCCTGCGTAGCTTACGGCGATTTTTTTTGCCATCAGAACACGAATCATCGCTTCCGCAATTGCAGGTCCTGTCGGGCGACTGTCTATTCCAAGGATGATAGAAGGCGTTGTGCTTTTATAGAAGATATAGTCACCAATTACGTCAGCGGCCAATTGGACTAAAGTTCTGTCGTCATCGCTGATTTCTGTTGTTGTATCGTTCTCGTTTCCGCTTGCGGCAAAAACTTTTCGCCAGCCAGAAGCTGATAAAATCATATTATGTTCCATGCCACTTATATTAACACGAAATTAAATAGTTGAAAATGAAAACTTAGAGATTAAGCCTTATAAATTTGTTGGAATTTTGAAAATCTGAAGTTTTTAGAAGTGCCCTTGCAGAAAAAAAATTAATTTTTTTTGATTTTTTTAGAAAAATCTGTTGACACAAAACAAACGATTATATATATTAATTATCACCTAATGCGGTGTTAGCGAAGCTGGTTATCGCGCTGGCCTGTCACGCCGGAGACCGCGGGTTCGAGTCCCGCACATCGCGTTTCAAAATTAAAAATATTTTACAGCATCTTTGCGGTGTTAGCGAAGCTGGTTATCGCGCTGGCCTGTCACGCCGGAGACCGCGGGTTCGAGTCCCGCACATCGCGCTAAAAGACTTGGTGATTTTTCATCAAGTCTTTTTTTATGCCGTTTGGGGGGGGCTGAGTAATATTTAAACTCACAGTCACTGTCTAAAATCGTTAATTCCGGTTAACGATTTTAGGAAAAAGATGTTAACCAGAATTGGTGTTTTGCATGAGTTTTGGTATTCCTACAAATCGCGATTTGTAGGAAGCGCAAACAATCCCCTTGTCCCCGGAAAGCCCGCCACAAAAAGCGCCTTTTCCGGGGAAAATTAAGGATTA
>NZ_JPUF01000039.1 GCF_014737315.1 Treponema zioleckii | reverse complement strand
CAAGCAAACTTACGGTGGTTGAGCGGAGTCGAAACCACCTTCATACACACAGATTAGCACAGATGGGACACAGATTTTTTCATCGGTGTCTTATCACTGTTTATCTGTGCCAGAAAAATTAACGGAATGACACAATTTCAATTTGCGATTGCAAGCGAACTCGTGCGTTTCCCGCAAGTTTTTCCAGCGAAAAACTCGCGCTTTGGTGGAAACACTTGCAGTTACTCACGAAACGCGGCGACAAGCAAAGCCGCGTTTCGCGGGTGCAGTTTTGTTGCTCGCGCTACGCTCGCAACTTTAGTGGGGTGAAGATAAATGAAAGTTTTGATTACAGGAACTTGCAGCGGAATGGGCCGCGCGATGGCTCTAAAATTCCTAAAAGAAAAACACGATGTTGTTGGCATTGACCTTACGGAAGACAATCTTTCGCTGTACACGGATTTTATGCATTCCGCGGGCGAGAATCTTGGTAGCTACACACATTTTGTCGCCGACATTTCAGACAAATCTTCGCTCCCAGAAATTCCAGGAATCGAGATTCTGATTAACAACGCGGGAATTCAAACCCCTGACAATTCGCTCCCTGAAAAAGACATCAAAACAAATCTTTTAGGCTCGATTTACGTTACTCAAAAATATGCTTTTCAGCCTTCAATAAAATCAGTGCTTTTTAACGCATCAGTCTCCGCCCTGAACGGCAATGAATTTGCGGGGTACGTTGCCTCAAAAGCGGGTATAGTTGGCTACATGAAGCACGTTGCAATCGCACTCGCAAACCGCTATCATGCCACTTGCAATGCGATTTGTTTTGGCGGAGTCTCAACAGAACTGAACAAATCCGTCATGGAAGACAAAAAGCTATGGAACAGAATTATGAACGTAACACCGCTAAAACGCTGGGCAACTCCAGAAGAAGCCGCCGAATGGTGCTATTTTTTAACAGCGGTGAACACATTCTGCACGGGACAGGCAATCAACGTTTCGGGCGGCGAGCGAAACTGCGCCGACCTTTTCGTTTGGCCAGACAGTACAGAGCCGACTGAGAGTTTTTAGTCCAGAAAATAACAGAAGAGAACTAAAAACCTCGCATTTTCAGAGCTGGCTCAAAAGATCGAAATTTTCAGCGTCTCCCATAACGATGTTCGGTGCACGCTGAATCTTCTGAGTTTTTTCACGAATGTAAAGATATTTGAACGGATGAATATCCAGAGCATTCAACGACCAGCCACCGATTTTGTCAAGATTTACGGCATGCATACAGAAAGAATGCCCAATCGGAAGAATCTCACCGTCATCAAGCAAAACCTGCTCTGCCTTTGAGAGCAATTTATTGCGTTCAGAAGAATCGTTTGTCTGGGAAGCCTGTTCCAAGAACGAATTGAATTTATCGTTCTTCCAATTTGAAGGGTTCAATGTGGAATCCTCGCGGAACAGTTCCAAAAACGCCACAGGATCCGCAAAATCCCCAATCCAAGAATATGAGAACAAATCACAATCCCAGTCAGGAATTTTCTGAACATAGCGCGCATCATCAGCAGTAACCATTTTTAGCTCAACCCCCAAAGGCTCCCAAGCTTTCTTCAAAAGTTCATACTGTGATTTTTGCTTTTCAGAATCCTTAATAACGCCAAAAGTGAGCGTAAGTTTTTCTGAATCCTTCAGTTTTAACGATTTTCGGGCAGCTTTCATCATGTCAATGGCATCTTCGGGCGAAGTTTCGGAAAGGCCCTCCACTTTCGGGTAGCCGGCGAGAGGAAAAACCAGCGTCGTTGCCGGCTGAATAAGCCCCTTTCGAAGCTCCTTCCACGGAACTGCGGTGAGCAAGGCATTTCTCAAATCAGCATTCGTCCACGGAGCCTTTTTGCAGCTAAAAAACAAATATTCAGTTCCAAAAATTGCCGAGATTCTCAGGGAATTTTTGTTCAGCAAAGATTTTACGTCAATCATGCTAGCAACCCAGTCTGCTTTTTCATCATTAAATTTCCACGAATTGTCTTTTAAATTATTCGACATTTCAACCGTAATCTGCGGCAAGTTGACACGTTTTGCATCCCAATAATTTTTATTTTTTTCAAGAACGATTTTTTTTGAATCACGATTTTTCAACACAAACGCGCCGCTGTAAGCCTTTTTTTTCTGAACCGAAAAAGCGTGATGGCACAAAAGCCTAGAAAAGTGCGCCGTAGGAGACTTTAAGACAACCACGAGCGTATTTGCGTTCCTTGCGGTGATTCGCACATCATCAGCCTTAGCCTTGCCGGTGCGATATTCTTCCGCGCCAGAAATGCAGTCCAAAAGCGAAGCGTAAGGTGCGTTTTTTGTTTTTAAGAGAGCAAGCCAAGAATCCTTAACGTCCTGTGCGGTGATTGAGCTTCCGTCACTGAATTTTGCGTCGGAACGAATCGTAAAAGTCCATCTTTTTTTGTCACGGGAAATTTTATATTCAGAAGCAATTGCAGGAGTCGGTTCGAGAGTTTTTGGATTATATGAAAAAAGTCCTTCGTACAAGGCATCAAGAAGCTGCGCCTCATTTGAATATGCAGCCGTATGCGGATTTAGGTCAAAATTTTGTTCCGCCATCACAATCGTAAAATTTCGCTGCAAAGAAGGATCTACAATATCCTTTTGATTCAGCTCATCAAGCAAATCTTTCGGCAAATCCAAAAAATCCGAAGAATCATCATAAGAATCACTTTGTGCAAAAAGGCCTGCTAGTAAAAAACAAAGAAAATGTCAGCGTAAAAAAAAGTTTTCTAATTTTCATATTCTTCGATTATACTCCTAAAACATAAAGATTAATAGATTTTGAATTGACTTCAAAACACGTCTCAGCATAAAAAAAAGCCGTCTGGGAAAAGGTTTCATTTTGAATCCTTATTGCCCGACAGCTTTTATTTTGGATATCTCGAAAAACTTAAAATATGTTTTTTTTCTAAAGTTTTTTATTTGGCCGAATTTCGAGTTTTCTGCCATGCGAGAAGAGCACACTACTGTCATGCTGAACTCGACCGCTTTCGTTTTCGCGGTCGCCTTGATTCAGCATCTACACCCCCTGCAACGTTGGACGAGATTCCGAAACGAGTTCGGAATGACGGGCTTTGTAAAAACTCGAAATTGAACCTATTTGATTCCGAGCTTACGCATTTGCGCTTCTTCTTCGATATAAGCGGAATATTCAGCCCGATATTGATTTGCCTTTACGACTGTGTTTTTAAGAGACGTAATGTCAATCTTCAATCCCTTGATTTTTGATTTGTTGACTGGCGCTACGGAAGACTTAAAGAATTCATCAAGGGCATTCAAAAGCACGAGCATTTTCTGGCAATCGATAATCTGTGCCGAAATGAATTCAAGGATTTTTGCTTCTGGCATAGAAACCAATTTGTTGTATCCGCTTGAACCTTTCTGTGAAAGTGCCGCAAAACGTCTTGCCTTTGTCGTAAGGTCGCTCACGAACGTCTGATAGTTGATTCTTTCTTTTCGCTTTGCGGAAGTAGTCTGCTCAACAATTATAAGAGTGTAATAAAGCGGCTTTTCCTCGATTCCGAATGATTTTCTGAGCAAAGCCAAAAGCCGTGCGAAAAACGAATTGTGCTCGCTTTCAAGCACATCATGATTCTCTTTGACTTTTTCTGTAACCTGCGTCAGAAGCGGCGTCATCGCGCCTAAACAAGTCATTGACTCCATAAGCATGGCTTTTGTGTCAACGCTTTCTTCCTCTTTTTCAACAGATTTTTTTTCAATTTGAAGTTTTGAAAGAAGAGCCTTTTGACGAGCATCTTTGTCAGAACCTTGGTCTTCCTGCACGATTTCATCTATAAGTTCATTGAAGAACGGAACTTTTCCCATTCCGGCAGCAAAATTCTTTTTTATCTGCTGCAATTCTCCTGCCGGCGAAGAAAATGCCTTTTGGCTGTCAAAACCAGAGCCTCCAATGACCTTTCTTCGAACATCGCCTTTATAAACTTCACGCCTGAAGTCAGTGAATTTTTTTAGGAATTCATTTATTTCGGTTGCGGCATGGGCCGCTTTTGAAAGACTGTCGTTAATCATGCTTGCTGTCATCGCATCGCTGTTGTGGCGACCGTCGGCAACAAGATTCGCAAGAACACGTGTGTTCACTCGGTTGCTATTTACGGAGAATGACGTCCAAATGAACGCATTACTCAAATCAACGAGTTTTTTTATATTTCCGAGAGTAAGCTGAGAAACTGAAAATTTATAGTAAGTGCACAAAAAATCAAGCGTGCTTTCGTAATCGGAAAATCTTTGTCCCATAATTACGGAACGCTCGCTTTCAACGAACTGAGCAGAATCAGGGGATTTTATATCTGAAATTTTTTTGTCCAATTTATATGGATCAGGAGTAATCAACGATTTTTTTACGAGGAACTCAAATAAATTTTTTACACAAGTATGCAGAAGACGGAAATTCTCCAGCAGATACGGCAATTGCTCAGCATCATACCATTGGCTTTTTTCATCCAGAGCTGCTAAAAGTTGACTTGTAAAATTACTATTATTTTCCATATCTATCTTTATCGGCACAATCTGCGCATTTCCACAATATAATACGACTTTAAAAATCCAGCTGCCGCAAATTGCTCACGAACCTTATTAATATTATTTTAATATAGAAAACAAGTATCGTCATGCAAAAAAAACGGACATGGAAAATCAGCTTTCCATGCCGAAAAAAAAATTAGTTTACATATCCATCAACGCTACGCTGATTGCCTCGTCCGTGTTTTCAAGACCAACTGCCGGCGAGTTGTACAAAATCACATCGCCAGAAACCTTGAGATGAGCCGGTGCCCAAATAGACGAAGTAAAACTGTTTAGAAGAACTTCTTTCTCAAAATGCCCCAGCATTTTCATAGAAGAATCCTGTTTGAGAACCGCCAAGTCCTCAGCCTGAAAACTCATACAAGATGTAAGGGTAAGTGCCACAGCGGCAAGAGCCAACAAGAAAAACTTTTTTAATGATTTCATAAGAAATCCCTCCAAAATAATAACAATTACACTATACAAAAAAAAGCAAACATGTAAGTTTTTTCAAAAATCTATTTTTAAGGCAAAATTCACGACAACACACTAATTGAAATAAAAATTGAAAAAGTTGTATGCTATAAAAATAAATTTTTTAACAAGGAAGAAAAAATGGCAGAAAACGAAAAGCTTCAAATTATTCGCCACTCTTGTGCTCACGTAATGGCAGAAGCAGTCATGCATCTTTTTCCGGGAACAAAATTTGCAATCGGCCCGGCTATCGACAACGGATTTTATTATGACTTTGATTTTACCGATACCACAACCGGAACCAAACCAACCGAGGACGATTTTCCGGCAATCGAAAAAGAAATGAGAAGAATTCTCTCAGGAAACTTTGAATTCGTAAGAACCGAAGTTACCCGCGAAGAAGCGCTCAAACTTTTTGCAGACCAACCTTACAAAGTTGAGCTTATCAACGAGCTTCCAGAAGACGCCGTAATCACGACTTACAAGCAGGATGACTTTATGGACTTGTGCCGTGGTCCGCACGTTGCGTCAACAAAAGAAATCAACCAGCAGTCTTTTAAAATCGCAAAAATGGCCGGAGCTTACTGGAAAGGCGACGTAAAACGCCCACAGCTCACACGAATCTACACATATTGTTTTGCAAAACCTAACGACCTTAAAGATTACCTCAAAATGCTTGAGGAAGCAGAAAAACGCGACCACAGAAAGCTCGGCGTTCAGCTCGACCTTTTCCACATTGACCCAGAGGATCCGGGCCAGATTTTCTGGCATCCGAACGGATGGACAATGTATACGACAATTCAGGATTACATGAGAAAGCGAGTTCTCGCCGACGGTTACAAGGAAGTAAACACTCCTGCAATCATGCCTCGCTCACTTTGGGAACGCTCAGGTCACTGGGGACACTACCAGCGAAACATGTTCATCACAGAGTCTGAGAACCGCGTATTTGCGATTAAGCCAATGAACTGTCCTGGCGCTCTAGAAATCTTCAAGTCACGCTCACGTTCATACAAAGACCTTCCGATGCGCCTTGCAGAATTCGGTCACGACGTTCGAAACGAGCCTTCTGGAACTTTGCACGGAATCATGCGTGTTCGTGGATTCGTTCAGGACGATGCGCACATTATTTGTACCGAAGAGCAGGTTGCCCCGGAAGTTGCAAAATTCTGCAAGCTCCTAAAATCCGTTTACCACGACTTTGGATTCGATGAACTTGTCGTAAAATTCTCTACAATGCCAGAAGACCACGTTGGAGACCTTGCTACATGGGAGCGCGCCGAAAAAGCCCTCTCTGACGCTTGTCACGAAGCTGGTCTCGAATACGAGATTCAGCCGGGAGAAGGTGCGTTCTACGGACCAAAACTTGAATTCAAACTTTACGACTGCCTCGGACGCGAATGGCAGTGCGGTACGATTCAGGCGGACTTCCAGCTTCCATCTGCAGAGCGACTTGACGCAACGTACATCGGCTCAGACAACCAGAAGCACCATCCAGTAATGCTTCACCGCGCGATTCTTGGCTCAATGGAGCGATTCCTCGGAATCATCATCGAGAACTTTGCGGGAGCAATGCCGGCTTGGCTCGCTTTTGAGCAGGTTGCAGTCGTTCCGGTTGGACCAGATTTCAACGAATATGCGGACAGCATCGCGCAGTCACTCCGAGAGGAAGGCTTCCGCGCAGAAAGCTACTCGAACGGCGACAACATGAAGTCTAACATAAAGGTTATCACTAGCGAGCACAAAACTCCTTACATTCTCGTTGTCGGAGCAAAAGAAAAAGAATCAAACAGCGTAAACGTAAGATTCCGCGCAGATTCAGGTCTTCCACAAAAGACTATGAGCATTGATGAATTCAAAGCATATCTTGCAGAGAACACAAAAAACCATAAAACAACGCTCTAGTTTTATAATCACTTAAAAAAAGGCGTTCATCATCTGAGGTGCACTTCACTTCAATGATGAACGTCTTTTTTTTCTAAACCGACCTCGCAGTTTTTACAAAAATCCCGCATATTTAAGAAATCTTTACAATTCTCAGAATTCTGCAAATGAAAAAACTTATGAAAAATCAAGAAATATTTGACATTCATGACCATAACTTTATGTTTCTTTGCAAAATTTAAAAAATATTTTTCTTCAAAAAAATAACCAATTAAAAGTTTCTAGAAAACTTCGGAATTTCCTTACAATTTTGAACGTTCAAAAAAATCATTTTTTTCATAAAGCCCTTTTGTCAATCATTTTGATTATACCACTTTCCAATAAAAAAACTGACTTTTCCATTAGGGCGCAACCCTTCGTTACACTTCGGGCGTCGACCGCTTCCCTCGCTCCCATTCAGCCGCTCAGTCCAGTGGCTTGCTTCGCAACTGCTCCACACCCTTGCGCATAAGGTATTTGAGTTGTGGAATTTTTAAGGTAAACTTTTTTCTGTAAAACAGAAGCCTAAAAAGAAGAAGGATCTATTATGAAACTAAAGAAACTGTCATTTGCAATTTTATTTTGTTGTTTCTATACATTCTTATTTGCAGAAAAATTTTTTTGGGAAAGAAAAGGCGACTCAGGAATATGGGTAGATAAAACAGAATGGTGGTTTGAATACGATTCAAAGGGTAATTTAATCCATTCAAAAAACCCAGATGGTCATGAACAATGGTTTGAATACGATTCAAAGAACAATATAATCCATTCCAAAGACTCAGACGGTCATGAACAATGGTTTGAATACGATTCAAAGAACAATATAATCCATTCCAAAGACTCAGATGGCCATGAAAAGTGGTACGATTCAATGGGTAATATACTCCATTCAAAAGGCTCAAATGGTCATGAAAAATGGTTTGAATATGATTCAAAGGGTAATAAAATCCACTACAAAAACTCAGACGGTGAAGAAGAGTGGTACGATTCAATGGGTAATATACTCCATCACAAAGACTCAGATGGTTATGAATATTGGCAAGAATTTGAATGCGATTCAAAGGGTAATATAATCCATAGTATAGAATACACTAGACTGTGAAGCACGACCTTGTAAAATTTTCTGTGTAAATGGCAGAGTTTAATTAAAAAGCAGGAACACGCCCTTCAAAAAGAATCGCAAATTGGTTAACCGCCAGCCCCAAGCCTGTCAGTTCTTTAATTCTGCCAGGCTTATTTTTTCTAAACCGACCTCGCAGTTTTTACAAAAATCCCGCATATTTAAGAAATCTTTACAATTCTCAGAATTCTGCAAATGAAAAACCTTATGAAAAGTCAAGAAATATTTGACATTCATGACCATAACTTTATGTTTCTTTGCAAAATTTAAAAAATATTTTTCTTCAAAAAAAATAACCAATTAAAAGTTTCTAGAAAATTTCGGAATTTCCTTACAATTTTGAACGATCAAAAAAAATCATTTTAAAAATAAAGAAGAAAAATCAAAAATAACAGGAGAAATATTTAGTATTTTCTGTAAAATTTAAGATTTTTTCAGAAAATCCCGCATTAATTAATTATTTTTTATAAAGCCAAAAATTTTACTTTTTCAAATTATCCTCACATTTCATCCTGTTTTTAACTATTCTTTAGCTTTATTTACATTTTAAAGTTCTTTATCGTATTTACAGACATTCAATGCGTTTTTTACTCATAAAGATTTTTACGGACAATCAATATCAAAAAGATAATTTTTCAGTCCTTATATTGATAAAATTAATTTTGAAACATAAAATATAAAGATATTTTACAAAATCAGAGGAAACCAGAGGAAAGTTATGGCACCTTCAATTCGTGAAAAATATGGTGAAATGTTCAAGCAGTTAGCCGAATATTCTCATGCGGCAGCAAAAATTGACGAAACCAACGTTTATCAAAAAGCAAACGAAAACACAAGAAAATATATGGACATACTCGTAGCCGAAAATATGGCAGAGGGAAGCCGTCTTGAAGGCAAAGAAAACTTCAAGAATTTTTTTGAACAGGTAAAAGCCGGTAAGCATGGTCTTATCCTTATGGAGCACTACGCGAACACAGACCTGCCAGCTTTATGCTATCTCCTTGAGCACGACTTGGGGGAAGACGGAAAAGATTTTTCTAAGAGAATCGTTGCAATCGCAGGAATGAAGCTAAACGAAGAAAACCCTTTTGTCCGTGCCTTTGCAGAGAGTTTTACCAGGGTCGTAATTTATCCGACACGCTCACTGACAAAAGCCGAGGCAAATGCACAGAGCGAGGAAGAGAAAAAAGAAGAGGAAAAAAAGGCAAGAACCATAAACCTTGCGGCAATGCGCGCAATGGACAAATGCAAGCGCGACGGCGAAGTGATTCTCGTTTTCCCAAGCGGAACACGATACCGACCTGGGCATCCTGAGACAAAACGCGGACTTAAAGAGATTGATTCTTATCTCCGCATGTTCGACATTATGATTCTCGTAACAATCAACGGAAGCTGCCTTTCTATAGACATGAACAATCCAGACGATATGCTCGCAGACCAAATCGAGCCGGCCGTTCAGATTTTTGCGGCAAGCCCGGTAATCGACTGCAAGCAATACCGAAAAGATTACCTTGCGACATTGCCAGAAGATTGCCCAGACCCAAAACAGGCCGTTATGGACAGCATTATGGCAAAGTTCGACGAACAACATGCCGAAATCGAACGCTTAAAGTAAAACAACCGATTCTTTAAGATTCTTTAAATAGAATCTTTCGAAAGGCTATTCCCAAACTATTTTGCAGACGTCACCCCGAACTCGACTGCAGTAGCAGTCGCTTTGTTTCGGGGTCTCTTATTTTAAAGCTACTACAAAGGCCTAAACAAATTCGGAATCGCGGATAGCTAAATAAATAGGGATTTTGCATTATGGGCAAACTGACTAAAAAATTGTCGGACCGAGAGCGAAAATATTTTGCTTTCAATCTGCATAACAGTTTTCGTCGTTCCTATCAGTTTTGCAAACAAAACTAAGGAAGTCACTGTAGATTGTTTACGATAGTGCAGACAATTTTTTTTACCCCTGTAAGTTCATAATGCGGAGTCCCTGGATAAATAAAAAACATTTCGTGAAAAAAATCTGAAAATATGTTATACTATTTTTTAAGGTTCTAAAGTGCAGAATTTTGAAAAACTAGCTTTTCAGGCATTCATATCGGATGCCATTTCATATTTTTATGCAAATGTCTCAAAAAATCTGATTGAGTCAGATGTTACGATAAAAGGTGACGGATATTCCTATTCAGCCCTCAGCAGGTACGGATTTTCTTGCCCATGCTCGTTTTCCGAATTGATAAAAACTTTATGCGACAAAAAAATATCTATTGAACAAAAAGAAAACATTGATTTTTACACAAACATACAGCGAAAACTCCTCGAAAATTTTAAGAGGGGAATTTTTTCGCAGGAAGTGAATTTTTGGACGTTCAACGAGCTGAACAAAAAAATTTACATAAACACGACATTCATTCTGTTCAAAGACGAAAACGACGACATTCTCACGCTCGTTATTATGAAAGATTGCACCAGCAAACAGCTTGAACTTGAAAGCACAAAGAAAAGGGAAACAGAAAAACTCGCTTTTATAGACCAAGTTACGAACGACCACAACTATCATTATTTTCAAAAAGAACTGAACGAACGACAAACATGCGGCTACATCATCTCGGTTGATATAAGTTCGTTTAACATAATAAATTCCGTATGCGGAATCAGCAAGGGCGATGAGGTAATCCGGGCTGTATGGAACTGCATAAGAGCGACAATCAACAAAGAAGACCTTGCAGCCCATATAAACGCTAATCACTACATACTTTTTGTGCAGACGGATGACAAAGAAGCCGTAAAAAGCCTTATGAAAAATATCACCCTCGCAACCTCGCTCATGGCGGGTGAGCTTGACGTTCCTCAATTTGCGCCGTTCTTTGGAGTTTCATATTGGCAACCTTCGCTAAAAATCGAACAAGTTTTTAACGAAGCCGTCGTCGCAAAACAAAACGTTCACAACTTACAGAACGAAAATTACGCATTTTTCAGTCCGCAGGACACAGCAAAACTTATTGCAGAAAAAATGATGGAAGATAATTTTGAAACCGCAATCGCAAAAAAAGATTTCAAAATCTATTTTCAGCCAAAATACAATCCGCAGACAAAAAAGCTTATTGGAGCCGAAGCGTTGGTCCGCTGGGTACGAGACGGCAAAATCGTCCCGCCGAACGAGTTTATTCCGCTTTTTGAGCGGAACGGCATGATTCGCGTGCTGGACGAATATGTTTTTAGAAACGTGTGCCAGCAACAAAAACATTGGCTTGAAGCAAAAAAGCATATCGTACCGATTTCTATTAATCTTTCGCGGGCAAGTCTCTATTTTAAGAACCTTGTAAAAACCTACAAATGGATTATAAACGAAATCGGAATCGAGACGGGATTGGTTCCGATTGAAATCACGGAATCGGCAGCGATAAACAACGACGAAATAAAATCGATTACCGACAGTTTTTTTAACGCAGGATTCTCATTGCACATGGACGACTTTGGTTCCGGCTATTCGTCCCTTTCTGCACTCAACTCGCTCCACTTTGAAACACTCAAACTCGACAAGAGCCTTATTGACTATATTGGAAATTACGGCGGCGACAAAGTTATTGAGCACATCGTAACGCTCGCCCATGAGCTAGGAATGACTGTAACTGCGGAGGGTGTTGAGAATCAGAATCAAGTGGATTTTTTAAAAAATTTGCAATGCGAAAACATTCAGGGATATTTTTTTTCAAAACCGCTTCCTATTGACGACTTTGAAAAGAAATTGTTTGAAGAAACAGAAAAGCAGACCGAGCACACAGAATCTGAACTGAATGAAATTGCAATCCGCACGGCAGAAAGTTATGTGGAAAATTTCATCGAAAAGGAAAAAAAATTACCGATTTACAATTTTGTGGTCAATATTACGAAGAACGCCACAATCAACACTCACCAAAATGGTTCGTGGTTGAGCGAGACTGGTTGCATAAAAAAATCATATTTTGATGAATGCCGATACCTTGCAGAAAATTTTATTCTGCCAGAATACAAATATGCATATCTTTCGTTCGTAGACCCGTTTTTCTTGATGAAGACCTTCATTGGCAACACATCAACACGCACGCTGGAATACTTAAGGAATTACCACGGTGTTCCGACAAAAATGAAAATGACGATGGATCTCTTTAAAATCAAGGAAACAACTGATTTATATATGAATCTTAGTGTTTCAAAAATTGAAGATTAAAAATAAAATATCAACTGTCCGTCATTCCGAATTTATTTCAAAATCTGCGCTCCGAAGATATTTCAGTAAGCAAGATGCTGAGATGAATTCAGCATGACAGACAGTTATTCGATATACTAAAATTAATAGGCTCAATTTCGAGTTTCAAGACAAAATGAAAAAATGCGGTAACGAGAAGAAAAGCAAGCGGCTGATTTGTCATTCTGAAGGTTCGCAAGCGAGTGAAACGAGCGCAGTCGGATTCCACTTACCTTCAGCCATGACAAAAAAGACGCGCTTTTCTGGTAGTGGACGCATTTTTTAAGCTGATTAAAAAACTCGACATTCAACCTAATAAAAATTTAGGAGGACACAATCCAAATGAAAAAAATACTTACGATTCTTGCAGGTGCGCTCATCGCAGCAACTGCATGTTTTTCAGTTTCAGCAGAAATTCCAGCGTACAAAGACAAATCATGGAAGGTATTTGATGCAAAAGAGTTGACCGACGTTTACTCAAACATCAAAACCGTGAACAAAACTACCGAAAAGATTGATTTTACGTTCTTTGTTTACGACGAAGAAATCAAGAGCTGGAAAAAATTCGGAACGTCAAAACTCAAAAAATACAATGATTCCGATCTTTTGGATAAACTTTTGCAGTTCAAGCTCACTTCAGTTTCAAAATTCCAGTATTTTGCCTACACGACTTCTAAAACTCAGCTTGAAACAAAATTTGAACTTTCTACAAAAGACGATTTGATTTACATTACGGCAAGCTACGTAAAACCGGTAAGACCACTTTCGGGCGTAAGCGCAAGCGTTCAAAAACGCAAAGACGCAGCCGTAAGCGATGATATTTCGGTTGACTTTGAGTTTACGAATATTTCTGGCAAAGATATTAGCGCAGTTTCGCTCACCTTGCTCCCGCAGAACGTAAAAGGCGAAACGATGACTTGCGAACGCACAGGCCGCTCCGAGCAGACCGTAAAAACAGTTGAACCTACAAAAGACGGTGAAACTTACAAGTCGGCTACGGGCGTTTTGTGGACGAATGCATCGATTAAGAAAATCAAAGTTACGAAGGTAAAACTCTTTTTTGTAGACGGCACAGAAACTGAATACGAATTGTAGTTTTCTTTTGCGGCGGTGGAGAGAGGCTAAGAACTACAAAGCTTTGGTGATTGAACTTGTCGAAACATCCAAAGGATTAGTCTCAACCGCCGCGGTGCAGTTTGTCATTCCCGTGCTCAATACGGGAATCTTGCTAAAAATCTTTTTTTACCATCAAAAAGCAGACAGGTTTTTCTTCGCTAAACTCTGGCGCTTTAATTACTTCCATAAAGACTGGCTGGTATTTCGAATTCAGTTTTCTTCCATACCTAAAAGTGAATGTGTCGTGAACTTTTAAATAGTCAAGCAAATTTCGACTGGCGGTGCGCCGTAAAAATTCATCAACAAACTTATCTTCCACAAAACCTGCATCCACAAAACCTTTCAGCCACACAGAAAGTCGTTCGTCGTATCCGCATTCAGCGTTTTTTTCATGCTCATCAACTTTAAGAACATTGAACATATCATTTGCAAGATGAATTTTGAGAATTTTCAAATACGACTTGCTAATCGCGTTAAAGGCCTCGCCAAGCCCACGGCGGTCAATTCCCTTGTTTGCGTAATACTCGGCTTTGTTTCGGTACATAAGTCGGTCGGCAAGTTTTGCAATTTCACTAATCGAAAGTTCGGAGAGTTTCTCTTCAACATCAGTCTTGCTAACGTAACCGCAAGAAATGGAAAGCGACTCCACAAAATCACCTTTCCAATTTTGAACCAAAGTTTCAAGATTTTCTTTTATCTTTGAAAGAGTCTCCCCGTCAGCATTCAAGACGGCCTGAAACTCGTCGCCACCGACACGGTAAACGTTGCCATAATCCCCAAAGGCTTTTTTAAGGCAATCGGCAGCTCCAATAATAAGCTCGTCGCCGGCAGAGTGGCCGTAAGTGTCATTGATGTTTTTAAGTCCATTCACATCGATTGAAACGTAAACAAAATCGTCGCCGAGCGGGCTTTCCGCAAGATTGTTTATCTTTAAATCGTATGCGCGGCGATTTTCCAAGCCCGTAAGCTCATCCGTATTCGCGGAATTCACGAGTTTTTCTTCCTTGCGTTTTTCGTTGTCGATAACTTCTGTCGCAAAAATCACGTTTTTAGGATTTCCCTCGTCGTCCCAGTCCACAGCGATAAACGACGCGCGAATCCAGCCATGAATTTTTCCAATGAACTCGCCAAAAATCGTGCGCTTGTCTCTCATGCGTTTGGCAAGAGTCGTCAAATCAACGAACTTCATCAGCCGGGCAACCTCGCTCGGAACAAAAAACTCAGGAATCAGTTTTCTGAACTGAACGTCTGCCGGTGAATCCAAATCAACCAGATTTTTTAGCAGTTCAATCGAACTAAGTTCCGTGATTTTGAATGTTTCCAAATCAACGCTGTACATCGTGTGGTAAATTTTTGCGATAGCGTACAGATTTTTCATCTGACGGCGCTGGTCGTCAATATCAACAAAAACTCCCAGACAATGCTTAAAAAATCCGTTCTCGCGGCCAGAAATTCTTCCCGCAAAATGAAACCACCTGTAACCGCGTTCCTTCGTCAAAATTCTGCATTCCGCCTCAAAAAGCTGTGCAGAGCTTCCGCTTCGGACAAAACGCCAAAAAGCTTTTAGAACCGCAGATTTATCTTCTTCGTGGATAAGGTTCGTCCAGGACTCAAAAAAATTCGGGAAGTCGGTAACACCGCTGTAACCCAGCAAACGGCGGAACGGGTCTGACCATTTGCATTCAACGAGATTATTTCCGTTGTCAAAATCAAAACTGCACTGCCCCGACCGCATAATTTCATGCAGGCTTTGAAATTCGGTCTTTTCATTTATCGTCAAAATCATCTGGTCAACATTTTTTATGATGACAATAAATTCGCTTATGTTTTTGGACTGCTTAAAAAGGGAGCACTGAAAATAATGCAACTGACCGTCCCGAAGAACGCGGTAAATAAAAGTATATTCAGATTTTTCAGCAAAAAAACGGAAAGCCGACTCAATCGTTTCGATATTTTCCCAAAGATGCGCGTCCGGCCCGTAAACCTCGTTTTTTATGTATTGGGCAATTCCCGTGTCATAATCCACGGTTTTAAAAAGCTCCGTATATTTTTTGGAAATTTCTTCGTCCAGGATAAAAACAGAAACCTCGCGCGTTTTTAAGTTCACTACAAAAAGATTTTCAAAATTCGCAGAAAGCGCGTTCATAAGATTTCGGCGGGAAGTTTCGCTCAGAAGAGATTTTCGCTTGTTTTTCTGCATGATATAAAAAATGTATGCAACGAGCAGCAGGATTATGAACAGAATTACAATCAAAGTTTTTATCGTAATGTCCTGCATATAATTGTTCACATTTTTTGGCGAAGCGATTTGAATCACGTGAAGGTCAAATTCGTTCGCCGCCGAAACGCAAGCCGCGCCTTTTGAAAGCCATTGCCTGAACGCAAAGGCTAAATCATCATTTTTATTCCATTTTTCAATAAGCAGTTCAACGATGCGGCTGTCAGAATAATTTGCAAGCAAAGTTCCCGGCTGAAAGCTTTCAGAATTTGAGGTGATGATTTTTAAATTTGAATCGCAGATGAGTTCCAAAATTTTTTGATTTGAAAAATTCAGCGTCAAAAACTGATTAAGATTTTTTGCGTTAACGACTCCGTTCAAGACTCCTGCAATTTTGCCATTTTTTTTGATTGGCATGTAAAAATTCAAAAGAACGTCGTCCGTGAATCTTGGATAATAGTTTATCCAAATGCCTTCATGCCCCGAAAGCGCGTTCTCAAAAAAATCATAACTTTCCGCAGTTTCCGTGTAATGATGATTCTCCGACGTTTGAATGTTCTTTCCTTCAAGGTCAAAAATCTCAATGTAATCAAAATTTGTGTCTTCTTCGATTTCGGCAAGTTTTTCTTTTGTAAGCGATTCTGGATTTTCAAGTGCGTCCACAAGAAAGCCCGCAAGCATACTTATTGATTTTAAGTTGGCAGAAAAAAATTCGTCGAGCTGAACAGAAACAAGTCCGGTATTCTGACGAATTGACTGCAAAGCATGTTTTAAGAAAATATTCCGTGCCAAAACGGTATAAAAAAATAGCGAAAAAATGATAAGAATAAAGATTCCGATTAATGAAGGGATTTTTCCGAAGTCCTTTTTTTTCATAAACAATAACTCACTTTACATTATAACAGACTTTTTTAAATCTCAAAAAAAATTCCGTTAGCAAATGCTATTTTTTAAAACAGATTTTTACACGGTGACTTCAGCCCGACTGACAATTTAGACACAGAGAAAATGAAAAATGATTCTGAGCAGTGCGAGCGAAGCGAGTCAGATACCGATTCTGCTCAGCCATCATTTCAAAGACTTTCATATCATGGAATCTTCTTTAGGAATCTCTGCACCATACAGCACGGATGCTGAAACTAGTTCAGCATGACATAACGGTGTGAACGACATGACACTGAGGCGTCTGCATAAGGGAGAAATTCATTTTAATAAATTCATTCTGTATTTGGGATTTGATTTGAAGGACTTAAAAGATTTGAAAGATTTTTAAGGAAGTTGGAGGGGTGTTTTGGATTTTTGTTTTTTAATACTTTTTGGATAAACTTTTTTGATGTACATTTTTGTAAGCAGTACGTTTTAAGGTTTTTGAGTTTGTACGGAAAAGCCTTACTTTTTTTCTAAGTTTACTCATTAATTTATTTTTAACAACTTTTACTGAACAAATACATACAATTTTTGATTAGCTGCTCCGGTTTCATTGAACCGGATTAACACCCCTCCAGGCGAATCCACCGTTCCAATTTCAACCAGATTTATTCCGTAGGGCCTTAACTCATACTGGTCATTGTATCCGTATAAGATAGGCCCCCACACCGAATCTGGGGGTCCCTCATAATTCGTCCTACCATTATAAAAGGTCCATAAATCAATCTTTGATAAAAGCCCCGCATCCTGGTCAAAAGTGGGGTAATCGTAAACAAGCTCTTTGTTAAAAACACAGGCCTGAGTGTACTCGCCGAGCAAACTGCCTATTGAAATCTCTTTTCCGCCAACAACGGCCACTGCCTGCACGACGGAATCAAGATTTACGGCGGCATTGTGAGACAATTCCCTTAAAAGCTCTTCGCCGCCGTACTCGCGCACGAGCCAGGCACCAAAGGCATACGCAGAGGCATAAGATTCTCTAACTTTATCATTTCTATATTCAAGCCCAACTTCAAAATAAGTTTTTACAAACCGTTCTAAACGACGCCGAAGATTTCCACCATCATCAATTATCAATTTTTTGTGAACGTAATCTTCGGCAAGCATCGAAAGCATTTCGTTGTACCAAGTGGCAGAAGAAAGATTGTGGCGAATTTTCTTCATGCCAAAGTGAATGAGATGCTGAAACTCGTGCGCAAGAGTCGAAAGCGCAAGTTCTTCATATTCACCATATTTTCCACCGTTAGTATACCAAGAATCGATGTAAAGGAACTTGCCGCTGTTACTGTACTTTGTAACACCATCAAGATAATAATCTTTCGTGCTGAAATATCCGACAATTCCACCGTTTGCAGAATCGTTTCCAATATCGTAGATGACGATGTTCACTTTTTTTCCAAAGCGGGAATAAGTTTCCATGTCGCCCAGTTCAGACTTGCTTATAAAAATTCTGTCGGACTCTTCGCCAAAAACATCCCGGACAGACTCGTAAATATTCTGCTCTTCTCGGTCAAACTTGTCAGCAAAATTCTCAGCACGAGATTTATTCACCTTAATTCCAGTATTTGAACTGCCGTAGTATTTATCCACAATCCAAACATTGCAGTGCTCGCCAACTGCATACAGAGTCGCGTCCTCTTTGTAGAATGACGAGAGATTGCCGCTTTTCGTTCCGTGGGAAATATAAAGCTGAGTCTTCGCGCCAACTTTAAGCTCCGCACGCTCGCTAGCTTCAAGAGGAGTCGCCGCAACCGCCGCTCGCGAATTATCAAATTCAGGCTCCACAACAACGTCAACAATTTCAGGCAAGTCAGAATCCTCGCCCAAAGACGATTCTTCAATCGCCAAAGCAGACCTTGCACTGCCAGAATCACGCTTCGTAGTCGTCAGTTCTACGCCCGTGACAGTATCCACGTACCGCACAAGGTCTTTTTCGAACACATCTGATGTCGGGTTGATTTTTGCGAGATAAAGTTTTTGTCCGGCCTTCAGGCCTTCAAGACGAACTTCGCGTGTAGTTGGAGAAATTTCTGCAACAGGCGCAGTTTCTTCGTAATTCCAGGAAGTTGACTCAGTTGCGCTTACAACAGAAATCTCTTCTTCAAGGATTTCCTCGCAGGAAGAAAATAAAAAGAGAAAAATAAAAAGAGATGTAATTCCAATTAAACTGGACTTTTTCATAGTCTTACCCTAAAAGTAAATCGTTTCCCCCAGACAAAATTGTCTGCCCTCAAAAAAATTTTTAAGATTTTACTTTTTTATAAAACTAGCTCTTTTTAAGTTTAACTTAATATAATAAATTTTAAGAATAATTACATCATTTTAGAGAAAATATAACAATCTTTTATAAACTTTCTTGCCATAAATCCACAGATGAATTGAAAATTGAAAACTGCAAGAAAACCGAGTCTTCTCTGTCATTGCTGAATGTGGTTTCGACTCCGCTCAACCACCGCAAGTAACCAAAACAACTTGCTAAGCTTTGCCTGCAAAAGTGAAAGGAACGAGAAAAAATCTGGGGCGAAAGCGTAGGAGGGACAGAAAACTGATTTTGACCGTTCGCGACCGAAGGGAGTCGGATACCTTCCACCCCTCTACTTTTAAGAAATCTATTCAGTGTGAAAAAACCAAGTTAAAAAAAATCTGGGGCGGTAGCGTAGGCGCTAAAAAAATGATTCTGAACGGTGCGACCGAAGGGAGTCAGATACCTATTCCGTTCAGCCATCATTTTTTTAAGCGACGAAGCGGACGCCCCAGATTTTTTTACAGCGGAAGTCTGCACCTACTGAATGGAATTTCGACGCTCGGAAAGTTCCCAGTTAATCTCTTCGATTTTTTTGTCGGTCAAAATAAAATTCTTTTTGAACACAAAAAGACCGCAGATAAGAACCAAAATCGGAATCACGGTCATTACCATGCGAAGCCCCATTTTTGACGACGCGTCAACGGTAGCCGCAAAGTCAATATTAATGTCGTCTGTTGAACAAGAAAGATTCTTCAGATTCAGAACAGAAAGCGCAAGCGAAGCTATGAACGCAGCAATTCCAGAAGCAAGTTTTACTACAAAAGTCTGCATACTAAAAATTACGCTCTCGTCGCGGCGATTGTTCTTTAACTCGCCGTAGTCAACCGTGTTCGCGAGAAAAACCGTAATGATTACGTTGTTCACGCCGGCACTCGCCATTACGAGAACTCCCGGAACCAGGAACATCGGCACGGAATTTACTCCGCACGAAGCCATTGCAAGAAGAGCAACGTAGCCTACAATACTCATTCCGATGCTCACATAAAAAATCTTTATGTTGTTGAGATTCAAAACATTTCGCAAGAAAGGATAAAGAATCATCATCGCAAGAATCTGGGTTCCGCCACCAACGGTGTTAAAAAGGACGTAACCTGCGTTCCAGTCAGTTCCGCCCAAATCATATTTAAAGAAGTAGAGAACCAAATTCGACGTGATGTAAAGAGCAACGTTAATAACGACAATCGTAACAACTACAGTCATAGCCTGGTCATTCTGAACGAGAGCCTTGAACATCTCCTTGATTGAGGCAGCTTTCATGTTCACAGAAGATTTTTCTTTGATTACAAGACAAGTAATCACCGTGAACAAAACAAAAAGAATCGCAACCGCGAGAGTAAAATACCTGAATCCTGTAAGCTCAAGCCACTGCTTTCCTGGGTAGCGAGAAGCAAGTTCCGCAGGAACCGAGCCGCCGAGCATTTTTCCGAGCATAGGAACCGCAATCATCGTAACAATCGAAACAATTGCAGAACCAACTCCCGCGCAGCTTCGGGCAAGAGTCGTAAGCCCTTCGCGCTCCTTACCGCCGCTCGTAAAAGCTGGAATCATTGACCAATACGGAATGTCCATCATCGTATAAGTAACGCCCCAAAGAATGTACGTTACGGCGGCATAAGCCACGAGCCCCTGTCCGTCCAAAGCTGGCGGAGCCGCAAACATCAAGAAAAGAATCGCCGCATTGGTAAGCGTACCGATTAAAAGCCACGGTCGGAATTTTCCCCAGCGAGTTTTTGTTTTCGCGACGATTACGCCCATAATCGGGTCGTTGAACGCATCAAAAACGCGTGCAACAAGCAAAATAACGCCCATTGCCACCGCACTAACACCAAGAATATCCTGAAAATAATACAAAATATAGCTTGCCGAGAGCATGTAAACCATGTCTTTTCCTACAGCACCAAGCCCGTAGGACACTTTCTCTTTTAAGCCCAACATAAAATCCCCCTTTATGAAATTAATTCAATTTTAGCAGCATAAAAGAATGATAATACAAATATCAATCTGATATTAATACTATCATGTCAATAGATAATCGTCTAGAAATAAATTATTTTAAAAGTAGAATTTTTATACTCCTGCAAAAGATTTTTATAAAGCTATGGATTTTTAAAGCAAACGACGATAAACTAATAAGAAAGGCGACCAAGGTTATGGTTGGTCTTCGTACAAACTGCAAAGCCCTTTCGGGCATCACCGCTTAGTGGTCAGACTAGGCGGTTTTTTTTGCTCTCCGATAGTGTCTCGAAGATAACTGCGTTTTTACCACGCCGGATAACCGAGCAACAGAAGCACGATTACCAGCAAAATCATTTCGATTCGGCTCACCGCACGTCCTCCAAGCTATAAAATATGACTTTTTTATACAAAAAAGCCACTAGAGCTAGAAGACCAACCGCCAACCTTGTCGGACCTCGCAAGAGTTCCTATGGCCGCCTATTTTTTTATTTTCGGCGATTTTTTAACGAAATCTGATAGGTTGAATCAATTTAAAAAAACTCTTGCAGTGGTACTTTTTTTTGTATAGTAATAACATATTTTACAAAAAAAGGAGATTCGTATGAAATCTATCAAGAAAACACTTCTTGGAATTTGTGCCGCTTCGGCATTGGCTCTTACATGCGCTTCATGCTCAAGCTATCGCCCAATAGCAGCAGGCTCTGGTACTGTTGGTGAAAAAAGAGGTGAGGCATCATCTGTAAATGTTTTGGGCTTCCAGCTTAAATCTGACAACACTATGCTCAAAGCTGCTCAGAATGGTGGTATTAAGCATATTGCAACTGTTGACCAACAATTCTTTACATTCCTTGGTCTTTACACAACAGTTACCACAATCGTAACTGGAGACTAATTTTAAGCGCAAAACTAAATTTTGCAAAAAACGAGTTCTCTGCTTGTTGGGGAACTCGTTTTTTATACCCTAAATTGAATCACGTTATTAAAAATATGAAAAAATACATTACAATTTTATTGGGCGCATTGTCTGTGCTTTTTATTTCTGGCTGCCAGTCAAACAATCCGTTGACCGGAAAATGGCAGGCTTCATACAAAATTCGAAACGGAATGGAACGACCAGAAGAAAAAGGAAATATCGTTCTTTACCTCAATATTGAACAAAAAATCGAATACGTTTTTACTTCAAAAAATTTCTCAAAGAAAATAACGCAAAATCTTTCTTCAATCGAAAAAGTTGACGAATTCACACTTCCAAAATCCGAAGACGAAATTGCAAAAGAATTTGCTTCCGAAATAACCATAAACGGAAGCTATAATTTATACGGCGACAACATAAATTTCTTCGCCGAGACCGTGACATTGCCTGACGGAAATGAAATGGATTTTCAGGATTATCAGGATCTAAATCCGACAATCGGGGACGAAGAATACCACGAGGAATTCTCGATAAATGGCGACAAGATGAAACTTGGCGGTGTTGAATTTAAAAAGATTGTAGAAAAATAACAGACATTAATTTCGAGTTTTCATTTTGCAAAGGCTAAAACGCATGGCAGTGTCGGGCTTGTCCCGACAATCCTCAAACTCAAACAGGGGAATGACAATTTTTTGACGCAGATAAAACACAGATTTTCTCCGAGTTCCATCTGCGCCTAAAAAATTTTAGCGTTTCAAGGCCCGCATTGAATTCAGTACGGCGAGGAACATTACGCCAACGTCGCCGAAAACTGCAAACCACATATTCGTAAGGCCGACGGCTCCCAAAACCATAATCGCGATTTTTACGCCGAGGGAAATGACGATATTCTCGCCCACAATTCTGACGGTTTTTCGGGCGATTTTAATTCCGTCGCAAAGACGCTCCAGGTTGTCATCAATAATCACAACGTCGGCAGCCTCAATCGCGGCATCGCTACCGAGCGCGCCCATCGCAACGCCAACGTCCGCGCGGGCAAGAACAGGGGAATCGTTCACGCCGTCGCCAGCAAAAAGAACCTTTCCGCCAGAAGATTTTGCAATAATTTCCTCAACGCGGGAAACTTTGTCCTCCGGCAAAAGCTGCGAGTAAAATTCGTCAACGCCTGTAAGAGACGCAACGTGGCTTGCAGACTCAGCGTTGTCTCCGGTGAGCATAACGGTCTTTTTGATTCCGAGTGACTTTAAGTTTTTCAAAGCCGCCTTTGAGTTTTCCTTAACTTCATCAGAAATAACGATGAATCCAGCGTACTCGCCGTCGCAGGCAATATGAACGACAGAGCCGAAAGTTTTTGTTGATTCATCAGAATCTTTAGAATCTTCAGAATCAACAAAGCCCCGCACGCCCTCGTTTTTCATCAACTTGGCGTTTCCGGCCAAAACCAATTTTCCGTCAATAACGACTTTTACGCCATGACCGCTAAATTCCTCGTAATTTTCTTTTCGGGCAAGCCTGCAACATTCATCACTTCCGGATTTTGCGACGTGACTTTCTTTGAGAGATTTTGAAATCGGATGATTCGAGTAAAATTCCGCATGAGCTGCAAGACTCAAAAGTTCATCTTCCGAAAATCTTTCTTTATTAATAGAAGAAACTTGCGTAACTTTAAAAAATCCCTTTGTGAGCGTTCCTGTCTTGTCAAAAACTGCGACTTTGACTTTTGCCAGATTTTCCATAAAGTTTGAGCCTTTCACAAGGATTCCTTTGGAACTTGCAGCACCGATTCCGCTAAAGAACGTGAGCGGAACGGAAATCACGAGAGCGCACGGGCAAGAGACTACAAGGAACATGAGCGCGCGGTAAATCCATTTGTTCCAGAGAGCGGAATCGAGAAGTGCGTTTCCAGAAAGCGAGAGAACAAGAGGCGGAAGGACTGCGACCGCGAGAGCCAGCGCGCAAACAATCGGAGTGTAGATTTTTGAGAAGCGCGTAATGAATTTTTCGGAGCGGGCTTTTACGTCGCTCGCTTTTTGGGTAAGGTTCAAAATTCGAGTTACGGCACTTTCGCCATAAGATTTTGTGACGCGCACTTTTACAACGCCCTGAACGTTCACAAATCCAGAGGTAATTTCTTCGTCAACAGAGATTTTTCGAGGAACGCTTTCGCCAGTGAGTGCGGAAGTGTCTGCAAAAGTCTCGCCTTCTTCAACAATGCCGTCGAGCGGAACTCGCTCACTAGGCCGAACGAGAATCAAATCGCCGACAGAAACTTCTTCCGGGTTCACAGAAATCTCTTCGCCATTTTTTATGAGAGTCGCACGGTCGGGACGAATATCCATGAGGGCGGAAATTGAATCTTTTGAGCGGTCAACGGCGTAATCCTGAAAAAACTCGCCAAGCATGTAAAAGAGCATTACCGCAACAGCCTCGCCAAACTCGCCAACAAATACGGCTCCGAGGGAAGCCACGCTCATCAAGAACTGCTCGCCGAAAAGGTTTCCGTTTTTGAGATTTTTTACGGCCCCAAGAACGACTCCCCGTCCGCAAATCAAATAAGAAATGAGATACAAAATGATGTAAAAGTCACGGACGTATTCGTAAGGAATTTTTAGTGATGAAAGGAGCGCGGAGTTTGCCCCGAAAACCGGCAGATGCTCAACACAGAGCGCAAGCGCGAACACAATCGCAGAAAGGATGATTTTTTTGAGCGCGTTTTTGTCGTCAGCGTCTTCCTCGTCGTGGCAGCAACTGCATTTTATCCCGCTTGCGCAAGACTCATGCTCGTGGTGGTGCGCAGGGGACTCGTGTGAATGCGAGTGCGACTCGTGCGGGCCGTGGTGGCACGTGCAAGAACCTTCGTGACAGTGCGAGTGAGCGTGTTCATCATGCTCTTTTTTCTGATTCTCAAGAATTTTTTCTTCCATAATTAGGCCTCCTCTTTTGGTTCGGTAACGTGCTCAAGTCCTTGATTCATAATCGAAGACACGTGGTCGTCCGAAAGTTCGTAAATCATCATTTTGCCTTCGCGTCGCGAGCGGACAA
The DNA here is from genome assembly GCF_014737315.1 of Treponema zioleckii. GTDB lineage: Bacteria > Spirochaetota > Spirochaetia > Treponematales > Treponemataceae > Treponema_D > Treponema_D zioleckii. The sequence continues at coordinate 13,545 of NZ_JPUF01000039.1, read as the reverse complement.
GTTTGCTCGTGCGGAGGATTTTTAGCTGATGCGAGACGGCGGACTGTTCCATTTTTAGCGCGTCCGAAAGTTCAGTTACGGAGCGGCTTTTTTGGAGCAGCGCGTGTAGGATTCGGATGCGCGTGGAATCGCCGAAGATTTTAAAAAGCTCGGCAAGGTCGATTAGTACGTCCTCATCGGGGATTTTTTGAAGTATGTCGGTGTTTTGTGCCATAAAAACTCCTTGTCTGTAAATGCGGTGTGAACTTGTAGGTGTAAAAATCTGCTCTGTCGTCCGCTACGCCGCCTAAAAAAATGATGGCTGAGCTTTAGAGGTATCCGACTCGCTAACGCTCGCGACGCTCAGAATCATTTTTTTATTCGTCTTCGCTACCGCCAGAGCAGATTTTTAGTCAACTTTCAACCCGAATTATGCATTCCGCAGTTTTTGAGTCGAAGCATTTTTTGGGTAAACTCACATGAATAACAATTCAAATGATTTTATATTCACATGAATAATAATTCATATATAAAAATTGTCAAGCCCCGACACAGCAATTTAACTTGCAATAGCAAAAATCTGCTCTGCCGTCCGCTACGCCGCCTAAAAAATGATGGCTGAGCAGAATAGGTATCTGACTCGCTTCGCTCGCACTGCTCAGAATCATTTTTTATTCCTCCTCGCTACCGTCAGAGATGATTTTTGGTCTGGTTTTGAATCTCAAAATTCTCCTAAAAAAATCTGTGTCCCATCTGTGTTCATCCGTGTGCATCTGTGTCAAAACTGACAGATTGTCAACTTGCCAACGTAAAAATCTGTGTCTCATCTGTGTGTATCTGCGTTCATCAGTGTCAGAAATTGCAGATTTTTACACTGACCTACAAACTCGACATTCGACCTGAAAAAGCGTAGAATCACAGATAGACTTTATTGAGGGGAATTATATGTGTGGAATTGTTGGATACGTTGGAAATAAAGAAGTTACGCCAGTTCTTATTAACGGACTAAAAAAATTGGAGTACCGCGGTTATGATTCGGCGGGAATCGCTGTTTTTGGAGCGGACTCCAAAGAAATCGTGGTGCGCAAAGCAAAGGGCGCATTAAAATTCCTTGAAGAAAAAATCACAAAAGAAGTCATAAAAGAATCCCAGGGCATTCACCTTGGAATCGGACATACGCGCTGGGCAACCCACGGAGAACCTAGCGACCTGAACGCTCATCCGCACACGAACGAAAGCGGTTCAATCGTAGTCGTTCACAACGGAATCGTGGAAAATTACGCAAAACTAAAATCTTACCTGCAGGCAAAGGGCGTTGTTTTTAGAAGCCAGACTGATACAGAAGTCATCGCTCACCTTATCAATTATTTTTACGAAAGCACAAAAGACATTTTTAAGGCCGTTCTGGAGACGCTTCACCGTCTTGAAGGAAGCTACGCTTTGGGCGTGCTCTGCAAAGACTATCCAGACAGACTCATTGCCGCGCGCAAAGAAAGCCCGCTCATCGTAGGTCTTGGAAACGGTGAGAATCTTATTGCGAGCGACGTTCCTGCAGTTCTCGAATACACCCGCGACGTTTACTTTTTGAACCAGAAAGAAGTCGCTGTCCTTTACACAGACCACGTTGACCTTTTTACCGAAGACGGAGATAAAGTTGTTCGCGAGCCATACCATGTTGACTGGGATTTAAGCTCGGCAGAAAAAGGCGGATACGCTCACTTTATGCTCAAAGAGATTCACGAGCAGCCAAAAGCACTCACCGACACTTTACGTCCTCGCCTCGTTCACGAAAACGGAAAGGCAACCGACATAAAGTTTGACGAATTTGATTTTGGTGATGAATGGAAAAACGCAGAACGCGTCGTAATCACAGCCTGCGGAACGGCTTACCATGCCGGAGTGGTCGGAAAGTACGCCTTTGAAAAATTCGCGCGAATTCCTGTTGAAGTAGACGTTGCCTCAGAATTCCGCTACCGAAATCCAATCCTCAAAAAGAACGACATTTTTATCGTAATCTCGCAGTCGGGTGAAACAGCCGACACTTTGGCAGCACTGAGACTCGCAAAAGCGGCTGGCGCAAAAGTTATTGCCATTACGAACTGCGTAGGCTCAACCGTAAGCCGCGAAGCGGACGAAGTGATTTACACGTGGGCAGGCCCAGAAATCGCCGTTGCCTCAACAAAAGCCTACACCACACAGCTCATGTGCCTTTATCTTCTCGCACTCAAAATGGGCCAGATTCGCGGAGAACTTAAAAAAGACGAATACGAAAAACTGCTTGCCCAAATTGAAATGATTCCGCAAAAAGCCCAGGAAATAATGGAGAATCAGGCAGAAATCCAAAAATTTGCGTCACAGCAATTCAACAAATCTAAAATCTTTTATATTGGCCGCCAGTTCGACAGCGCAACATCGCTCGAAAGCGCGCTCAAACTCAAAGAAGTAAGCTACATGCACTGCGAAGCGTTCAGCGCAGGAGAATTGAAGCACGGGCCGATTGCGCTTGTTGACAAAGACACGCTCGTTATCGCAATCGCAACCGAGCCGGAACTGTACGAAAAGCTCGCTTCGAACATCGTCGAAGTCAAAAGCCGCGGTGCCGTTACGATGGCAATCACGCTCGACAAACAGGGCGCATTCAAAGAAAGCTGCAACACAGTAATCACGCTCCCGGAATGCGAACCTGCCCTAGCCTCAATGATTTCTGTAATTCCGGCCCAACTTTTCGCGTACTACTGTTCTGTACAGCGCGGAAACGACCCGGACAAACCGCGAAACCTCGCAAAATCGGTTACGGTCGAGTAGGAGGAAAGAATGAGAATTATTTGCCTTGGCGACAGCATAACGCAGCACAACGATTTTTCAACGTACCCGCAAACAGGCTGGGTTCAGGAATTGGTAAGATTCTTTCCAGCCGACACGCAGTTTTTGAATTTTGCACGGAACGGACGAAGTACAAAATCCTTCATTGAGGAAGGCAGATTTGCCGACGCTCTAAAATCACTCAAAGACGATGATTTCGTGCTGATTCAGTTCGGGCACAACGACGAAAAAATCGCAGACCCAACAAGATACACGTCGCCAAAAGAAAACGGTGAATTCCAGCAGAATCTTGAATTCTTTGTGAACAAACTCCGCGAGCACGCCGCAAATCCGATTCTGCTCACTCCGATGTGCCGCAGAAAATTTTCAAACGGAAAACTTGAAGACACGCACGGGGACTATCCTGCCGCAATAAAGCGCGTGGCAGAAAAACTAAACGTGCCTTGCATTGACATGACGACTCTCACGAGCGAGTTCATCGAAAAAGTCGGCGAAAAAGATTCCAGACGATTCTTTATGAATTTTGACGGCGGCCTTTACGAGAACTACCCTGACGGAAAAGACGACAACAGTCATCTTCGCCCGGACGGAGCGTTCGCGTTCTCAAAAATCTTCGCACAGGAAATTTCAAAAATCGGCGAAAAATACATTTACTACAAAAAAATCTCTCAGAGCGTACTCATAAAACCGGTGGAAAAAACCGGCAACGACAAAGAGATTGACGACGAAGCCGTAATCTTCAAAAAATAAGGACTTGAGGAAAATGTATTATTCAGAAGAAGAAGTAATTCAGTACATTCAGGAAAACGACGTAAGATTCATCAAACTGTTTTTTACGGACTTTTACGGTGCAATAAAATCAATCTCGATTCAGCCCACAGAACTCGGAAAAGCATTTTCCCAGGGAATTTCCTTTGACGCAAGCGCGGTAAACGGATTTATGGGCGTTACAAAATCAGATTTGTTCATCGTTCCAGACCCAACAACGCTCTGCGTGCTTCCGTGGAGACCACAGCAGGGCCGGGTTGTACGCTTCTTCTGCCACATTCGCCACATGGACGGAACCCCGTTCGTTGCCGACACACGAAAAATGCTCGCAAATCTTGTAAACGAGCAGCGAAAAAAAGGTCTTGAATTCAAAATCGGCACGGCCTGTGAGTTCTATCTTTTTAAATGCGACGAAAAAGGCGACCCGACCACGATTCCCTATGACAATGCCGGCTATTGCGACCTCGCACCACGCGACAAGGGCGAGAACGTTCGCCGAGAAATCTGCCTCACGCTCGAACAAATGGGCGTTCCCCCGGAATGCAGCTACCACGAAAAAGGACCGGGTCAGAATGAAGTTGACTTTCGCCATGACGACGCGCTCAACGCGGCGGACAATTTGCAAACATTCAAAATCGTCGTAAAAACAATCGCCGCACGGAACGGTCTTTTTGCAAGTTTCTTGCCAAAACCGCTCGCAAACAAAGCCGGAAACGGATTGCACATCAGCATTTCGATTACCAAAAACGGAAAAAATCTCGTTGAGGAAGGCGAAAAGAGCGAAGAATACAAATCATTTTTGGCAGGAATCCTGGCCCGTGCAAAAGAAATGGCACCATTCTTGAATCCGCTGCCAAACTCATATTCCCGCCTCGGAGAATACGAAGCTCCGGGATACATAAGCTGGAGCCACGAAAACAAAGGTCAGTTCATAAGAATTCCTGCGGCAACAGGAGACGCTGCCCGAATAGAGTTGCGCTCGCCTGACACGGCAGGAAATCCGTACCTGGACATCTACCTGATTCTTTGCGCAGGTCTTGAAGGAATCGAAAAAAAACTTGAACTTCCGCCAGAAGTCGATATTGATTTTTACAGAGCCTCCGGCGATCAGCTCAGGGATATGGAATCCTTGCCGCACAGCCTTGCAGAAGCTGTAAAATACGCTCAAAAAGGCGATTTTATTAAAAAATATCTTCCGTACGAGGTTGTGGACTTTTTTAACAGTCCTGAAAATCACGTTTCGGATCCAGAATTCGGTGAGTTCTAAAGCCTATGGGAAGTGTTTTAATCGTTTCGAACACGAACACGACAATGGGCATAGTTTCTGACTTGCTCTATTCTCAGCCTTTCAGCAGAATCGTAGCTGCCCAGAGCGGCAGCGAAGCCAGACGTTGCGTTCTCGAAAACGAATATGACCTTATCATTATTGACACCCCGCTCTCGGACGAACTGGGAGACGATTTTGCCTTGCACGCCTCCGAAAATTCGTCCAGCGGCGTAATCTTGATTGTTGAGAACGACAAACTCGACGAAGTGAACATAAATGTTGAAAACAGTGGCGTTTTTGTAGTTCCAAAACCGATTTCGCCAGATTTTTTTTATCAGGCAACAAAACTTCTGCAATCAAGCAGAAAGCGACTGGCCATGCTTGAAGACGAAAACCGAAAGCTCCGACAAAAAATCGAAGAACTCAGGCTGGTGAGCCGGGCAAAACTCGTTTTGATGCAGATGCTAAAAATGAATGAAGCTCAAGCCCACCGGTACATCGAAAAGCAAAGCATGAACCTTCGGCAAACACGCACAATGGTCGCAGAGAATATTTTAAGGACTTACGAAACGTAAAAGGAAACGTGCATGACAAACTAAAACAAAAAGTTTGGCTTGTACGTTTCCCACAAGTTTTCAATGAAAACTTGTACTTCACTTTGCAAGCGACATTTTATAAAAGCGCGAGTTTCGTTAGAAACTTGCGGGAAACGCACAAATCGATTTAAAATCCAAAAATCAGTTTTCGGCGTTTCCTTTCGCTCTCGTTCCGACAATTTTTTTATCCACTTGCAGTTTCTTATTCACCCTTAAAAATCTAGGGAAGAATTCTATTCTTACTTGCCAATTCTGCTGACAAATGAATCGATTTCGGCTTCGGTAAGCCCTGCGCTAACAGCCCATTTTCTTGTACCAGCTTTAATCGTTTTTTCCTCGCCTTTAAGGAAATTCATTATCTGCTTTCCGTTTTCATCAAGAACAATTGCATAAGTCTCATCGCCAGGCTGAAGATGATAATAATTGCGGTAAGTCTGCATATAATCATCGGCAATAGCCTGCTCGCTCCAACCAAGAAGTGACTCGGCAAAAATAAAGAAGAATCCGGTGCGGTCTTTTCCTTCGTTACAATGTACATAGTATGGAGCTGGATGACTATTTACAAAGCGAACGGCTTTTACAATTCCATCTGCAAATTCCTGAGACGTAAAGTCCATTTTCATGCTCAAAAGTGCAACATTTCCATTTTCATAGCATTGTTTCATGCAAGCACTTGCATTCTCGCCCGACTGATATGAATCAAATTCCTTCTGGGAATCAGCCATGTCAATAATGGTTTGAATGCCGTCTTTGAGCATAAGGCGGGTAACATACGGAGCACGAGTCCAGCCACTTTTTGCAGGATGACTTCCTCGATAGAGTTTTCCGGCAACTACAGGGCGGTAATTTGCAAAAATTTCATCTGAATCATAATCAGAGCGTTCATCTGTGCGCTTAAGATTATGAACTTTGTACTGTGCTAAATATCCAGCTTTTTCCGCAAGAGAAATCGTAAAGGTGCTGCCAATGTCAACGCCAGCTTCTGCATTCATTTTTCCGTAGTTTATACAGAAAGCAATGTAGCCGTTACCGTATTCCGTGCGCACAAGTTTTTCACCGCGCTTTACATCATATCCGCCTACAAGCGGAGCCTTAAAAGTGTATCCGTTGTCATAAGAAACTGTAAGAACGTCACCCAAATCATAGCCTGATTCAAGCAAAGTTTTTACTTCAACGTCGGTATTACAGTGCCCGTATTTTTCGATTCCTGTAATTTTTCCCGAAACAGAAACAAGTTTAACAGATTCTGCAGCAGAAGCTGTTTTTGCAGTAGATGCACAAGAAGTTAGATTTATAGAAGCAAGTGCCAAACCTGCAATCGCTCCAATGGTCATAATTCTGCAAAAATGAGTTATTTTCATATCAAGTGACTCCTAACAAATATTTTTAATAAGTATATAATATAAATGGAAGATTTTTGTGCAAATATTCAATAAAATGCGGAGAAATGAAAAATTGATTTTTAGAAAATTCTTCTATATGATGTTGCAATGAAAAAACGCAGAATTTTTGGATTGATAATTTTTCTTACAGTGACTGTTTTAAGTGTCTTTTTTGTATCAACTTACGGTTATTTGTTCAGGGACGAAGAAGAAAAAGGTCATTTGGCTTCAATTTTCTTTGATTTGAACAATCTCAATGTCCACGCCGAAAGCGAAATGCTTCCTGAAATCACGATTTTGTGGAACGACCGCGTTGTTTTTGAAAACGGCAGGACAAAAAAGCCTTTCCCACGATACGAGTACGGCGAAAATATCTTTGAAGTCCGTCACGGCGGAAAACTTGTCAAACAATATTCGCAGTACAAATTCAACAACTGGGCTTTTTTCGATTACGATTTTTTCATCACAAAAGAAAACGGCAAAATCACCGCAAGAATGGAAATCAGCGGAAAAGACGCAGAGTTTAAGGAAAATCCGATAAATGAGGACGAATAAAATATGAAAAATTTGCCTTGATTTTCTCGAACGGAATTTTTCTTTTGTACGTGCTGCTCTCGTTCCAAATTATAAGGGAGCTCTCGATTTTGGGCGCGCTGTTTTTTATTTCGGTTTTCATTTTCCTTGTGATTGCGAATCTTGCGGTTTTCGTTGCGGCTCTCATAGAAAAATGGAACGTAAAATCGATTCTGTTTCTCCTTCCGCTTGCTTTTTCAGTTTTAAGCTCGTTTTTCATTCTAAAATATTCTGTTTCCGAGCGGATTGCTCTCAAATTGGAGTTTTCCCGCTACAAATCCGAGCTCGACGATTTCGTTCGGAACGGCACGGAAAACGAAAACATCAGGAGTTTCGGCGATTACGCGGGAATCATCTGGGACGCGGGATTTTTGGACAACTACAGCGTGATAATTTTCGACGAAAACAACAATCTCGACGAACTGTACAAATCCGGCGACAAAAAACTTTCCGAATCATTCAGCGCCGACCGGATAATCCATCTTCTGAAAATTCAGGATAATTATTTCAGGTGCAATATCTATTCGCATTTATTTTGATTTTTCCCTCGGCTCATTCACCAAAAACGGCTTTTTCTGTACGATAAACGAAAACGAAATCAAAATCAAAACACACAAAAAAATGGGGTAATACAATGAAAAACTTATTCTTATTTTTATGCTGCTGACTGCGGTAATGTCGGCGGGAAGTGCAAAATCTGGCAAAAAGAGCAAAAGCGAAAAGAAGCTGTTTGAACAGGGACTTTCGCTTGCCTCGCTGATGAAAGAAAAGGCTTCGAGCCAAACTTATAGGTCAATGTTCGTCAGCAACGAAGAGATTTTGAACAAAATCCGCGAAATCAGTGCCGGTGATGTTTCAAAACCGACTGCAGTTTACAAAATTTCCGGCGACGCTTCGGCTTTCGTGCAGAATTCACTGGGAATTTTCAGATTGGAAAACGAAGACCTTTCGCCAAGAGTCCGCAATGAATTTGAAAAAAAGTTTATTTTTATGATTCCAGCAGTCTTGTCAAACAGAGTCGCAGACTCATTCGGAATCGCCGCCATAAGCATAATCGCTTCCACAACCGCTTTTGACTGCGACGGGCTAAAAGAAAACTGCCTGTACATTTTTACATTTGAAGACGCGTATCCTGTTGCAGTCGGCTTTGAAAAATGCGAAGACAAAGCCGTAATTGCCTCGGCAACTTATGTGCTGGACAAAAATTTTATTTCATTTTTTGAAAGCACACTTTCGGAACTCAAAAGTTTCATCAATTTGAAAATGGAAAAAATCCAATAATTTTTCTTGTCCGTGAGCCGCAATCACCTTGACTAAAACCCCGATTTTGTGCTAGATTATTTTCTACTTGACGGGCCATTAGCTCAGCGGTTAGAGCAGAGGACTCATAATCCTTTGGTCCTTGGTTCAAATCCAAGATGGCCCACATTCCAAAAGACTATTGCTTAACGCAAGAGTCTTTTTTTATGCCCAAGTATTTTCGTAACGAAGTGAGAAAATACACGTAAATCACTTCCTCTGTTATCCTATACTCAGACAAAAAAAAAGAACACAAAAAAGCTGAATTTGAAGAAGAAAATCACGCAATTCTAAACGACATTAAAGATAATTGGTAAAATCAAAAGGGAACTTTAACTCTGCACAAAATTGCATCAAAATAAAAAAATGGAGTCAAAATGAAAAAATCCCTATTTCTAATCCCCGTCTTGCTCACGCTGATTCTCGGATCATGCGCATCGAAAAAGCAAAAAGACAATTCACTTGTCGAACACGGACTTTCGTCAATTTCACTTATGAGCGAAAAAGCAAAATCCAAAGATTACGTCTCGTTATTATTCGGAAACTACAATGACCAAGTAAATCAAAAGATTTCCGAACTCGCCTCCAGCGAAATGGAAAAACCAACGCATATCTATCGCCTTGACGGTGATTTTTTGAGCAATTTTAACCTCCTGCTCAGTACCTTTGGCGCAAGTTTTAGCGAAGACAGCATAAAAGATTTTTCGCCACGGCTACAAACAGAACTTTTAAAACGGCTTTTTACATCCTTTCCTTCAATCTGGAACGCAAAGCTTGGCACCACAGAAATTGCGGCAGCAGCCATCTTTACCACCCAAACGACGTTCGTAAGCAACGACCTTAAAGAAGACTGCATTTACATTTTTGAGTTTCAGGACGCATACCCCGTTGCGGTAACTTTTCTTGGCTACGAAGGCAACGCGGTTACCGCACAGGCAGACTTTATTTTTGACAGGGATTTTGTAAAATCGCTCACAGAATTTTTTTCAAGCATGAACATCAATCTAAAACTCAAAGAAATAAATTAAAACGCCCCCGGTGGTTGAGCCTGTCGAAACCACTTTGTCATTCAGAATTGCAAACCGTCACCCTGAACTTGTTTCAGGGTCTCACCTCAATTTTGGGGCACGGATGCTGAATCAAGGCGACCGCGAAAACGAAAGCGGTCGAGTTCAGCATGACACACGGTCTGGGAAAAACTTTTCCCCACGCCCCCGGTGGTTGAGCGCAGTCGAAATCACTTTGCCATTCAGAATTCATTTCGGAATCCAAAAAATAAGTGCTAAAATGACTTGAATGACACTAATTTGATATTTATAAAATCGAGGAGATAAAAATGAACGAACGAAAACAAGTCGTATTAAAAATGGTCCTTGCCGTATTACTGAGCGCGACCGCGCTTGGGATTTTTTCACTGCTCAGAGACACAACCGATGTCGTAAAAATCACGGCAGAACCGCAGGAAGAAAAGTTTACATCCCCGCTGGACTTTTTTTTCCCATCCTCGTCTTCAATCAACAGATGGTTTTACGGCGACAAAATAATCGTTGCGGCAGGCAACAAAATCGAGTTTTCTGCCAAAATCTTCAAACTCGGCACCGCTAGCATTTTCAGCGGCTATCAAAAAATCGCAATCATCGACGTAACCGACGACGCAGAAAACACAAAACCCGAAAATTCAAAAAGTTTCGAAAATTACATTGACGACAGCTTTCCGGTCAAAAAAGGTCACAAATACCGCTTCGCAATCTATACGATGAACCCCGACAAAACCACGGAACTTTCAATCAACATAAACGGCTCAGACAAAATCCGAACGCATTTCGCAAACAAAAACAAAGCAAAAACCCAAAAAAAGCCGGGCGAAAATCCACGCGAAGATAAAAATTCAGAAGAAGATGAACGCATTGAGTCCACTGACAGTTTGCCCGACTTTGGGACCGTCGTCCGCGCAGAAACACCAGCGCGCACCACGAGAACATAAACCCGTTCGCCCCTACGGCGGCAGAGCGCAGTCAAAACCGAAATTTTGCCATTCCGTATTGAAATCTTGTCATTCAGAATTACAAACCGTCACCCTGAACTTGTTTCAGGGGCTCACCTCAATTTTAGGGCTCAGATGCTGAATCAAGGCGACCGCGAAAACGAAAGCGGTCGAGTTCAGCATGACACACGGTCTGGGAAAACTTTTGCCCGCCCTCCTTCCGGTGAGCGCAGCCGCAACCCCTTTGACATTGATTTTCCCCTGCAAAACCGCTTTGCACAAAAGACAAATTAACTTTTTGGCATTATACTAAAATATAAGACACATTTATGGAGGCAAATATGAAAAACAAATATCTTAACTTTTTTACAGCCCTACTCCTTGCGGGACTTTTCGCATTTTCATTTACAGGCTGCTCGGAAGAGGAAGAGTTCACTGATGCAATAGCATATTATCAAAACGAAGAAAGCGGAATTGGGAAAATCACACTTGCATTTTATGACGACGGCACTTTTGAGCTTCACAAAAAATTTGAACGTCCCGAAAAAACAAATGACAAAACTATAACAGAGGACTATTCCATAGCAACAGGAACATACACCGGAAACGTCGCGAGCGACAGCACAATTACTTGCACATATAAAAAATCCACTTCAGACAGTATTGCAAAATTAAACAACGCAAGATTATTCGGATTTTTTGAAAAAACCGAGACGTACGGAAACGACAAATTTCCGCTCAACACGCTAAGCGAACCGATTACACAAACTTACACAATTTCAAACGGAGTGATTACCTACGAGCCAATCAACGGAATTCCTCTCAACAATATGAATGTTAAAAACTGGAAACTTGAACTTACGAGAAAATAATTAACCGTCATTCCGAACTCGTTTCGGAATCTGTAACTACAGCACTTATTTGATATTTTGTACATTAGACGCATTTTAAAAAGTCAATGACAAAAAATCATTGAAGAATCCCAGATTTCATGGAGACAAACAGAATGAAAAAAGACATTTTTAAGCCCCTCGCATTCATTTTATTTGCAGGACTTTTTATATTTTCTTTTACAAGTTGCATAGGCGATGAAGAGACCACCGAAGACGGAGTAGAAATCATAACTGCAACAGAAAGCGAAACTGATACATATTCTGCAAGCGATATTAACCACTATGCTTTTGAAGTCGCACCTGAAACAAAAACATTAACAATATCAAACCTAACCACAGGAAAAAATGTTTACCTTGCAAAAGTAAACACTGGAGAGTCCACAATTGCCGCAAAGTATCAGCGCACAATAACAAACTCCACAGGAGCCTCACGTGCAGCCCTTGCCGATACAACGGAACTAAACGACGTACAGCCACCTGAAACACAGTTCAAACACTTTCACGCACCAAAAATCGACCTTGAAAGCGTAAAAACTGCCGCAAGAAGCGCAAGAGTGGCAAGTACAACAGTTCCGTCACCAGTCATGCAAAAAACTTACACAGAAGGAACTAGTACAAGGGATATTTGGGTAGATATCAATGTAAACATGAACCAATATGGCAAAAAAACAGCAAAGCTTTATGCCGCAGGTGATAATTGTTACGTATGGTGTATCGAATCAGATTTTACAAAACAAGGTAAAACTTCAAGCGATATACAAACTGTTGCCACGAAATTTAAAAATAGCTTTGAATCATTCTATCCTATAATCACAAATGTTTTTGGAAATGAATCAAACAACCTAATAGATTCAACTGCACAAGTAAGTACACTCAAAGCTGCCGCAACACTTCCAATGTCGGAGAATAGCGATACAGGTGAAAAAATAAATATCGTAATTTATGATATTGGTTCAGATTACAACGCTACAAATCAATGTGGCGTACTCGGCTACTTCTATGCAAAAGATTATTTTACTCCTATCGAGGGAGTTTCAAGCCCAATCGCATACTCAAATAAAGGAAAATATTTCTACATCGATGCTATTTATGCCGCTGATGATGAAACTCAGAATTCTTCAATCTCAACCCTTGCACACGAGTTCCAACACATGATTGACTACGGTGTAAAAGACATCGAACAAGGCATTACTCCAGACACAGCCTACAACGAAATGCTTTCCATGCTCTGCGAAGACATGATGTCAAGCCAACTTGGCCTTACAGATTCTACCAACGTAAAAGCAGAACGACTTCCGTACTTCAACACATCGTACTTTCTCTCAGGAATCCGTGAATACCGAAACGACGGCTACGCAGCCCTTTCTTACTCAACCAGCTACGGCTTTGGCTCTTGGCTCTGCCGCCAATATGGCGGAGCAAAACTCGTAAAGGAAATGAGCACAAACAATTCAGTTGACAGCAACTCAATAGTCGATGCCGTAAACACCGTAACCAGCAAAAGCTACAATTTCGACGAACTGTTCCAGCAGTTCCTGGTAGCCTGCACAAATGGCGGTGCGACAAGTGACTACACCCACAATCAAGCTGCAGCACAAACTCTCACATACAGCACCACATACAGTTACCCAATGACAGCCATAAACTTGTGGGATAACGCATATAAATATCCTACAGACAGTAACAAGTTCATCGTGCAAGGTCAAAAGTCTGCCGCTTACGACAGCAGTGCCACAACATATAGTGGACCATTCCTTTTCAATCTGAACTACTCGCTCGCACTCCGCCCTAAATACGGAATGACACTTTACAAAGTCGGCACAACAAATAGCGACACACTTACACTAACATTTAGCGACCAAGGCGCCGCAGACGTTTATATGTACGTCATAATTCAATAAAAAAACAAAAGCGAGTTTTAACCAGCTTAAAACTCGCTTTTTAAATTCTCTCCCCAAAGAAAAATAAATCCCTGAACTGC
>NZ_JPUF01000038.1 GCF_014737315.1 Treponema zioleckii | reverse complement strand
GCATGACGAATGGAGGAAGAATGAAAAAACTTGCATTCGGAAAAGATTTGAACAAAATGCTGTTTTTGATTTCTGCCAGCGAGGGCGAAGACAACAGTATTCGCTTTGTTATTGCGCTTGGTACAAACGGCGAGACTGCTAACGGAGCAACACTTGTTTTTCCAGATACAAGCGAGTTTTACGAAATCATCTTTGATGATTACATTCTGCACCAAACTAGGAACGAGTCTTATGCTTCCTATGATTCGGGAGAAGTTAAAAAGGGCAGAGGGCTTGTTATTTTTGAAAAATCGCGATTGATTGACGCTTTGCCTGTTCTGACCGATTGCCGAAAATTTGAAGACGGAAGTTTTTATCCAGAAAAATGGACGCATTACGGCTTATTCTGCGTAAATCATGTTATCGATGTTATTTCGTGCAGAGAACCTGAAATCAGAAAACTAACGGAGGAAGAATGATATACGATTTTGATTTGATAAAAAGTTTTTTGAGCGATTATGACTTAGAAATTGAGGAAGATGACGGCGTGCTTTCTGTCAGGCTTTTTGACGACGTGCGCATGTATGTGTTCAACTGCCCCTCGGAGAATGATAACCGAATCACTTTTAGCGGCGACTGGCATTGCCACGACGGTTTTTATTTTGACAACAAGGACGGTTTTTGTATCGAGCTTTCGTATCTTGATTTTCTTGAGGAGTTGGTTTCTGGAAACATCATTTTCTGCCTGCAATACATCGACGGCGAGCTGAAAGACATTTATCCGTACCACATAAAATATTTTGACGAGGAAGCATTGAAATATATGAGCGAAAACGAGGAACTTCGTTTGCGAAGATTTTTTGCCAAGAAGGTGGAAAACAAATGAAAAAACTTTTTCTAATTCATACAGCCCTCTTTTTGCTTTTACTCACTTCCTGCGCAACAAACAGAATGACGATAGACGCTCGTTCCGTAATTCTTGAAACGACCAGCGCCAAAGTCGATTTTTCAAAAATCAAAATTACTGAAAAATTCGGCGAGACGCAAAATCCGTTTACGGGCAAAACATTTTTTAGGGATTATGTGGCGTACCCGTATTACAGCATCAAAAAATTTTGCTCCGCATTGGACGGAGAAATTTCAGAAATCAAAACAATTTCCAGCGGAGGACATGGTAATTCCATTGCCGTCAGAACCGAAGATTTGGAAATTGAATATTTCGGCTGGATAAAACTCAACGAGGAATTGCACGTTGGCGACAAGATTTCAAAAGGCACTTTTTTGGGAACCCTGTACGGCGGAGGAGATTGCGGTATGAAGCTGAAAATCAGGATGAAGTACAAAAACAAAGTTATAAATCCCGAAAAATGGCTTAGATAAACTCACAAAAAGGGCGGAAAAATAGAAAGAAAAATACAATTGCTATCCTGTCTATTCAAAAGTTCTGGTACTTCTCTTGCTCGGATTTCCTGCTTGGGCTTTTTTCTATTTCACTCGCGATGAAAATTTTGATGGCAGCTCGGTCTTCATTACGACAGTGTTTATTCTTATGTTCATTTTATCGCTTTTTGTTTTTTTCAGAAAAGTCGAAATTGATGGGGATAAAATTACGGTAGACATCATCGCTTTTTTTAAAAAGAAAAGTATTCTGATTTCTGAGATTAGGGATTTTCAGGTAAAAAACGAACGGGATACGAACATTTTGATACTTTCTGGGGAAGAAAAAGAAGTCAAAGCGATTTTTTGTCAAGAAAAGTTCGTGTCCCGGATGCGCGAAATTTTGCGCAGGCAGTGCGGCAACACAATCTTGCAGGATGTGGAAAATATCAAGAAAAATGGATTTTATATTGGCTCAATTTTTCGCTCAAATTTATTCAACGCCGATGGAATCACGGATTTGAAGACAAAACAGTTCTTTCCGTGGAATGAAATATCATGTAACGTTAAAGAATCAAAACATGGGAAAAAGTACCTGTTTTTTGCCGAAGAAAAAAAATTCCCGTGCAGATTACCTACAGCCATTTTTGCTTTGCCATCGAAGATTTTTTTGATGAAATGTCCGAAAAATGTAAACGCTATTAGGAGGTACAGGACTCTGCTTCTCTGCGGTAAATAAACCTTTATTCACCGCAAAAAATGCGGTGAATAAATTGCTAATCTCCGCATAATCTTTTAGAATGCGACTATGTATATCTACGAGTACGAAAATTGGCAGCATTTTACTTATGATTCTCAAAAAATCTCCGGGCTTTTGGAATGTTGCCATATTTCACAGGGAAAGCTGCTTTCAAAAATGGAGCTGTTGGGGCTTTCTCAAAAAGAAGACAAAATTCTTGAAAGTATTTCCGCTGATGTCATAAAATCCAGCGAAATAGAAGGATTCCTTCTCAATAAAGAACAAGTCCGCTCTTCAATTGCCCGCCGCTTGGGGCTAAAAAAGCAAATCGCAGTCAACACGGACAGAAATGTTGATGCAGTTGTAGAAATGATGCTCGATGCCTCGCAGAATTACCAAAATCCTCTTACAAAAGAGCGTCTTTTTGCCTGGCACGCCTGCCTATTTCCGACTGGCTACAGCGGAATGAATAAAATCGAGGTGGCGCAGTATCGGTCGGGAGCGATGCAGGTTGTTTCAGGCGCAATCGGGATGGAAAAAGTTCATTACGAAGCCCCGGCTGCCGAAAAAATCCCGGAAGAAATGCATTTTTTCTTGAACTGGCTCAACGATGAATCAAAATCAGGGGATTCGCTTGTAAACGTGGCGATTGCTCATTTGTGGTTCGTTACGCTTCATCCGTTTGAAGACGGAAACGGCCGAATCGCGCGCACGATTTCGGACATGATGCTTTGCCGGAGCGACCGAACGAATCTTCGTTTTTATAGCATGTCGAATCAGATTTCGCTCGACAAAAAAAATTACTATGATGTTCTGGAACGCACCCAGCACGGCTCGCCCGACATTACAGAGTGGCTTATCTGGTTTTTGGAGTGTCTGCAAAAAGCCCTCGATGAAAGCTGCATAGAAACAGAAAATGTCCTCAAAAAATACTCGTTCCGCAATAGGCTCTGCGGTGTTCAACTCAACCCGCGTCAGACTCTCATGCTCGAAAAACTCACCAACGGAAACTGGTTCGGTGTTCTCAATTCATCAAAGTGGGCAAAAATCGCAAAATGTTCCTCTGACACCGCCCTTCGCGACATCGCGGATTTGATAGAAAAAGGAGTGCTCGAAAAAGATCCGACCGCCGGCGGAAGAAGCACGAACTATCGGTTGCGGGAAGAAGCGGAAAAATGAAAAATCTTTACGATTCAATCACAGAACACTTTCCTGAATTCGACTTTGAAAAACGAGATTTTGCTTGGGCGGATTTCTTTACCGCAGGTGATTTTGCACAATTCATAACGCAGAAAATCAGAGAAAACGAGCCGATTGAAAAATATCTTCATTTTATAGAAGATTTGCTTTTTGAGGCGGGAAACGATGAAAACAAAAAGAACCTTGTCCAATCTGGGATTTTTAAATCGTTGCAGAACACTTGCTCTGAAGCAGAACTCTCCAAAATCGAGCAGCAGCTTTTTCCGTTGTCGCGCCAATGTTGGACAAAGATGAATTCTGATTTTGAGGAGCTTTTTAACAACTGCGAGATTTGCCTCTACAAAATGCCAGAATCCCGACCGAGCGATTTTTGCTTTTCGCTTTTTGACGGAAGCGTTTTTGTGGATTTTGCAAAAAAGGGCGGGCTGATTTATCTTTTGCGCATTTCGTTCGACGGCTTCGGCTGCTATTCAGTTCCCGGCGATTCAAATCCGCTCAGCAAAGAGCGCTCAAAATCGTTTTTGAAAATCGTGCGGGGCGGCATGAAAGACAAAACTGAGCTGCTTGGCTTAATCAAAACCGCACTCAAAATCAACCGCCCGCTTTTGGATGCGGACGAGCCACTAAAAAAATACAAGCTTCTCGACAACGCGAATTTTCATTTTATCCTGTGCCGCGACAAATTCGACGTTGCTTCAATCGAGAAAATCACGGAGCTGGAGCTTCGGACAAATTCTGAACTTTATGCGGGACTTTTGGAATGTTTTATGGATATGAACTGGCCAGTAGCAAAAGTTGCTTTGGGCAAAATGATTTTTGACGACAAAAAAGTCGTTCCGTACCTCAAAGCCGTTCTTACTTCGGGCGATGACGAATGGATTTATTTTGTAAAAGAAAACGTACTGCCGCTTATGAGCATGAAAATCAAAAGGACGCTGAAAACGGAGGAAAAATGAAAAAACTGATTTTGATTTTATCATTTTGCGTGATTTTTGCAGCGTGCCAAAAACAGATTGACTTTGACGCGCAAAAATGGCAGAAAGGCAAAAGCCGCTACCAAATGACGACTTCGCTTATAGCCAAGCTGGACGCAGAAAAGCCGAACAAAACCGAAGTTCTATCTTTGCTCGGTCGTCCTGCAGTGGAAGAGCGCGTTCTGGAAAAAGAGATTTCGTATTTTTTGAAAGCGGACGGCTTTATAAGCGGCTGGGAGCTTTGTATTTATTTTGACGACGACGGAAATTATAAATCGGCGGAAGTCAGTTATTTTGACTGATTTTCGCAAAATGTAATCCGCGAGATTGCGGGCTCACAGACGGTGGAAAAATGGACCGAAACAAAACCATCATACGGCCAAAACTGAAAAGCTTCACGAATATTTTTTATGTCCTCCTCGGAATATTTTTTCTTGTAACATTTTTTTTGCTTCTGAGAGAACATTTTTCTTCAATTTTTCTTGCGTGTGATTTGCTTTTTGGCTTCATTTTTTTGTTTGCTCCGTTAGGAAAGAAAATCACAATTTCCGGAAATCTTTTGGATTATCAAAACTGGTTTTTCTTTCATCACAAAATCGAAATTTCGGCAGAAACAAAAATCAAAATGGGCATGTGCTATCCAAAGTGGGGCGCACAAGAATTTATATGGAAGATTTCAAATCATCGCGGAAAAGAAAAAATCAAGATTCACGCCTGGTATTTTGATTACAAAAAGGTGAATGCGGAATTCGAGAAACTTGCAGGATACAAAATCGAATTTTCCCTTGCGAACATACGGTTTTAGAGATTTGGCAAAAAACTGAGGAAAAATGAAAAAGATATTTTTTGCACTGCTTTTTGTGCTTGCGCTTTCGTCGTTGTCTGCAAAGTCGCTCGTGCCGAATGTGCTGCATTTTGCAGAAGTTGTCAAAAAGAGCGAATACACCACATACGCGGACTTTGAGAGCGTTCTCAATTACGAGACAATCGACGCGCCTCACAGCGAAAAAGAGGAGTTCCACCCCGATTTCGTCGAGCTCACCAAAAAGCAAAACCTTTATTGCACACCGATTAAGCTTTACGGAGAAAAAGCCAGAACGGTGCTCGTGTTAAGTCAAAGCCAGCTCTCTGAGGAGCGGTTCGTGTTCACTTCGGATTCTGCGGGCATTTATCAATTGTTCTCGGTGGAATTTTGCAAAGAAAGCAAAGAAAATCCATTTGGCGTAATGCACACGCAAAAAGGCTCTGATAAAACGTTCGTTTACGACGGATCAACGGGACGCGTGCTTGTAGACGGCGATGAAACTTCCAGAGTCCTTGTTTATATCCCAGAAGCAAAATCGTGGTTCATGTACGATGATTCCGTCGTTTTCGTTAGGGCTGTTGTAAAGGCTCAGAAACTTGTGAGCACGTGGGCTAGAAACAGATTTGATAAGCCTGAGTTTATATTTTTCAGCGACGGAAAATGCCGAGTTAACGATATTGACTGCACATACACCGAAAAAAAGGGTGTTTTCTGCGTCATTCACCCGTATTTGTTGTCAAGCCGGCTGCATTTTCTTCAAAACGGAAAGAAACTTTACAAAGGTTTGGGATATCTGAGCGAACAAGCGGAGGTAAAATGAAGCTTGCACCTGATTTGAAAAAAGAATTTATTGCTTCTCTGCAAAGACTAGCCGAATCAATCAATGTTGTAATTGCTTCGGATTATTACGATTACAATCAGCTTTATGAAATTCATCGCACTTATATCGAATATTGCAAAGCTTTTATGCAAATTGATGAGTTTTCAGAAATTACGCTCAATACTGAAATAAAGTTCCCGAAATTGCTTTTTAAGTCAAATTGGGCGGGGAATCCAACTTTAAAAGAATACTTGCTTTTTGGAAAATATACCCAAAGAAACTATTGGTTTGAAGGAAAATGTAAAATCATGCTGAATGAAATTAGTGAAAATTTGGAATTGATAGGATTTTGCTTGAATAACGATAATCTTAGTGATTCTGATGAGTACTTAAAGACTTTGCAGGAAAAAATAACCAATCAATTGAATGCAAAACGGAAAAAGAAATTTTTCTTCTTTTAAAAACTTTGCGGTGAATCGCGTTAGCGATGAATAAATCTGTTTGTTTTCGAGGTGAGAAAAATGAAAAACAAGCGTTTTCTTTTTATATTTTTGATTCCAAATATTATGATGTTTCTGATTTTTCTTTCAGCATTCTGGATTATCAGAATATTTGATATTGTCGGGATGTTATTTAGTGTTGCATGTCTTTTTATGTGGGGTTTGCTAAATGCGGTACTTATTATTGTCCATACGGTAAAAAAAAGAAATCTCAAATATTTGTTTTTTGCTATTATTCCTGTTTTCAATTGGTGCTTAATGCTCCTGTTTTCAAAATATGCTGTTCCTGAAAGATTTGATCTTTTCTTTTCCTTTCCAACTATACAAAAAGAGCTTTCAAATCATTTGAGCGACAAGGAAGATAATGAAAATGTTCGAGTATTCGGAAAATATGTTGGTATTATCTGGGAAAAAGAGTTTTTGGACGATTACAGCGTTGTTGTATTTGATGAAGATGATAATTTTCTGGAGCTCTACAAAGCGAAAGACAATGAGCTTTTGCGCACTTTCGGTTATGATATTCGTGATGTTCTTAAAATAAAAAAATACTATTATAGAGTTAGAATTGAATCGTAAAATGGACTCACTTTTAACTTATGTCACCATCTGAAAACTCCTGCTGATAAAATCTATGTCATCTTCTTGTTATCTACCTCAAAATAATATAAAATGACATAGATAATTCTGGTTTGGGGTAGATTATGCATATTTTTGAATATGATGAGAATGCAAAAAAATTGCTGACTCCAGAAATTGTTGCTCTTTTGAGCTCTGCCTATGAGCATAAGGGAAGGCAGCAGCTTTTTGTTGAGGCAAAACAAGATGAGCTTGCAAGCTTGCTTGAAATTGCAAAAATCCAAAGTACCAAGTCTTCAAACAGAATTGAAGGAATTTTTACGACCGACAAGCGTCTTGAAGAGTTGATGAAGCAAAAAACACAGCCTAAAAACCGCAACGAGGAAGAGATTTCGGGTTACAGAGATGTTCTGAACACGATTCATGAAAACTATGATTTTATCTCGCCTTCATCAAATATTATCAAGCAGCTGCACCGTGATTTGTATTCATACAACAAAAGTTCTGGTTATGGCGGAAAATATAAAACAAGCGACAACATCATTGCAGAGACGGACAGTTTTGGTAATCAAAAAATGAGATTCAAGCCAGTTCCCGCCTTTGAGACCGAAGAAGCCATGCGTCAGATGTGCGAGGCTTTTATTGCGGCTTGGAACGAAAATAAAACTGAAAAACTACTTTTGATTCCAATGTTCATTCTTGATTTTTTGTGTGTTCATCCGTTTGAGGACGGAAACGGGCGAATGAGCAGACTTTTATCCCTGCTTTTGTTTTATCGTGCAGGTTTTATTGTGGGAAAATATATCAGCATCGAACTTCTGATTGAGCAGACAAAAGGAACATATTACGAAGTTCTGCAGGATTGTTCTGCTAACTGGCATGAAAGCAAAAATCTTTATATTCCGTTCGTAAAATATTACCTCGGACTTTTGATAAAAGCCTCTAATGAGTTTGAGAGTCGCGTCAAATACCTTTCATCAGAAAAAATCTCAAAGCCAGAGCGGGTAAAACGCCTGATTCAGAACACGGTCGGCAAAATCAACAAGAAACAGATTCTGGAAAAATGCCCTGACATCAGCACAAAAACCGTCGAGCGTGCATTGGCGGATTTGGTAAAATCCGGTCTTATTGAAAAAGTAGGCTCCGGTCCTGCGACAAGTTATGTATGGGTGGAAAAATGAAAAAGATATTTTTAATCGCAATGTTGCTTTCGGTGTTCTTTGTATCCTTTTTGTCTGCAAAGTCGCTAGTGCCGAACGTGCTGCATTTTGCAGAAGTTGTCAAAAACAGCGAGTACAAAACATACGCGGACTTTGAGAGCGTTCTCAATTACAACACAATCGACGCGGCTCAGAGCGAAAAAGAGGAGTTCCATCCCGATTTCGTCGAGCTCACCAAAAAGCAAAACCTTTATTGCACGCCGATTCACCTTGACGGCATAAAAGACAAAATGCTTTCGATGATGAGCCTTGAAGGAAGCGGTGGCTTTGCGTATTTTCGCATTTTCCGCTTTGACAAAAAGGCGAAGAAGTGGACAATTTATTTTTCGGCGAGCGGCGCAAAAGGCGAGTGTGGCATGGTCTTTCCCGTGCAGAACAAAAAAGAGACGTTGTTCCTTGAAATCGAGCGCGACTTTGACACAAAGCGCCTTTCTTCATACAACCTGCTTTCCTTCAGCGCAAAAGAAAAAGCGTGGAAAAAAAATCGCCTCTGCGCATTCCCGCTACAGCTACGATTTGACAGATGAGCAACAGCAATGGATTAGCGCTGAGAGAATCGAGCAAATGGCAGCGTTCGATTATTCGTTTTTGGGCATCTCTGGCGACCACGTGCAAAAAATCGAGCGCGAAATCGAAGACAAAAAAATCGTTGCAGAACTTTACTGGACTTCCGTTGCACGCCTTCCGTCGAATTACACGATAAAAATCTTCAAAAGGGCGCGGGAAGTTTTCAAAACAAGCGGAAAATCTTTTGAAGACGAAAAAGAACTTTTTGCGCTTCGGGGCGTCCAGTGGGGATTCGACATCGTTGAAAAAGACGGAAAGCCGTATCTTGTTTTTATCGGAATGGGTAATTCTGGCGAAAGCAGTGTCAGCACAATAGAAGATTTTTGGCTCACCGCGCTTGATTTGCGCTCTCTTGAAGTCGTTCACCACAGTTTTGTAAAATCAAAAATCTCATTTGAGCAAGAATATTTTTGAGAAAAAAAATTGAGGAATAAAAATGCTGAAAAATTACGCAAAATGCTTCGGAATCATCGTTTTGACACATTCGCTCTTCTTTTTGTTTTGGTTCATCACCACCAAGAAGGACGAAAGCATCGTCCGCACCTACATCTCGTTACTTGAAATGGCTGCCGACATCTTTCTCCCGCCGATTTTGCTCGTCTTTTTTGTTTCTCAAAAAACTGAAAGGCCAAAGCACAAAAAGTACAAAAAAAATCTTCATTGCAGAAACTGCCGTTTGTCTGTTCCTTGCGTTTTTGGGCTCATTCTTGGATTATTTCAATTGGGGATTTTTTACAAAACGCTTTTTTACGCCCGACTTTGAAACAAGATTGATTTTCGAATTAATCTTGTTCGTAAATCTCCTTTCTGTTCTTGGTCAAGGCGTTGTGTTTCAGCTCGTCCTCATCTTCAATAAGTCCAAAAACAAACCAAAATGACCGATTGCAGACAGTTCAACGGCTTAAAAAAGGGTAGAAATGATGAGCAGGAAAGAGTTAATTGAGTTAGTGTCTAAAATAATGAACTGTGAAGGTTCTGAATCTGAAATTGACAAGATGATTGAAGTGCTGAAGGAAAATGTTATGAATCCTGAGGTGATAAATTTGATATATTATGAAGAAAACACTCCAGAAGAGGTTGTTGATAAGGCTTTGGCGTATAAACCGATTATACTCTGATGCTTATATCAAAAAACGTGAATCGCGTTAGCGACGAACAAATCCGTTTGTTTTTGAGGTGAGAAAAAAATGAAAAAAATGAAAAAAATAGCTAAAAATCCTGTCGCTATCGTTTCTATTGTTGATATTCGCTCCACTTTGCATGTTTTCGCTGTACTTTAAGTTTTTTACGTTCAGCATGTGGCACGATGACGAGCCGAGTGGAATTTGCTATTACCTGTCAGACGCGGTGGCAGAACCGACTTTCTCGCTCTTTACAGAAAATGTCATCCCGAATATTCCCTACGAATACTACTTTAAACGCTTTTCAAAGAATCCCGCCGCAAAATGCATCTGGTACGATGAAATGGATTTGCCGCCGTTTTACACATATTTTACAAGTTTCGGCTGGCTCATTCAAACACTGCTTCTTGGACTGAATATACATGCTCTTTGCCTAACGTGCAAAAAGACTCGCATTTACGATTCAACAGAAAAATTTTCCGAACCGTGTGCCATGCCGAATTAGAATTTAGATTTACTTTCGGAGGAAAAAATGAAAATCGAACACGTTGCGCTTTATGTTTGCGATTTGGAAAAAGCAAAGAATTTTTTCGTTCAGTATTTAGGCGCAAAGGCGAATGACGGCTATTTCAATCAAAAGACTGGATTCCGCTCATATTTTTTGACTTTTGATTCTGGCGCTCGCCTTGAGATTATGACACGCCCAGAAGTCGTGGACAGCAAAAAAGAGCCGTTCCGCACGGGCTGGGCGCATTTGGCGTTCAGTCTTGGAAGCGCGTCGGCTGTGGACAAGTTGACGGAAAAACTTTCGCGTGCGGGATTTTGTGTTCAAAGCGGGCCTCGAACCACGGGCGACGGATATTACGAGAGCGCAATTGTCGCGATAGAGCAAAATATTATTGAACTGACGGTTTGAAAATAAAAAATCAGAGTTTTGGAGCGTAAAATGATATTAAAAACTGAACGACTATTTTTACGCGAGATGACGCTTGAAGATGTTGATGCGCTATCGCTTGTTTTGAGCGACCCGGAATCTATGCGTTTTTATCCGCATCCTTTTTCGCGTAAGGAAGTTGAAAACTGGATTAAGTGGAATCTTGATAATTATCAGAAATACGGATTTGGACTTTGGGCAGTCTGCCTAAAAGAAAGCAAGGAAATGATTGGCGACTGCGGAATTACCATGCAGCAAGTGGAATCTGAGTTTTTCCCTGAAGTCGGCTATCACTTGCGCAAAGAGTTTCGAGGCAAGGGATATGCAACAGAGGCAGCAAAGGCCTGTGCAGAATTCGCAAAAGCGCGCGGCATAAAAAAAATAATTTCTTATATGAAGTCTGACAATCTTCCGAGCCGGCATGTGGCAGAACGCAACGGAATGAAGTTTGCAAAAGCCTTTACAAAGACAGTTATGGGAAAGCTTGTGGAAGACGAAGTGCTTTATATGAAGGATTTGTGAGGAAAAATATGGAAATAATAATTTTTGTTTTTTTAATCTGCTGTTTGGAAATATTTTTTATCTATAAAGATGCTTTAAATCTTTATGAATTCAAGAAATTGCACCCAACTATAAATGAAACTCTAAAATATTTTGGTGTCGGTTTTTTACGCATCATACTTTTTTTTCTCGTCGTAAGTCTGGCTTCATTTTTGCTCAATCTTATTCCTTTTTCGTATTATTGGTTCGGAAGAAACGATGCGTTGATAGCAGCTCTAAAGCCGAACATAAAGCCTCGTCTGGAATTTTATCGATTTATTCCTTACTTTTTCTTTCCTATATCTGGTATTCTTATGGCAGTCATAAAACTCCTAAAAAAAAAGAATTGCATTTTCCATCGTATTTCTTATATCTGTTTTTAGTGGACTCGTTCTGTTTGCAATGGTTCTTTTTGATTATGAATACAAATACTACAGGAATCCGTTGGCAGACACAAAAGTTTCAGCAACATTCAAGCCGTTAAACGTTCCTCTATTGAAGGAAGGGCTAACAAAAGAAGAAGTTCTTGAGCTGTTGGGCGAACCAATCTCAAAAAATGAAAAATCCTTTCTGTACACAGGTGAAGATGGAAGAGGCTGGTATACCTTTCTTTGGCTAACAGTGGATTTTGAGAATGACGTTGCTGTAAAAATAATAAAAGAATGGCGTTATGAGGATTAGTTTCACAACACAATTCCGATTCTTCTCGCTCTTAAGTTTTCATGCAAAACGACAATTAAAATTGTTTTAAATAATGAAAATTGACTTTGCAACATTGCGATAATATAATATTTGTTAACTTACTATTTTGTTATAAAAGAAAACTGCCAATGGGCAGGTAGGTGAATTGTGCCTACGTCAAAATTATACTAATTTTCGCATTCTTCATATTGCATCGTATCGTATTGAGACTTCTTTTTTAACTGGGAATACGGCAATTTTTTTTAATCAGGAGGCACTAAATGAAAAAAAAAGCGAGGTTGTCAATCTCAAGTAAATTTGCGCTAGCAGTTTTGGCAGTTATCTTTCTGGTAATTACAATTTCGCAAGTCGTTGTCGGAACTTCTTTTGAAAAGAGCGCTCTCAACGATTTTTATTCTTCGGCAGGAAACCTCTTAAAGGACTTTTCAAACTCCATCGATATATTTTTTAATGCAAAAGAATCCGCTGTCAAAGTTTTTTGTGCCTCAGATCCAGTTAAAAATGCAGATGATAGTATTCATTCATTCATAAACGAATCAGGAACGATTCAGATTGCTGATTATGAAAAAAGCCCAACGGAGCTTGCGATTCGTGCAATCGCACAGGAATTCGCACAAAGCGACAGCGACACGTCTGAAGTATTCTACGGCACAGAATGGGGCGGCTACGCAACAAATCTCTCCCATTCAAAATCAGGCGGTTATGACCCAAGGAAACGACAATGGTACAAAGATGCTACAAGCGGAAACGGTAATCCTGTAATCACAAGTGCATACCAAACCACGAACGGGGCACTGGTCGTTAGCGTAGTTTGTAGTGTCAGAGATTTTAGTGGCAATTTTATCGGAAACGCAGGTCTTGACATCTCTCTTGAAAAATTGACCAGTATTCTTTCTACGCTGGATTTTGGCGAGGGTTCCTCGGTTGTTATGCTCCAGAAAGACGGACTTATTCTCGCTGATACAGGAAGCCGAAAAGCAACATTTCAGAATATCAATGAGCTTGATATTCCAGAACTTGCGGTTTTTGTAAATTCCGACGAAACTGACGGCAAAGTTGTGATGGACAATAAGATTTATTACACAAAGCAAATTCAGAACAAAAGAACAGGATACAAAATTGTTGTCTGCTGTCCCAAAAAGACTGTCAACGCCGCATTCATTAAAACTATGACCCAATCAGGCATTCTTTGCGCCCTTGTTGGCTTGCTTTTTGCAGTATTTGGGGCCATTTTTGCAAGAAAACGACTCAGCCCGCTTATTTTTATTGCCCGAAACATCGGAGAAAACGCTCACGAAATTGCAGAAGGTCACGGTGATTTGACACGACGACTTAACATTCACGACAAGAATGAAATCGGGGACGTTGCTGAAAGTTTTAATCTTTACAGTGAGAAATTACAAGAAATTATTGCCAGCATGAAGGATTCAAAAACGTCCCTGAGCGATGCAGGCAACAAGTTGGACAACACGACCGAAGATGCAATGGCAGCTATTGACCAAATTACAGGCGGAATCAGCAACCTTGACGGAAATCTCAGAAGTCAAATTGCATGTGTTGAGCAGACAAGTTCCAGCGTTAACAACATTCTTGGCAATATCGAAAGTCTCGAACAGCTGGTCACGGAACAGACACACAGCGTGGAAGGGGCTTCCAGCGCGGTTGAGGAAATGGTCGGCAACATAAATGAAGTTAATCGCTCCGTAGACAAAATGGCAGCAGCTTTTGCACATCTTGCAACAGATGCGGAGAGCGGTGCAAAAACACAAGAGGAACTGCAGGAGCAGATTATAGAAATCGAGAACCAAAGCAATCTTTTGAGTGAGGCAAATGCCGTTATCGCTTCTATTGCAGAGCAAACGAACCTCTTGGCTATGAATGCGGCTATTGAAGCAGCTCACGCAGGTGAAGCCGGTAAGGGCTTTGCAGTTGTTGCAGACGAAATCCGGAAACTGAGCGAAACTTCAAGTTCACAGTCGGCAACAATCGGTGAGCAGCTCACACAGATTCAAAGCGCAATTAACGCCGTTGTTGAGGCAACTCAAAAAGGCGTTGACGGCTACACATCGCTTGCTTCCGAAATAAAACTTACCGACACGCTCGTTCATCAGATTAAAACAGCAATGCAGGAACAGAGCGAAGGTTCGTCACTGATTACAGACGCCCTTTCAAGAATGAACGACAGCACTCGTCAAGTTCAGAATGCCTCGAACGATATGGCTCGAAACAGTCAGACAATTATTTCAGATGTTGGTACGCTTCAAAAAGAAACCGATACGATTAAGCAAAGTATGACAGAAATGGGCGAGAGTGCAGGTAGAGTTAACGATGCGGGCTCAGCTCTCTCAGAAATTGCCAACGTAATGAAACACTCTATCAACGATATTGGTAATCAGGTTGACAGTTTTACGGTTTAACCGTATAAAATCTTTTGTTAAGCTATGTTCCAAAAAATGTCATGCGCACTTTTTACGGACATAGCGTTTATTTTTTGATGGAAAAATCAAGAGCCAACTGCTGTTGACTGTAAGAATGAATGGCATTTTAGCCGTTGTTTTGTCTTTCTAAAGAAAACCAGCTTTCAACAACTTGCCAGCATTCAAGAATCTTTTGAGTTTTTTCGCGGGCAATTTTTTGCAGGACTGGATTCGTGTCCTCTTTGTTCCACTTGTCGGGATGAAAATAAACCAATTTTTCCCTGTAAGTTTTTTTTGCCTCATCAAAAGTCGTATCTTCGGGGATTCCTAAAAACTTAAATGCATCTTTTACGTTTTGAGGCAACGACTTTTTTTTATTCACCGAAAAATGCTCAAAAGTGAATGTTTTGGTTTTGAGCTTCTCGCTTTCGCAAACCTTTTTATAAGTCGATTTTTTTTCATCAAAATCTTGATTTTTAAATTTTGTTCCAATGTTTTCAAACGATTCTTCTTTATTTTGAACGTCAGCACTTTTCGAATCATCGTTTATAAAATCATCACCCGCAAAATCTTCGGGGGCGTTTTTTGAGCTTTCGTTTTCCAGTTTTGAGTCTGGCAAAATTCCTGAATCCAAAGTTTCGCTCAGCAAATCACCGAGTTTATCGTAAAAATCCATATCAGTTTTGTAATATAAACAAAAAAGCCCATCGATTCAATCAAAACAGAACTGATGTATAAAAAATCAGTTTTTAGATTTCTAACGCAAATAAACACGGATAATCGCAGATAAAAAATCTGTGCATCTCGGCGTTCATCGGCGTAAAAACTTGTTTTAGTGAAGCGATGAGCCTTTAAAAAAACTCTGCTCTAAAATCTAAGTAAGACGAATGTAGTAGTACAACGAATAATAATTAACCGTCATTCCGAACTCGATTCAGAATCTTTGTTTTGGGATTCTGAGACACACGAGTGTAGCTGTCGTGCAGTCGTGGCGTAGCGCTCAGAATGACCAATTATTTAGGATTCGTTATACTAGATTACCGTTCCAGAAGGAATTACAGCCCCCTTGTGGATTACGATAATTCCGTCCGCACTGTAGAACAATCCGTGGTCACCGTCCGGGTATTTATTTCCATCAACGTTGATTCGACAGTTATCTCCGATTGCCGCATTTTTATCAATAATTGTTTGTGCGATTTTACAGTTCTTTCCAATACCAATGTTCGGTTTTCCGTTCTTCGCGTTCTCTTCTTTAGTCTCTTTATTCTCGTACCAGTCAGCACCCATTACGATTACGCCGTCCAAGTCAGTACCAACTTCAAGAATTGAGCGAACTCCAATTACAGAGCGCTTTAATTTTGCTTTGGAAATAATGCATCCTTCCGCAGTGATTGAATTCTCAATAAGAGCATCGTTGATTTTTGAAGGTGGCAAAAAGCGCATGTGAGTGTAAATCGGTTCATCAGCATTGTAAAAATCGAATGCAGGATCGTAGTTCGTAAGGTCAAGAGTCGCCTCATAGAAACTGCGAATTGTACCAATATCTTCCCAATATCCATCAAAAATGTACGAATTAACTTTCTTTGTCTTAATCGATACAGGAATTACCTCTTTACCAAAGTCCGTATATTCGTTGTCAAGAGCTTCTTCCATTGCATCAGCATTAAAGATGTAAATACCCATTGAAGCAAGATATTCTTTTTCTTTAGGCAAGTCGCCTCGCGAACCTTCCGGAATTTTCCAGTCACTAATATCCTTGTCTGGAGCAGGTTTTTCTTGGAAAGCAGTAATCTTCTTGTTTTTGTCGATTTTCATGATTCCAAATCCGCTGGCATCATGGCGGTTTACTGCAGTCGTAGCGATTGTAATATCCGCACCGCTTTCAATATGGCTTTCCATGAATTTTTTAAGATTCATTCTGTAGAGCTGATCACCCGAAAGAATGATGTAGTGAGTCGGCTTCTGAGAGCGGAAGTGGCTCATATTCTTTCTTACGGCATCGGCAGTTCCTTCGAACCAGCCAGAGTGCTCAAGAGTCTGCTCGGCAGCAAGAATCTCTACGAATCCTTTTGAGAATCGGTCAAAATTGTATGAATTTGTAATATGATGATGCAGAGATGCACTGTTGAACTGTGTCAAAAGATAAATCTTTCTGTAACCAGAATTTATACAGTTTGAAATTGGAATATCAACGATTCGGTATTTTCCGCCGAACGGAACGGCAGGCTTTGAACGAACTTGGGTAAGTGGGTAAAGTCTTGTTCCTTTTCCACCACCAAGAATAATTGCAAGTACACGCGGTTCTTTTTTATCAGATGAAGTAGATGATGCCTTACTCATAAATCAAAAATTCTCCTTTTTTATTTTGTTATGTTGCACACGAAAAATTAATCTCGCTTTGCTATAAATATTCTTTAATGATAATACCAAAGTTAGCCGAATGCAAATTAAATATTATTTTATACTTAATTTTTATTAAGATTCAGTCTTTTTTCCTAAATAAAAATAAATTTTTCTATTGTTGACTGATAGAAAATCATGCCTTAAAATAATCTATAAACTTTAAAGCGGAGGGGACTTTTCTTCCGCAAAATATTAGAGGTAATTATGAAAGCATCTGAAGAATTAAGCTATTTGGTCGGTGAGAAAACAATGTCATTCTTGCCTCTTGATGTTTTAACAGATTCTTACGGTGAACCAAGAATTGAATCATACTGCACTATTTCAAAAATTCGTGCGGCAGCAGTTGGCAAACTTGGTGAGATTGAGCTTCATCATCATCTTATAGTGGGTGACGATTGGTGCAGTCACACAATCGAAAGCTATGTTTATTACATCAAAGAAGGTTCACTTATTTCTGTTCAGGACGCAGAATCAGGCGAGCGACATGACCTAAAAGTTGTCGCTCTTGAAGATAACAAAATTTCATTCCTTGTTCTTTAGTCCTTACTCATCTTTTAACATGGGGAAATCCTAAAATCTGGCTTGCGTTCTTTATGCATCGCTCTGAAAAATGGACAACCCCATTTTTATTTTAAGGATACAACTATGCGGGCAAAATCAAATTCTATCGGAAAGAAAATCACACTCAGCGTAATTTCGCTTGTTATTTTTATTCTCTTTATTTTGGGCATTGTAATTTCTAAAAGAGTAGCTTCAATAAACGAACATTCTTTCGAAATAAATGTAAAAGAAATCTCAAGTTTGACAGATACGACTGTAGAAAATTATTTTTCAGAAATCGGTTCGACGGTCACTTTGCTGGCAAATACAGATTTATTCAGAGAAACGAGCGATGACATCACATCTTATGTTAATTTGTCTGACCCAAGCGGAAAAATTCCTATGAATCCAGAGAATTTTTCGGAATATGAATATAACGTTTACAAACTTGCAAAAACCTTCTCGGAAACCAAATATGATATTCTCGGAATGTCGCTTTCTCTAGAATCTAACGGCTCTTTCGTAAGATACCCAGAGGAAGACCGCCCGAACGGATACGACAGCCGCACCCGCTCATGGTACAAAAACGCGAAGGCTGCGGGCGGTTCGATTTTTTATTCGGACGCCTACACAACATCCGGCGGAGACCCTGTAATTGTCGTTTCTAAATATTTTAACGACATAAACGGCGCACCACGCGGAGTCGTAACTGCGGACGTTGATTTAACGACTTTTCAGACCTCGGTCGGCAACGTAAAAAACGAGAGCGACAGCATTCTTTCTGGAATGATGGTCGTTGACAGAAACGGCTCGATTCTCGTTGACCATTATCACCCAGAAAATCTTTTTAAAAACATAAAAGAAATTGGAATCCAAGGATTTGAAAATTACGAAATCGGTTCAGAATTCCGTTTTAGCGAAAAACTCAACATCGACAATTTTTTGAAAGGCAAATACGAAATTGTCTGCGTGCCTTCAGAAAACAGTTTAATTCCTTTGAATTATATTTACCTGGTTCCGAACACAGTTTTGAACGCAACGACAAATTCCGTCATTCGGGTTCTTGCAATGGCTATTTTGCTTTCAATTTTAATTTCGCTTCTCGTAACGATTGTCATTTCACAATCAATTGCACGACCAATTTCCAGCATAACAAATATGCTAAAAGACATTTCAGAAGGCGAGGGCGACCTTACGCGACGACTTCCGGTAAAAGGAAACGACGAAATTGCAAAGCTTGCAAATTATTTTAACCATACGATGGACAAAATTCTAAAAGTCATCATAAAAGTAAAAGAGACGGCTTTTGAAGTGCAAGAAGACAGTATGCAAGTGCAGAGTTCGAGTCTGGCAATTTCGAGCGGTGCAAGTGCGCAGGCGGCTTCGAGCGAAGAAATGTCGGCCACAATGGAAGAAATGGCCTCGAACATTCACCAGACCGCTGAAAATGCAGCCCGAACAGGAATTATCGCATCGAATACAGCAACTGAAAGTACGTCTGGAAAAAATGCCGTTGCAGACGCGGTTGCCGCCGTTACGGAAATTGCAGAAAAAATAAATATCATCGATGACATTGCAGGACAGACCAACATGCTCGCTTTGAATGCAGCAATCGAAGCGGCGCGGGCAGGCGAAGCGGGCAAAGGCTTTGCCGTGGTTGCAAGTGAAGTTCGGAAACTTGCAGAACGAAGCCAGAATTCCAGCGAAGAAATCATTCAGCTTGTGCAAAAAACACTCGTTGAAGCTCAAAATGCCGGTGAAAAAATTAACAGCGTAATTCCAAACATCGAAGAAACTACGGAACTTATAAACGGGATTTCTGTTGCCTGCAAAGAACAGAACAATGGTGCGCAACAAATCACTATCGCAATCACTCAGCTAGATTCTGTTGTTCAGCAAAACGCAGCAGCTTCAGAAAAACTTGCAGAAATGAGCAACCAACTCAGCCGAAACGCAAAGAGTCTTGTAGACATCATCGACACTTTTAAGACTGAATAATCGAATCTTCCATTCGCCGTACAGTCTCTGAAATCCGTTCTTTTTGAATGCCCGAATAGTTCAGGACAAAAGTCGGATTTTCAGGGGTATCGCCAAGATTTTTTGTGTAATAAAAATCACTCAAAAGGGGAATCCGGATTTTGTGCTCCTCAAGTTTTTGCTGAAGCCTTTTTCCGTCAAGCGGAGAATTCAGTTTTAACAAAAAGTGCAACCCAGCTTCCTCTTCGTTTATTTTTGCAATCGAAGCGATTTTACTCGCTTCCAATTGATTTATCAGATTATTCCGAAGATTTCTGTAATAATTTTTCATTCGGATTATGTGCTTTCCAAAAAATCCTTGATTTATAAATTCCGCAAGCGTAAACTGCTCAAAGGCAGAAACAGGGCAGGAATAAAAACCAAGCCGGTCAAAAAAATCATTTACAATTCGTTCGGGAAGAACCATGTAGCTAATTCTAAACGACGGCGACAATGTTTTTGAGAATGTATTTATATAGATAACTTTTGCGTTTTCGTCAGCA
Organism: Treponema zioleckii; assembly: GCF_014737315.1. GTDB lineage: Bacteria > Spirochaetota > Spirochaetia > Treponematales > Treponemataceae > Treponema_D > Treponema_D zioleckii. Next base: position 19,347 of record NZ_JPUF01000038.1, on the reverse strand, counting down.
TTTTGAAGCGTTTGCAAAGGCTTTCCGTTAAACCGGAATTCACTATCATAATCATCTTCGATTATAAAACGATTTTCTGACTCGTTCGCCCAGGAAAGAATTTCGCGCCGCCGTTTTACAGGCATTACAACTCCGGTCGGAAAATGATGCGCGGGCGAAATATGCACCACGTCCGCCGAGGATTTTTCGAGCAAGTCCGAATTTATTCCGCTTTCATCGATATCCACGGGAACAACGGCCGCTCCGTTCAATTCAAAAATCTTTGCGACTTTGTGATAGCCAGGATTCTCCACCGCATACAATTTGTCCCTGCCAAAAAACTGAACCAGCATCGTGTAAAGAGACTCGGTTCCGGCACCAATAACGATTTGCTCAGCACTTACATTCATATTTCTGAATTCAAGAAGATATTTTGCAATCGCCTTTCTGAGTTCAAAAACACCATTTGCAGGAATTCGGCTCAAAAGTCGCTCGTCATTTGTCTTTAAAACTTTTCGCATCAAATGCGTCCAAAGACTGAAGGGAAATTTTTCTGAACTTGTAGAATTATTTCTAAAATCCGTAAAAAAATCTGTTTTTTCAAATTGCGGAAGGAATATTTTTGAATCATTTTCGGCTGGAGAATTTTTTGAGTCCTTAGAAAAATCAGGAACTTCTTCAAGACTCAGATTCGTAACAAAAAAACCTTTTTTTTCTATTGAATAAAGATAGCCTTCCGAAATGAGTCGGGCGTATGCGTTCTGAATCGTAATAACGCTAACCCCCAAATGTTCGGCAAAAGAGCGTTTTGAGGGAAGTTTTTCATCAGGAAGCAAAGTGCCGTTAAGGATTTGCGTTTTTATTTGAGCGTAAATGCATTCGCACAAACCAAATTCGCACCTGTTTTCAAAATCAATCGTAATCATGCTGACTTTTTTAATTCTGCGTGGCCGAACTTAAAATTTTGGATGGAAGACTTTTCCGCCGTTACTTTCTTCCGTCACAATTTCTGAACTCTTTCCTTTCTGCGTTTTATTTGACGAAGAATCGGTCTTGTATCTAGTTTTTACGGTCATTTCAGATTTGATTCTGTCAAGAGTCGGATTTAAAACCATAAAAACGCTTTCCAAAACCTGTTTAACTTCCTCGTCCACATCGTCAGCCTGCATCAAAACCTGATAAGATTCAAAAAGCTGAATATAGGCATGATTCATTTTTACGTACTCGGTATTATATGTTTCGGCTCTAGTCATTTAACGCTCCGTCATTTTTTACTCTTTTTGAGGATTTTGAGAACAATTTTATAGCAAAAAGCACGGCATAGCCAATAGAAAGCCCCAAAAGCGCACCTAAAAAGCCGTTCAATTTTTCTATAAAAATAATTTTTCCGAGCAACGTCAAAATCATCGTAACAGCGGGGCCGTAAACAACGCCGTCATATTTGTCAATCAGCATTGAATATACGATTCCAGTTGCAAGCAGCATCATGCTCGGTACGCTGAACCAATTAAAATTGTAGATTTCAGAAATAAAGAACATGGCAACATAAATCAAAATTGCGGAAACATAATAGCACGGTATTGGAAAAAAAGTTTCTTTGTGATTCAAAAGAAAATAGAATTCTGCAATTCCGCCGCCAATAACAACTATTGATAAAATAAAATACAACATAATTTCTCCAGAATCTAAAAAATCAATGAACGCGTTAAGAAAGTTCAGTTTTCCGAACAGCTCTAATTATTTACCGCGCCAGAAGGCTCTTTTTCAGAAGGCTCATTTTTGTCAGACTCAGTTTCTGCAAAATTTACGGCGTTTAAGAAAGGACGCGCTTCCTCAATTTTTGCAGCCTCTTGGCAAGTTTTTTCAACTTCATCTGCAATAATTTTTTTGTATTGGTTAAAAAGGAATTGGCCGAGCCTTGTCGATTTGTGGATTTTAAAAATCAGGTAGCAAACAATCGTAACGAATTGCACCGAAATATAAAAATACACCAGCGGCAACGAAAAAATTCCAGATTCTTTGCTAAGGCTCATAAAATAAAACGCTATCGTCAGAACAAGCGGGAGCCACACGACCAAAGAAAGCGTTTTGTAAGCCTTTGCCTTAAAATATTTTTTGTCCGTCGGCAAAAACTCATGCACTTTTTTTAACGCTGCATAAGTCTGCTTGTAACCTTCGCCCAAATAATAGGCATTCGGGCGTTTTTGAATTGGCGAGTGATTTTTGAATTCAAAATTATGCTGATTTGCCACTTCGTTTTTAAATTGCCAGAAATTCATATTTTTTGAATGAACCATGAGCGGCGTTGCAGCATAAATAATCTCAAAAACTTGATTGAACGGAGCCTTTTTTTCGGCAGGCAGATTTGCGATTACGCGTTTGTAAAAAAAATCAGCGACTTCCGAAAAGATTTTCGATTTTTTGACATCCTGAAAATCCAGCCACAACGAAAAACTCTCTGCATCAGTAAGTTTTGACTCATAATGCTTAAAAAAATTTTTTATGGCTTTGGCCTTTTGATTTCTAAAATTAAAATAATACGCATAGTCAATGTGATTTCTAAGAACTTCTTCAACAGAAATTATCGTTGATTCAATTACGTCGGTCTTCAAAAAATAATCGATGAATTTGCGGGCATTCAAAACAAGCCATTCATTTTCCGTGCACTGCGAAATGTCTTTTTTTAATGGCTCAAAATCTTTTTCGTGGCGCGAAAGCCAAAAATAGGCATGATTTTTAATCATCTGAGCTGTTTTTTCAAAGCCATTTTCTGGGGCAGTCTGCGTGAATTTTTCAAGTTCGCTTTTTAGATTTACGATAAGTTCGTCAAAGTCCGAAAAAAAACTGTCATATTTTGATAAATCCGTCATATTTTCTCCATTCAAAACTCCACATTCGCTCTTCTATTAAATTTTACAAAATTCAGTAGGGTTTAAAGGTTTTCTTATTGATTGTATCATAGAATTCCCTAGATTCAACATCAAGTTAAATTAATGATAGGGACTCCGCATTATTACAAGCAGACTAAAAAAATTGTCGGAACGAGAGCGAAAAAACGGCTTTTGTGAACGTTTGCAAGGTGAGTCGCCTTGCGGCGTCAATAATTTTCCTTGCACCTTGCACCGCGTGAACAAAAACGTTTTTTTCGCGGTAGTGCAGACAATTTTTTTGCATTTACAAGTTCATAATGCGGAATCCCTAAAATTAACGGGGGAGGAATAATGATTGAAGTTTATCTTTTTGATTGCGACGGAGTAATTATAGATTCCGGCGAAGATATTGCAGACGCAGTGAACGCCACATTTGAGCATTTTGGTTACTGGCCAGTCCCATTCGAAAACGTTATGAGTTTTATCGGAAACGGTGCAAAAATGCTGATTCTTCGGGCATTGAAATATTCAACAAAAAATCATTTTGACGAAAGCAAAACTGAAAAACTCGATGAAATCCTAAAATTCTACCTTGAATATTATTATTCCCACGCCGTAGTAAAAACCAAGCTTTACGCAGGAATCAGAGAGCTTTTAAAAACACTCAAAGAAAAAAACAAAAAAATTGGAATGCTTACGAACAAGCCTTCAAAAATTGCGAAGCTGATTCTTGAACACTTTGATGTTGCAAAATATTTCGATTTTATCACAGGCCCGGACGAAATTACGCACATGAAGCCGTCTCCAGAAGGACTCGAATTCACCGTCGCAAAAATCAACGAAAAATACGGCACAAACTATACTGCCGAAAACGTAATTATGATTGGCGACAGCAAAGTTGACATTCAGGCAGGAAAAGCCTACGGCTGCAAGACCGTTGCATGCAGGGGCGGGCTTGGCAACACAGAAGAACTTGTCAAAGAAAATGCGGACTTATCTTTTTCGGTTGCGAGCGAAATTGAAAAGTTCATCGATATTCTTTCTATGGATGATGAAGGCGAAAATTCGTGGATTAAAAAATTCGCCATGAAAAACGAAGTTCCGATTATGCAGGAAGCGGGAAGTGAGTTTATTTGTGACTACATAAAAAAACACAACATCAAAAATATTCTTGAAATCGGCTCAGCAATTGGCTATTCATCAATAAAATTCGCCAAACTTTCTAATGACATTAAAGTCACAACAATCGAAATAGACTACGAGCGCTATATGGCGGCCTGCTCGAATTTTAAAGACAACAACCTAACCGACAGAATTACGATTTTTCACGGAGACGCGTTGACTTACGAAATTCCAGGCGAATTCGACTTGATTTTTATAGATGCCGCAAAAGCCCAATACACAAAATTCTTTGAAAAATTCAAAAATCAGCTCACAGAAAACGGTGTAATCGTAAGCGACAATCTTTCGTTCCACGGAATGGTGGAAGATTTGAGTCTTACGCACAACTACAGCACTATAAAACTCGTAAAAAAAATCAGGAAATACATTGATTTTTTAAAGAACAACCAAGAATTTGATACGGAGTTTTTCAAAGTCGGCGACGGTGTTTCTATAAGCAAAAGAAAAAAGCTATAAAACACAAAAGAAAACTTTCCGATAATTGAGTGGGGATATAATGGTATATCTTAAGATACATCAATATATCATTATATCCAGTCTCGCGCACTTTACAGGCTCATAAGATACTGCGCTTCTTTTCGCGCGTCACGATCGGTTGCAAAATCTCCGCGAAAGGCATTCGTAACGGTTTCCGCAGTCTGATTCTTTACTCCGCGCATAACCATGCACATGTGAGTGGCTTTTACAATTACCATAACGCCTTTTGCATCAAGTTCTTTGTACAGACTGTCAGCTATTTGATTCGTAAAACGCTCCTGTATCTGAAGCCGACGAGCAAAGCACTCAACAAGGCGAGCCATTTTGCTCAAGCCCACAACTTTGTCTTTTGGCATGTAAGCAATATGCACCTTTCCGAAGAATGGCACCATGTGATGCTCGCACTGACTATAAAACGAAATGTCCTTTACGATTACAATTCCGTTCATATTGCAGCCATAACCGTCTTCATCACAAGAATCGACACCTTTCCAATTGCTTGCGTCAAACTGCTTTGACAAAATCTCGTGCGGGTTCATCGAATATCCGCTAAAAAGTTCGTTGTACATTTTTGCAACACGCGCTGGAGTTTCCAAAAGGCCCTCGCGCTCCGGATTTTCAGTCGGAATTGTGGAAAGCAAAGTCTTTACCGCCGATTCCCGCTTTTCAAAAAGTTCATCATCTATTTTTTTTTCATCAGTTTTCATAAAAATCTCTTTGCTTGATTCTATCGATTCCATAAGTCTGATTCAACAGGTGAGAAGATTTATGAGTAAAGTTCAAAAACTCGGTTTGCCGATTTTCCAAAATCTGATATACTGTTGCGCAGTTCATAAATTGGGAGGCAATTCTATGAAAAGAGTATTTTTTTTAATCGCAGGACTCATTTTTTGTGCGGCAATGATTTCTTGTAAAAAAGAACAGGCTAAAACACAAAACGAAACCGTGCACTTAAATGCCGCAGATGTTCCAGACTCCGAGAACGAATATTTTATACAAAAATACCCGGACGAAGCCTTCCTCAAAGAAATTGAAACAGGAATCGTAGACCACTCCACAGCCGATATAAATCCAGACGAACTTACAAAAGAACAGCTTGAATCGCTGCAAAAGCAATAATCACTTTTGCTCTAATTGTAACTTCTCCTTTTTTCGTGTAAATTCAAAGTCTTATGAATTTAGAAGCTTTCATTTTGGGCTGCGGCGGAATGATGCCGTTGCCTTACCGACATTTAACATCCGTTTTGCTCCGCCGCGACGGTGACTTATTTCTTTTTGACTGCGGCGAAGGAACCCAAGTTTCATTAAAACGACTTAACCTTAAATGGAAAAAAATTGACGCAATATTCATTTCGCACACTCATGCTGACCACGTTACTGGCTTACCAGGAATTATGATGCTCAACGCGCAAGTAGACCGCACGGAACCGCTTTATATTTACGGACCGCCAAAAATCGCCGAGTACGTTGAGACAAGCCGCAAAGTTCTTGACATGTACATAAACTATCCTGTTATCGTAAAAGAAATTACGGCACCGTGCATCGTTCATGAGGGAGAAGACTTTACAGTGCGAGCATTCCCGCTCCAGCACACAAAAACCTGCGTAGGCTACACGCTCGAAGAAAAAGACCGACCGGGCGAATTCAATCCAGAAAAAGCCCGTGAACTCAATGTTCCGATTGGACCTTTGTGGGGAAAACTCCAAAAAGGAGAAAGCGTTCAGTCAGCAACAGGCAAAACCGTTACACCAGAAGACGTTATGGGCGAAAAACGCCACGGACGAAAATTTTCGTTTGTAACCGACACGATGTATCTTCCTTCTATTGCTAAGGAAGTTCAAAACAGCGACCTTTTGATTTGCGAAGGCATGTTCGCCGATGACTGCGAAGACCAAGCACGCGAAAAAAAGCACATGACAAGTCGTCAGGCTGCCACAATCGCGAAAGACTCACAGGCAAAACGAATGGCTCTTATCCATTACAGCCCGCGCTACAACGACAAGAATCTCGAATTGCTTTTGGAGCAGGCAAAAGAAGTTTATCCGAACGCACAGCTTTCTAAAGACCGCATGATTTTTGATATTCCTTATATCGACTAAAGGCAAATTTAGACACAAAAATGATTGAATTAATAGGTTTTTCAAAAAATTACAAAAGCTTTACAGCCGTAAGTAATTTTTCAATAAAATGTGAATTCGGTAAAATCACAGGACTTTTGGGACCTAACGGCGCTGGCAAGACGACAATCCTAAAAGCAGTTTGCGCACGTCACTTTGCAAGCTCCGGAAAGGTTTTGGTAAACGGCTACGACGCAAGCGAAGAAGCTGAGCTAATCCGCACGCTTACGGGTTTTGTAACCGAGCAAGAAAATCTTCCTGGCGAATATTTTGTGAGTGAATATCTTTCGCAAATTGCGGATTTGCACGCACTTTCAGCAAAAGAAAAACTCGATGCAATCAACCGAGTGCGTAAACAATGTGATTTAGACGAAATCTTGCACAAAAAAATACGCCAGCTTTCAAAAGGCCAAAAAGAACGCGTAAACTTCGCGCAGGCACTAATTCACAATCCGCCGGTTTTAGTTCTCGACGAGCCGGCCAGCGGACTTGACCCGGCACAAATCGTCCGTATGCGAAAACTTGTCAACTCGCTAAAAGAAAATCATACGATTCTGCTTTCAACCCACTTGATGCAGGAAGTTGACGCGCTTTGTGACAGCATTTTTATAATCAACAAGGGAAAACTTGTCGCTTCGGGAACTGCCGAATCAATCAAAACTAAAACTGGTTGCAAAACACTGGAAGATGCATTTTTTAAGCTTACAGTGCAGTAAAAATCGTAATTAAATGGAAAATAAAATGAAAAAATTCTCTTCATTCTACAAATCATTATTGTATTCATTTTTGATTGACCCACTTTTTTATGTTTCTTCCATAATTGTGGTTCTTTTTTGCGCCTTTCGGTTTTACTTTACTTCAAAATTCTTTGTCACGGATATTGGCTCAACGGATTTGCGAAGTTTTTTCAATGCAGTTCCATACGTTTCGGTCATCGTTATTCCGCTTTTGGTCTTGCGTTTAAGACCTTTTATAACGGAAGATTCGTTACCAATTTCGTCTTTTAAAAGATTTCTCGCCTTGAATCTTGCGGGATTTTCAGCTTATGCGGTTTCGCTTTTATTTCTTTTGGTAATTCCGTTTTCAGTGAGTTTTTTCGGCGACGTTGATTTTGGACAACTCATTACAGGCTACATCGGACTTTGTTTGTACGCTTTTACATCTGTATCGCTTGCAATTTTTCTTTTTTCGTTGTTGCCATATTCGCCGGCAATTCCGCTTTTTGTAACAGTGGCAATACTTACGGTAACAAACTTTATTCATCTTATTCCGCTTTACATAAAAACGAATTCTTTTCTTGCAACTTTTATGCAAAAAATCAGCTTTGCATGGCATTTTGACGCAAGCGGAAAAGGAATTTTGGATTCACGAAACATCGTTTATTATTTTCTGATTTCTTTGGTTCTGATTCTTTTGTCGGTTGCAGTGGAATACAAGCGACTTGAACGCAAAATAAACAGGATTACAGTTTTTCTCTTTTCGCTTTCAATTTTCTTTTTTGGTTTTAGCTTCTCACGATTTTATTTTAGGGAAGATTTTTCGGAATCAAAAAAGTTTTCCGTTTCAAAAACCAGCCGGCAAATCATCGACAATCTTGAAGAACCGCTGAGAATCACTTATTTTCGCTCAAAAGAACTAAAGGACTTTTATCCACAAACCAGCGATATTGCCGAGTATTTGCAGGATTACAGTGCTGTCAGTCCAAACATAACTTTTACTCTCGAAAAAGCCTCACCCGAGCGCTTAGCTTCTCTTGGAGTGCAAGGCCAGCAACTCAAGAATCAAACTGGCACAAAAACTGAATACATAACGGTTTACTCAGCGATTTTGATTCAGTACCTAGAAAAACAAACTTTAATTCCGTTCATAATAAATCCACAGTCCCTTGAGTATGATTTGAGCCAGCGAGTGCAGGAACTTATCACCGGGCAAACCCGCAATATTTTCGTGCTGAATGGAAACGAAAGAAGTTTTGAATTTGACTACAGCATTATCGAACCACTTTTGGCTCAACGCGGATTTCATGTTTATCTTTTAAAAGATGAACGAGAGATGCTTCATATCCTCCCTGAGCTAAGTCCTAGCGACGAACTTCTGATTTTAGGCTCTTCAAAACTTTCGGAAGAAACTTGTATAGAAATCGAAAAAGCCGTAAAACGCGGAATTCCTGCTTTTATAACAACATCGCCATTTTCTATCGACGAAAAATGGAACATCACCCGAAACACGGACGACAATTTTATTCCAGTCCTAAAATCATGGGGATTCGCATTCGACAATTCGTTAGTGCAGGACATTTCTTCTGCAACGATTAAAATGGAATCGAATGACAAAAACAACTTGCAATATATAACACTCAATTATCCTCTGTGGGTTTCCGTACTTCCCTCTAGCGATTGCATACAAGGCGCAACTGTTTTTTGGGCAAGCCCAATCACGCCTTACGGAGCTGTAAAACCGCTTTTAGAGACATCAAGCCACGCTTGGCTTCAAAAAGAATCAGGCAGTCAGAACGTGCCTTTTTTGGTTGACCCTTTCTCAATCCAAAAAACTGCGGGCGAAGCAGGGCAGAGCGAGTCAAAATTCGTTCTTGCAGGAATCGCGCAAGAAATTTCTGGATACTATGAACCTGGAAAATCAAAAGCAAAAGTTGTCGTTGTAGGCGACCAAAATTTTCTTGATTACTCTACAACAATGATGATTTCTGAAGAAAATCGTGTTGACTCGCGGAATTTCGATTTTTTGACTTCGCAGCTTTTAAAACTCCGCGGAGATGCCGAAATTGCAGAACTCATGGAAAAATCGCAGCCAAATACGACACTTTACAAAATCACCGAGGAAGATGAATTTTTAAGCGCACGAATCATAACCATAATCATCACATTCTTTGTTATTCCTGTGATTTTTGCAGCGTGGTTCATAATTTTCCAAATCAGACGGAGATATAGATAAATGAAAGTAAAGCAAATAAACAGAATCCTGTATTTTGTGTGCGGAATTGGTGCCATACTTTTTGCATTTGCGATTTTTCTTCCAAAAAACGGAAAAAGTCTCCCAAAACCGTTTAAATCGGCTCTTTTAAATCCGCAGTACAGAAACACTGTAGATTCTATTTCTATCGAAAAAGACGGAAAAAAAATTGCTCTTGAGAAATCCGGAGAATTTTGGCTTGCAATATCCGACGATACAACAATTCTTGCAGAAAATAAAATAGTTGATTCACTTTTAGACGAAGCCACAAAAATCAGAAATCTTTATAAAATTTCTGCAGGCAAAACCAGTTGGGAACAACTTTCCCTCGGTGAAGAAAACGCAACAAAAATCACCTTTGCTAAAAAAAGTGACAGGGTGTATACAAAATCATACTTTGGAGTGCAAAACAGTATCACAAATAGGCTCGCCTTACGAACGATTACAACTGATTCTGCTTACGAAACGGAAAATTCTTTTCAGCAATTTCTTACGACCGACATAAATTACTGGGGAATCGGTGAAATTTTTACGGAAATTGAAAATCTAACTCAAGTGACGCTTTCGATTGAAGGCAAAACCAAAACACTTTCCTCAGACAACGAGGATTTTGGCGCAAAATCGCATGACCTTTTATCGCTCCGCCACGGAAAAATCAATTCAGAAAGCTCAATCGGCACAGAGCCGCCAGTTGCGTCAATTACAGCCCAGTCCGGCAACGGAAGGTACGTAAAAATTGATTTTTATAAAGCAAGCGACAATCCAGAAATCGATTATCTTTACACAAAAAAAGTTTATCCTTCAAAAATTGACAGTACAGAAGCGCAATTTGCTTTTAATCAGCAAAAAAACGCTTGCGAAGTTTCAAATTGGACCTTCAACAGAATAAAAGAGATTTTTGGACTTTAAAAATAATTGGGACTACCTAAAATTAATAGGTAGTCCCAAAGCTTTTGTTAAAATTCAACTCAAAAAATATTTTCAAGCCAGCCTTAACAAAATTTTAAAGTTCCTTCTAAAAACTGAAATTTTTAAAGGTTCCCATTAGTATTTAGATTCAGCGTATCCGATCCAGCCCTCATTTTCGATAAGAGCCTTCTCAAATCCTTCAAGTTTGAAAGGGTAGCTTATAGAAAGACTTCCTGCAATGAGCTTAACTTTCCATGTGCCATCTTCTTTCTGCTCGATTTTACATTCAGTCTCTTTGTTGCCAAAATTCTTGAACATGTCGTCAATGTCTTTTTTAGACATATCAAGCGCAAGAAGACCACAGTTGTACATATTCTGGCGGAAAATTCGGGCAAAGTTAGGAGCAATTACAGTATAAATCTCGTTCACTTCCAATGCCCAAGGAGCATGTTCACGGCTTGAACCACATCCGAAATTCTCGCGCGTAATAATCACCTTTTTTCCTGGAATATCACGTTTTGGATCAAAGCCATCAAGCTTCAAATCCTCCAGGAGATAAGGTTTGAGAGCCTGCTTTGAAATCTCTGTGAGATATTTTGCAGGAATTATCTCGTCTGTGTTAATGTCAGAGCGATCCAAAAATAGAACTGAACCACCGAATGCTTTCATAATTTTACTCCTTTAAAAGCAAGATCTATAGTTTTCAAGAAAATTAGCCCTTGTAAATAGCAGAATTTGTAATAGTTCCTGCAATAGCAGTTGCAGCAGCAGAAGCAGGACTCATAAGATGAACCATTCCGCCTTTACCCATTCGACCATTAAAGTTTCTGTTCGTTGTAGAAGCACAAACTTCACCTTCTGCCAATACTCCGTTAGACATTCCGAGACAAGCACCACAAGTAGGATTAGTTACACAGAACCCAGCCTCAACAAAAATATCGAGAAGTCCTTCATCCATAGCCATCTTGTAAATTTTTGGAGTTGCAGGAGAAACGATTCCGCGAACACCTTCCGCAAGATGATGTCCTTTAAGAACGCTAGCCGCAACTCGAAGGTCAGAAATACGACCGTTCGTGCAAGAACCGATATAAATCTGGTCTACACGAGTGCCCTTCATTTCTGAAATCTTCTTAATCTGGTCTGGCTTGTAGTTAATCGTACAAACCGGCTCCAAATCAGAAAGATCGAAAGTATAAACTTTCTCATAAGTTGCATCTTCATCATCATGCCATTTTTCATAATCTGCAAGTGCATCTTCTTTTGTTTTATATTCATCTTTGATAAATTCCCAAAGATAATCTACAGTCTTCATGTCTGGGAAACAGATGCCACTAGTTCCACCGGCCTCAACAGCCATATTGCAAAGGGTCATTCGCTCTTCCATGCCCATATTGTCAACAATCGGACCTGTGAATTCAACAACGCAGTTCGTAGCACCGTTAACACCAATTTTTCCGATAAGGAAAAGAATTACATCTTTTGCATAAACGCCTTCTTTCAACTTACCGTTCAATACAAATTTTATTGATTTTGGCTCACGGAACGAACAAACACCTTTCAAGATTCCGACTTCGAGATCTGTCGTACCAACACCAGCCGCAAAAGCACCGAATGCACCGTGCGTACAAGTGTGACTGTCACCCATAATTACAGTATAACCAGGGCGTACAAAACCTTTTTCAGGGAAAATAGCATGGCACACACCATTTGAGCCAATATCAAAAAAATCTTTGATATTATTTCGTCTAGCCCAATCACGAAGGATTTTGCCTTGTGTGGCAGTCTTGCTATCCTTCGCAGGTGTTACGTGGTCAATCACGGCTTTGATTTTAGTCGGATCAAAAACACGATCCATCTTTCGTTCTACCAAATCATTAATTGCGACAGGCGTCGTAATCTCATGGCAGAACACACGGTCAAGCTTCAGAACATAAGTTCCAGAGAAAGGACTGTCTACCAAATGTGCATCAAAAATTTTCTGAGCAATGGTCTTTCCCATTTAAGGTCTCCTTGGTAAAGCCAACTTTAATTCTTTAATGAATTTAAAAATCAGCTAAAATAAGTTTAATAATTCTAATTCTATATAAACAAATAGTCAAATCACATTTTAAGATCAGCGATTCTCTTTAGAGTATCACGCGCATAATCACGCACTTTTTTGTCGTATCTTGGAAAGAACATGAGCGAAATTATCTCGCGCCCATAATTGTAAAATGCAGGTCGGCCCATGAATTTGCAAATTTCATAAACTGAATCACAAATATTCATCAAAACAGGAACGTCCGAAGGCAAAACCCTTGACTTCATAACATAATGATATGCCGACAAAAGTTCACCGTAAGGGTCATAGCCAATTTTTCCGGAGTAGGCAATGAGTTGCGTAAGAAGAGACATGTTTTTTTCGGATTTTATCAAAGTCGCAAAATAAGAGACAAATTCCTCAGAACCTGTAAGGGACATCAAATAGAACAATTTTCGGGTATAAAGAGGATTTTCTTCAAAATAGCTGGAAGTAGTTTTTGTATTCGAACTGATAAAATTCAGGGAATTCACATAATTCTGAGCCTCGGTCTTTATTTTTGTCATGTATTCTTCTTCATGAATGCCGTAATTTCCCTCGCTCATAATTTTAATAAGTTCCGTAAGATCTTCTTCAGTCAGAGTACGCATTCCAAACTCGGAAGAGGAACTTCTTTCATCAATTTTGATTATCGAAACGCTTTTTTTGCCGATTGTAACATTTTCTTCCATAGAAATCGCTTGATTCATGCGGAATGAATCAACAATCCAGTTTTTGTTACAAAAAATCAAATAGCAAGTTTTCGTGTAAACAAGATAATTCCATTTTGCTTTCGAAGGCAACTTTCCGGCCCAAAGAACCGTACCGTCTTCCATAAATTCGTAAGCGTTCGACGAATCTGCAATAAAAAAACCCGAATCCGTGGCGCGAGTCTGCTGAATCGAATTAACGTTAACCGCGCCCAACGTAAACTGATTTATAAATTCCCCGTCCTCAGTATTTACGATTATTACAGAAATACTAGAGCCGGTCTTAAAAAAGAAAGCCGAATATTTTGAACTTTTTGAATAACAAATCGAAAACGCGCCCGACGGAAAATATGATTTTTGAACCCATCTTGAATCCGCAAAACCATCTTTCACCGCGCACAAACCGATTGAGCCGTTCTTAAGACCAACAAGAATTCCTTGCTCCGAAGAAACAGCCGAAACAACCTCATCAGAAAAAATCAAATCTTCCTCAGCGCCGCCAAAAGCTGAAAAACGTTTTGCTACAGTCTTACCGTCACGAAGGTTCTTCATATAAACAAGAATGCTTCCGTCATTCAAAACAGAAAGCGGCAAATCAGCCTGTTCAGGAGTTTCAGTCTGCCATCGCATAATTCCGTTCAGACCGTAACAGGCAATCTTGTTTTTTCCGCGCACAAAAACGCGACCGTCAAGCCCCAAAGTAGGAGACTCTACAATCGCAAAGGGATTATCAGCCGTCCAAATAGTAACGCCAGACGGATTTACAAAATTAAGTTTTTTATCGCTCGTAACAACGTACAAAAAGTCCCCGAATGCAGTCATAAACGGAGTAGGCCGCCCCTTTACAGCCTGCTGCCAAATGACTTTTCCATCTGCCGTGCAAGCATTCAACATTCGGCCGTCGCTAAGAACAACGATTCCGTACGAAGTCTCAACGGCAGGCGCCACGGCTTCTCCGCCAATAGCAGCCTGCCACGAAGGCTTTTGCACCGAAAGGTCAGCATTGCGCAAAGCCGCCACCTGAGAAAAACACTCAAAAACCGCAAAGACCAAAATCAACAAACAAAAAACAAATCTACGCATAGTACTCAAAAAAAGCCAGACTCTCAATGTGAGAGGTTTGCGGATAAAAATCCAAAAGATACAATTTTGAAAGAATATAGCCAGATTTTACAAGGAATTTAGCGTCCCTCGCGTGTGTCGAAGGATTGCACGAAACGCTCCGTATCTGTCCAACTTTATTCTCGCAAAGCCATTTGCAAACTTGCTTTTCCATTCCTGAACGAGGAGGGTCAATTACGACTGCATCAAAATTTCCGTTATTCAAAATCACATTCCGAGCATTCTGCAAAACCCATTTTTCGCCGCTCTGTCCATAACTTTCATGTTTTTTGCCGGCAAGATTCATTTCCGCAAAAACCAGGGCATCACGATTGTGCTCAACAAGGAAAGTTTTTTCAAAAATGTCAGAAAGAAAAACCGAAAAAGTTCCGCACCCAGCGTACATGTCAAGGACATTTTTTCCGCCCATGTTGTAGCACACGGCATCAATCGTCTTTTCAAGCACATCAAGATTCGACTGGAAAAACCCCTTCACATCAAAATCAATTTTCTTTCCTTTCAAAGTCACTGAACAAACATTCTCAGAATTCTGTCTCGTTCCCATGAAACGATGATTAAGATTATTTTTAACTTTATTAAGCCGATTTTTACCGGCGCCAGAAACCTTTCCGACAGACGAATAAACTTCATCTTCATCGGCAACCACGACGTTTGCAAATTTTTCATTCTGTGCGTTCAAAACTCGTCTGTCACCAAAAATATGCACCCGGCCGCTCGGACGCTCATTTTGCGAAGTCATTGCAAGATAAGAATTTATCTCATTCGTGGCAACAGGACAATTTGAAAGGTTCACGACAGAATTCGATTCTTTCGAATTAAAACCACCGTCCGTAAGCTGAATTCTCGAACGATAATTTTTTTCATCCGCCGAAATAATTTCAATTTCCGGGGAAGTCAGACCTTCACGCTCAAAACAATCACGTAAAATTTCCGCCCGAAGCTTTTTCTGAAACTCATAGTCAATATGCTGCATGTTGCATCCGCCGCATTTTCCTTCATCGCCGCCATACAAAGGGCAAAAAGGCTCAATTCTGTGCGAAGAAGGCTCCAAAACCCTCACAATTCTCGCTAAATCATAGTCCCTAAAAGACTTAGTTATTTCAACCTCAAGAGTCTCACCGGGAACGGCATACGGCACAAAAACATTTTTTCCATTCAACCTGCCAATACAATTTCCCCCGGCAACCATTTTTTCAACTTTTATAATCTGACCAGCCATTTTTTTCTATTATATACTCCCAAAAAACTATTTTCCCATTACATTATCGGATTTTTAACTCATAATGTCGAGTTGATAAATTGGCGCTTTTTAAAATTTTCAGCTAATTTTCAATTTGGAGCGAAATCAACTTTTGGCATCACTCAAAAAACTTACCGCCGCCAAGCATCAACTGTCATGCCCTGCGTTCCGTGGTTTCATTCGCAAAGCGAACGGCTGCGCCGCCACTCCATGCAGGGCTAGGCTCAGTTTTCCGCGGAAACTTTCCTCATAAAAAAATTCTCATAAACAATTGACCTTCTTCCGCCGAAAATGCTATATTTACATTCGAACCCCTTGAAGTCGCGTATGCGATTTCCAATTGTCCATAAGGAGAAACATACACATGAAAAAGTATGAACTTATGACTATCTACCCAATCGAGGAAGATAAGTTCAAAGCTGGAACTGACTTAGTTCGTTCAGTATTGGCACAGTTTGGTGCAACAGTAGAAAAAGAAGAGCCTTACGGCGACCGTGACCTTGCTTACGAAATCAACAAGCAAAAACGTGGTCGTTTCGTTCTTTTCACAGTATCTGCAAACCCTGCAAAACTCGTAGAAATCAACGCACAGTTCAGATTGAACAATAATTTGCTTAAATCATTGTTCGTAAAATTGGATGACGAAAAGAACAAATAGTTTGTCCTTTGGTTTTATCTACTAAAAATCCACTTTCAGCTTTTAATTAGGAGTTTTGTTTATGACTGATGTAAACACAGTTACAATTGTCGGAAGACTTACACGTGATTTAAATGCCGGAGACCAGCGGGAATTTGCTTATACTCCTAACGGTCAGGCTCGTGCAAACATCAGCATTGCCGTAAACAGAAGCCGAAAACAAGGCGAGCAGTGGGTTGACGAGGCAAATTATTTTAACGTTACTATCTGGGGACGCACTGCTGAGAATTTAAAGCCGTACTTAACGAAAGGCAAACAAATTGCAATCGAAGGCTATCTCAGACAGGAGCGCTGGCAAGACAAAGAAACCGGAAAAACACGTGACCGTGTTTCAATCGTGGCAAACAATGTGCAGCTTCTTGGCGGAGCTGCTGGCAACGGTACCGGAGGAAACTTCGGTGCTGGAAGAACGGAAAATGCCGGACAGCCGGCTGGGGGTTATCAACCGCGCTTCCAAGCAAATCCAGCAGCACAGAACGGTGGCTACGATCCAATGGGTTCTAGTCAGCCTTATGGTGACCAAGGTTTTAATAATGTTGACTCTGGTTTCCCAGAAGACATTCCATTCTAAATCTGACGATTCTAGCTATTAGGAGAATAATATGGCAGACGAAGTTACAACAAACGAAGTTGAACAGAAAGTAAATTCTGAAACAGATACAAGAGCCGCAGCTGACGGACGTGAAGGCGAGGAACGCTCACCAAGAGGAAAGGGGAAAACTTTCTTCCGCAAGAAGGTATGCCGTTTCTGTGCTAACAAAGCAAAAATCGATTACAAAGATGCAGACGGTCTCCGTCGTTTCACAACAGAACGTGGCAAGATTCTTCCACGCCGCATCACTGGCACATGTGCAAAACATCAGCGTGAGCTTACTGTAGCTATCAAACGCGCAAGAAACATCTGTCTCTTGCCATTCGTTACAGAGTAGTTTTTTGTTAATTAAATCGATTGATGAGCCAACTCCTGGCACATTCAATCGATTCGTTTTTTATTTTTAGGAGCTTGTAAAATGAAAGTTATTCTTTACACAGATGTAAAACATCTTGGAGAAATGGGTGATGTAAAGAACGTTGCTAACGGATACGCTCGCAACTATCTTTTCCCACGTATGTATGCTGTTCCATACAATGATGAATCAGTAAAATATTTCGAGTCACGCAAAGAAGAAATTGCAGCTCGCAAAGAGCAGAAACGAAAGGATTCTGCTAGCTTGAAAGAGAAACTTGAGGCTACTCTCGTTGACCTCGTAATGCCAGCTGGAGCAAACGGCAAATTGTACGGTGCCGTTACAGCACAGACTGTTGCAGATTATCTCAACAAGAACGGATTTGAAATTGAGCGCAAACGAATTGAGATTCCTGGCTCAACAATCAAATCAACAGGTAACTACCACTGTGTAATTCACCTTTATGAAGCTCAGACAGCAGAAGTAAAAATCTCTGTAAAAGCTCAGACTTCTGACGGAAAAGTTTTGGAAGCAGCTCCTGCCGCTGAAAAAACAGAAGAAGCTAAAGCTGAATAATTTAGATTAAAATTATTCCAAAAGCCAGAGTTTACGCTCTGGCTTTTTTTGTTTTCTATATTTAATATTCGGTACGATTCAGATTCAACTACTTTAAGGGGTGTCTTAGCTATGGATGAGATTCTAAAAGATAAAATACCACCGCACAACGACGAGGCGGAAAAAGCAACTTTGGGTGCCATGCTCCTTGACTGGGATTCCGTCAGTTCCGTAGTCACGTTGTTAAGTTCAGAGCAGTTTTACTCAAAACAGAATCAGATTATTTTTAAGGCACTCGTAAGCCTTTTTACGCAAGGAACAACAGGCGACACTTTAACATTAATTGGTGAGCTTACAAAAACTGGCGAATTGGAACAGGCTGGGGGAGCCGCTTACATAGCCTCTCTTGCAGACGTTGTTCCTTCAAGTGCAAACATAGACTATTATGCGGAGATTGTCCATGACAGGGCAATAAGACGAAATTTAATAAAAATTTCATCAGAAATAAAAACATCCGCTTTTGATGAAACGCGAGAAAGCAAAATGATTCTCGACGAAGCCGAAAAACGAATTTTCGCGCTCGCGGACCGTGATCAAACAACTCAAGTTCACACGATGGGTGAAGTAATTCCAAAAACCATCGAAAACATTGAACTTCACTTTAAGAATCATAACGTATTTACAGGCATTCCCAGCGGTTTTACAGATTTGGACAGCATGACGAGCGGATTCCAAAATTCGGAGTTGATTATCATTGGTGCACGTCCATCAATGGGAAAAACGGCTATGGCTCTTTCAATGATGGAGCACATAGCAATTGACAAGCATATTCCTTGCGGATTCTTCTCGCTCGAAATGTCTTACGAACAAATTGGCCAGCGTCTGATGTCTCAAAACGCACGAATTCCAGGTCAAAAACTTCGAAGCGGAATGCTCAAAATCGAAGACTTGCAAAAACTACAAGAGGCTGCCGGACGATGTTTTGACGCACCGCTTTATATAATCGATACGCCGAACATGCCGTTAATTGACTTGCGCGCCATGGCCAGACGGCTAAAAACCAACCACGACATAAAAATTATTTTTATCGACTATATTGGTCTTATCTCTACAGAAAATCCATCTGCTCCTGTTTATGAGCAAGTTTCGGAAATTTCAAAATCGCTGAAGAGCCTTGCACGCGAACTTGACATTCCTGTGGTTGCACTTTCGCAGGTTGCCCGCGACGCTGAAGGAAACGAACCTACACTTTCTCAGCTCCGTGGCTCAGGATCAATCGAGCAGGATGCGGATGTTGTAATGTTCATTCACCGAGACCGAAAGAAACAGGATGAAGAAAATCCAAATCCTGTAATCGATGCAAAATTGATTGTAGCAAAACAAAGAAACGGTCCAATCGGAGACGTAAATCTTTTGTTCCTTTCAAGTTTTACACGCTTCGAAAACCGCGTAAAAAGCGGCGACGAACAGTAATCTAATTAAACATCCTAAAAAATAAAAAAACGGCGTTTTC
>NZ_JPUF01000037.1 GCF_014737315.1 Treponema zioleckii | reverse complement strand
TCGAGGTGACAAAAAAAGGATTCCGAGACTCGTGGTGCAAAAAAAGGGGATTCCGAGTGCTCGCTAGTGCCAGTGCATCGCGAACTATTCCGTCATGCGAGAGAACTCGCCAGTCATGCTGAGCATACAGCTCTGTCATGTCGAGCGCAGTCGAGACATCTGCTTTTACCGGACGCAAACAGACTGGCGGAATCTACTGATTGTAGACCTACTCGACTTCGCTCGAGGTGACAAAAAAAGGATTCCGAGACTCGTGGTGACAAAAAAGGGAATTCCGAGTGCTCGCTAGTGCCTACCTTTAGCCGTGTTTCCTAAATTCGGAATGACGGTTAATTATTGTTCGTTGTACTAGCCTTTTGTTTTTCTGTGCAATTTTCCTTGTCTTTCAGAAATTTCCAAGTTATACTTTGTTATCGCAAAAAGTTTAAGATTTTTTACAGAAATCTTACAAAATCTCTATACATTTGCACGGGGGGGCAGAAAAAAAATTACCGTCTCCCCGTATACCGTGATCGGAGGTGCAATATGAAGCGACAGTGCTTTTTGCTCGGTTTAATTTTTTCTCTTTTCTTTTTTAATTCCTGTTCAGACATTGAAAAATCTTCTTCCTCCCTTGTTCTTACATTGCCTGGTAGCGCAAGAGCTGCACTTTCCTCTGGCGACATTGAGAAATTTGAAATTTCGCTTCTTGGCGAGGGAACGGGCTACAGCGAGAAAAAAACTGCAAAGCCGGGTGATTCTGTGGAGTTCAAAAGTCTTGAAGAAGATGTTTATGACCTGACCGTTTCGGGCTTTTTTGGCGAAACAAAAGTTGCTTATGGCGAAGCTCAGACAACTGTAAAGGACGGTGAGACGAGCGAAGTTTCGGTAAAACTGAAAGCTTTGTTTATACGATATTATGTTTCTTCAAGTGGAGATGACGAATCTGGCGATGGTACGGAAGAAAAACCTTTTGCCTCGCTGTTAAAGGCTACGGAGTTTATATCTGATGCTGAATTGTATTACGAAATTCACATTAGCGGAGAACTTAGCGGCACACAGTCGATTTCGGGAGAAATTTCTGCGAAGTCGATTACGCTTGAGGGAAACGACAACAGCACTTGCAAACTGAACGGCAACGAGGCGGGAACGACGCTAACGATTAATACGAGCGTTCCTGTTACAATCAAGAATCTTACAATTACTGGCGGAAAAAACGAAAGCGGTAATGGCGGTGGCATTTCGATTGGGGAAAGTGCAACCGTTACGCTCGCCGACGGTGCGGTTGTTGCAGGCAACAGTGCAAAACTTGGTGGCGGAGTATACAACGAAGGAACGTTATTTATGTACGATTCTGCTGCTATCGGTGATGCCAGTGCGACAGAAGCTGCAACAAGTGAAGAATATTCAAACTCTGCGACAAGCGGAGGAGCAGGACTTTACAATGCTGAAAATGCAAAAGCCTATCTTGGGTATTCAGATGAAAATACGGTAAAAACACTGACTGGAGGAAGTTGCTACAATTACGGCTGTGACGGTGCTGGCATTTATAACAAGGGAACAGTCAAAATGGCAAGCGGAAATGTCAGCTATAACGGTCATTCAGGTTTTGGCGTTGGTATATTAAATGATGAAAGTGGTGAATTTGAGCTTTCGGGGGGCAAAGTAAGCCACAATATATACTATGGAACAAATGGATATGGCGGTGGCTGCCGTAATCAAGCTACCTTCACTATGACCGGTGGCGAAATAAGCTATAATAGTGCAACCAAAGGTGCTGGTGTAAATGCAAGAATGGGAACATTCACTATGACCGGTGGCTCAATTAAAAACAACGAAGGCACAAGCGGAAAGAGCATTTATTATGAAGAGGGCACTGTAAGTGTTAGGGGTACCGACACAGGAACGACAGATGATGACATCATCTTGGTCAATTAAGCCATTTTCCACATTTTGAAGAGTCACCCCGAACTAGTTTCGGGGTCTCTTGCGTCCCATCAGCAACAATCCCGGCTACTTTACCGCAAAGCAACAGCATTGCATTGCCTCACCAGTTCAGCATGAGCATATAGTCTGTCATGTCGGGCATATAGTTCTGTCATGTCGAGCGCAGTCGAGACATCTGCTTTTACCGATGCAAACAGACTGGAGAAATCCACTGATTGTAGACCTCTCGACTTCGCTCGAGGTGACAAAAAGGGATTCCGAGACTAGTGGTGGCAAAAAGGGGGATTCCGAGGCTCGTGGTGATAAAAAAAAGGGAATTCCGAGACTAGTCCGGAATGACTTTTTTTCTTTCAGGATTATAGTCGAATTTTTATAAAACTTTTTATAGTCTTAAAAAGCGTCTTCGGCTATAATCCTCGCATGAAACAATCATCTTCAACAAATTCAATTACGAAAAAACTCAATGACAACCGAAACAAGTTTTTTCTTCTACAATTTTCACTTTTATTGATTCCACTAATTATTTTTATTGCATTTCATGTAATTGGAACGCATTACAGAATTCTTGATCTGGCAAAAAATAGCGGACTCTTTAAGAATTCCACAGTAAACGAATACATCAATAACCATTTTGAGCAAAACTTTTCGGAATCCGATAAAAACAGCTATGCAATAAAACTAGATTCATTGAATATTTTAGTTTCGAATCTTTCAACAAACGACAGCAGAGTGTTTGTAATCGACACAAACGCAAAACTTCTCGCAGGTTCGGATTTTCTAAAATCAACTTTTCAAGGCACAGAGAAAAATGCTGCCGCAATGAAGGCGCTTTCGGGAAACAGCGGAAACGTTGATTTGTCGATTGACGGAGAGAAATTTCTTGCCACGTGCTCACAGAACAATGCCACAGGCTGGGGAATCATTACGCTCAGACCGTACAAGCTTATAAGAAACGACATTTTTAGCGAAGCGACCGTGGCTTTGATTCTCGGAATCGTCTTAGCTCTAGGAGTCGCGGTCATGGCAACCTGGATTTTTGAAAACAAAACAAAAAGAATCATTGACTACACGATTCTAAAAAAACAGCTTGAACAGGGCCAAATCAATATTGACACTATTTCAAAACTCGATGACGAAGAATTGGAAAAATTAGTTGCCGCCGTGAATAAAATCCGAGATTCCAGAATCAATTGCCGAAAAGACACGGAACTTGACCAGATGACAGGTCTTTTGAACCGGGCTAGCATAGAAAAATTATGTCGCAGACAGCTGGCTGGCATTGGCGACAATGTTTTTTCTGCGCTCATGATTATAAATCTTGACTATTTTAAGGGCGTAAACGACAAATTAGGCTCACAGCTCGGAGATGCGGTTTTGCATGATTTTAGCGAAGTTTTAAAACGCTTGTTCAGACCGAGCGATGTTGTTGGCCGATTTGCCGGCGATGAATTCGTGGTATTTTTAGGCGGACTTCCAGGAGAAGAAATTGCGCTTCAAAAAGCAAAGCGTATTCTTGAAGCGGCTTCGAATGTTCTTATTGGTGTTGAACAAACCAAAATAAGTGCAAGCATCGGTATTGCGACAACTCCAAAGCACGGAAAAACTTACGAAGCGCTTTTTGACGTTGCGGCAAAATCAGTTTACAAAGTAAAACAAAACGGCAAAAACGGAATCAGCATTGGTGAAAACGAAATAATCCGATAAGTTTTCCCCCAGACAGTCCAAAAACTCGAAATTGCAATGTCACCCCGAATTTGTTTCGGGGGCTTGGCATCAAATGCAGTGTAAATACCGAAATAACTTCGGCATGACCGTATCCGCCATATACGGTGGTTTCGACAAGATCAACCACCGTAGCTTTGCAGTTTTTTGCCAAGCTCTCGATTTATCGGAGAGAGAATTTTTCGGAAAGGAACGTCTCCTTTCCGTCAACAAGAGCTCCAATGCAATAATCATAATATACTGTAGAAGAACTTCTTGGGATTGTTAAAAAAGTTTCGTTCACAACTCTGTAAAGATTAAGGTTGTAGGTCGTTGACGTAGAGGTGGAAGTGCCCGTTGTGGACGTTGAAGTGGACTCCGTAATTTTGTAAACCTTGTATGCTGACGCTCCGTCCACAGGATCCCAGGTAACAATATAGTTACCGTTTGTATACGTAACTTTCACATTCGTTACCATGTCATTCACATCTGCATGGCAAGAAACAAAAATTAATCCAAAAACAAAAAGCAAAGTTAAAAAAGCAAAAGCCCATTTTTTCATCGTAAAAACTCCTTTTTTAATGAACTTTACTGCTCGTTATACATACGAAGCGACGTAAATGCGATTCCGAACACAAGGCTTCGTTTTGGCTCAAGGTCAAGCAAATAGTCATAATTGTACTGACCATAAAGCGCAATAGAATCGCCAAGAGGAATATCAAGACCACCTGCAACACGCAAAACACAATAACTTGCAATATCGGCATAAGTGTCAAGTGAATTGTATCCGCCGATTGGCGAGAAAAATGCCACGCCAACACCTGCAAGGCCGTAAAGATTCATCGGATAATAGCCAAACAAACGCTTGTTAATGCCAAATCCCATAATCGAAGAAAGATACATTGGCCAGTTAGTAACCTTGTCAGTCATTTCAGAAGTCGGAAGACCGCCAACAAGCTGCCAATAATAGAACACATACGGAGTGATAGCCGCACGAATATCGCATTCAATGGTCGGCATACCGTCAAGGCTCGCTCCTCCACCGATTCTAAATCCACCGGCTCCGCCACCGCCGGTCTGCTGGTCATAAGGATAAAGCCGTTTGTATTTTGCTTCGGCTTTTGCAATTCGTTTCTGCTCGGCTTCAAAA
This sequence comes from Treponema zioleckii, assembly GCF_014737315.1. Lineage (GTDB taxonomy): Bacteria > Spirochaetota > Spirochaetia > Treponematales > Treponemataceae > Treponema_D > Treponema_D zioleckii. The sequence continues at coordinate 37,987 of NZ_JPUF01000037.1, read as the reverse complement.
GCCTTTTGCTCTTCAAGAGCTGCCCGCTCTTCGGCAAGACGCTGCTGCTCGGCGAGTCGCTGATTTTTTAGCTCAGTTTTTGCAGCAGCTTTTTCTTCAGCCTTGCGCTGCTCTTCAAGCTCCTTGTCAGAAGGAATTCTTTCGGCAATAACCATAAGAGGCGCGCTGATGTCATATTTTGGCGAAGTCTCAAAATTTCTTGACCTTATTGAAGGAGTCTGTGAGAACATCTGCTTGTTCTTGATTGTATTAGAAACTCGCAGAGACGAAAAATTGAATTTGTAAGTCGAAACTGCATTCGCAACAGGCTCAACAGTATAATCAAGTTCACAAGTTATAATCGGCTCTCCGCGGTTGAACAAACTCGTATACGAATCAACGTTATCGGCATACGTCGTGTAAGCTTTGTCGTCTTTTGGAGAAGGAATTGAAAGCCCCGTCAGCTCAGTATATTTGATTTTAAAAGATTCCTGAGTAAGAAGAATTCCGTCGGAATAAAAATACGCATACGCAAGCCATGAGCCAGAAATTCCGTCGTAAGAACCAACCGAAATTTTGATTTCATCACTAAGCGAAGAAGCTGTATGTTTTGTTTTTAGAAGTTCCAGATTGTTTCGAATTTCAACTTTTAAGTTTGTGTCGTGAGTCGCAGTCGCATTCCGAAGATTCTCGATTTCTTTTTCTGTGTCCGCATTGATTTTTGCAAGCTCACTTTCAAGCTGATTTGCGCGTTCAAGTTTTGCCTGAGAAGTAGGATTTCCAGCAACATCAAGTTCTACAGCTCTGTACGGAGCGTTCTCGATTTCGGCACGCTTTTCTTGATAACGGGCATTCGCGGCACTGTTTATTTCTGCGGCACGTTCGCTTATACTTTCGCGAATTTCAAGCAAAGCCTTCTTTTTGCTTTCAATGATTTTAATCTGATTGATGATTGATTCATGCTCAAGCCGTTTGCTACGAACTTCGGCAGCCTTTTTGGACGCTTTTTCCGCAAGTTCATTTCGCTTTTTTATCGACGCGGCACTTCGCTCCTGCTCGTCACGTGCGTCCTGTGCGCGTTTTTGAGCCTCTTCCTTCAGTCGTTCGCTTTCTTTTTGCGCAGCCGCAAGTTTTTCTTGATAGAGCGCGCGCTGTGCCTCCAATGAAGAAAGCTGAACACCAGCATCAGAATCCGTGGAAACGGTCATAAGTTTGATTTCTTTGTCGTATTCAGAAAGAAGTTCGGTAAAAGCATCCGCCTCTTTTTGATTCAATGCAATCTGCTCATCAACGCCAAGATCCCGCTCGCCGTTTTTCAGAACAAATCTTTGGGAACTTGAAAGCGGAATGTCGAATTTGTCGCAAAGTTTTAAGGTCACTTCGTCAATAGCACTGTCCGCACCGGAATACAAGCTGTCAACATTTTTTCTAGGCTCTGCCAAACAAGGGAAGATATTTTCGCCGGTCGTCAAATCGGTAAACGAAACTGAAATTTGATATTTGCTTCCGTTTCGGCGAACAGTGGTAAATGCACAATACTGAGCGTTAATTTGCTTTCCCATTTCGATTGCGGTGTCTTGGTCGTAAGCCGCAGATTCAGATTTTCGTTGCAATTCTCGCATCGTTTTTTCGTTCGAAGAATTGACGATTACAAAATCTGCGTAAAGTCGAAGATTTGATTCAAGTTTGTCTTTTACAGAATTCGGAAGCCAGGATTTTTCCTCATCACGAAGGTTTTCTGAATCAACAAAAACGAGTACGCGACTTTTCCGATAGTCTTCCGAAAAAGCATTCCAAAATAATAGCAACGATAAAACAAAAAGCACAAACTTTTTCATGTTTAAAAACTCCAATATCTTTAATTATAACTCTTTTTAATTTGAATTCAAAGAATCTGTAAAGGGTTTGTAAATTTGTTTTAGAAACGGTGGGGCAAAAATGTAATGCAGAAACTGTGAAATTCTTCTATAATTTTACAAATCTTTTTGGGGGTTTTTATGGAACAATACAAGAAAGAATTCATTGATTTTATGGTTGAATGTGAAGTTCTTAAATTCGGTTCATTCACGCTCAAAAGCGGTCGGCAGTCGCCTTTTTTTATGAACGCGGGAGCTTACGTTACGGGAAGTCAGCTTTTTAGGCTCGGAAAATTCTATGCGCAGGCAATTCACGACAACTTTGGCGATGATTTTGACGTTTTCTTCGGGCCGGCTTACAAAGGAATTCCGCTGGCGGTCGTAACGGCTGTGGCCTACTCAGAACTTTACGGCAAAGAGGTAAAATATTGCAGCGACCGCAAAGAGGCCAAAGACCACGGTGCTGATAAAGGCGGACTTTTGGGTTACAACATCAAGGACGGAGACCGAGTTGTAATTATTGAAGACGTAACGACTTCTGGAAAATCAATCGAAGAAACTTACCCAAAAATCAAGGCGCAGGAAACTGTTCCGGGCGGAATTAAAATTGTGGGCGAAATTGTATCGCTTAACCGCATGGAAAAAGCACCGGACACGAACAAAGCCGCTCTCGACGTGATTTCTGAGAAATACGGTTTTCCGGCAAAAGCGATTGTTTCAATGAGCGACGTAATCGACGCGCTTTACACGAACGGTGACAAAAAAATTATCACCGACGAAATAAAGACGCAAATCGATGCGTACTACAAACAATACGGCGCAAAGTAATAAAACCGTTCAAAAAAAACGCTCATTTCGGCCGACCGAAGAAAGTGGAGAAATCTACCATATTGTAGACATCTCGACTTCGCTCGATGTGACATAAAAAAAAGGGATTCCGAGGCTCGCCGTGCATTGCTTGGCCAACTATTCCGTCATGCGAGAGAAGTCCCCAATCATGTCAAGCACAAGCTTTGTCATGTCGAGCGCAATGCTTTGTCATATCAAGCGCAAGCTTTGTCATGCTGAGCGCAATGCTCTGTCATGTCGAGCGCAGTCGAGACATCTAAAAACGAGGAAGAAAGAAAATGAACGATTACTATGTGTATATTCTTGCCTGTGATTCCAATTCGACGGTTTATATAGGAGTGACAAATGATTTAAAACGGAGAATTGCAGAACATAAGTCAGGGCAAATAGAAGGATTTACAAAAAACTATCACGTTCATAAACTTGTTTACTTTGAAAATTGCCATGATATAAACGCTGCAATTTTGCGTGAAAAGCAGTTGAAAAAATGGAGTCGTAAAAAGAAAAATACTTTAATAGAGAGTCAGAACCCACTATGGAAAGACCTGTCAGAAAATGAGTAGACATCTCGACTTCGCTCGATGTGACATAAAAGGGATTCCGAGGCTCGCCGTGCCAGTGCTTGGAGAAGTATTCCGTTATGCGAGAGAAGTCGCCAATCATGTCGAGCGCAAAGCTCTGTCATGTCAAGCGCAAGCTTTGTCATGTCGAGCGCAAAGCTCTGTCATGTCAAGCGCAAGCTTTGTCATGCTGAGCGCAAGCTTTGTCATGCTGAGCGTAATGCTCTGTCATGTCGAGCATAGTCGAGACATCTGCTTTTACCGCTGCAAACGGGCTGGAGAAATCTATCACATTGTAGACATCTCGACTTCGCTCGAGGTGACAAAAAAGGGATTCCGAGGCTCGCCAGTGCCAGTGCTTGGCCAAGTATTCCGTTATGCGAGAGAAGTCGCCAATCGTGTTAAGCGCAAGGCTCTGTCATGTCAAGCGCAAAGCTCTTTTGAGAATTAATAATTGTAACGGTGCATTGTGTCCTGTTCGAGTTTTAAAATCATGCGAGGACTTGGCCTAAACACTTTTTCGTACACGTAATGCTGCACTTGCGAATTCAAATGCTCGCACAGAGTATTGTAGTAAAAATCCGCATCGTTTTCAGAGTAGGCGTGCTGAAGGTCGTCTATAAACTCTGCGATTGTGGATTTTTCTGCGTAATCGTTTGAGCGGCGATATTCGTCTTTGCCCTGGCGAGTAATTTTTTTGGTTCCAAAATTCTGCCCAGCAATCTGCACGTTTTCCGACGAAACATGAAGTTTTTTCCAGTCACCGTAAAAAAAATATTCGGGCACATTTTTGATATTAAAAAATTTTCTTCCAAGGTCGGTGAGCGAAGAAAGTCCGCGTTCAACAAAATTCTGCGAGCCAACGTTCGGGAAAAGCCGCAAAACGGCATCGTCAAAAACGAGCGCCTGAATGTCGTCATCAACGCCAAGACTGCCAAAATCCCACTCCCGCTGATTAAAAACAAGAATAAATGCGTTATCAAAATCGTGTCCATCGTTCATTTTTTTCATTCTCTCAAGAACTTCTCCGTCGGTAAGCTCCTTGAATTTTGGAATGTTAAAATACACGAACATCAGATTTCCGCGTTCGTGTGGCTGAGAAAGGCTGTCATCGATTTTTGAAGCCGTGTCCACATAAAAATGCGAAAGCGAAAGCCTGTTCCGAAGCAGATTGTAAAAATACCTGTTTCTGTCCGCGTCGGATTTTAGGCTTATGAGCGGACGCGAAGCAATAAAAATCTCGCCGCTGTTCAAATCATTTTCGTAACGTTTTTTGTCCGCAGCAGAAAGATTGAATTTTTTTGCATTCTGCAAGAACCAGTTTTCAAGATACTGATTCAGGGCCAGATTCACGTACTGGGCCTTTTTGATTTTTTCATTCAGCAAAGAGGCAATTTTGATGGCATTTTCGCGAACTTCATTTTCGGCAAAATTGTTGCTAGAAACTTCCAGCTGAAAAATCAGTTTTGTAATGTCGTTAAGTTCTTCGTCGTCGGTCAGAGGAATTTCTTTTTCTTCCCCGCTCCGCCCCAGATTTTTTAAACACGCAAAAGCGTTCAAAAGTTTTTCGTCATAACTCAAAGAAGATACGAGAAACGGTGCGCCATCTGCAAGTTCACTTTTTAGGGCAGCCAGATTGTTTTTTATAAGATTGTCGGTTTTGAGGCGAACGATATTTCTGTCATCATTCTTCCGCAAACTTTCCGCCAATTCAAAAAATCCTTCGATGTAACGATGATATTCCGCGGAGTTTTCAACTTCGCGCCCGTCGATTTTTCGGAGCGAAGAGGCAAAATAGACCATTGACGGCGAGATTGAATCCAAAAGTGTCTGCTCGTTTTCGTAAACAGCGTCAACGTAATAAATCCGCCCCTCGTTCAAAACGAAGAACGTTCTAAAACTGTCGCTGGCATAGCTTAAAATTTCACTTTCGCGCGGGTAAAGCGGGTCAAAATAACGGTAAATTTCAACGCGGTCTTTGCCTTCGTTGTCGTTTTTCGTGTTCGTCTCAAAAACATTTTTGTAAAAATCGTCGAACTTGCCTTTAAAAGTGCAGCCCGTGTCGCCGATTCTGATTTTCCAGCCTTGATTCGCGGTGTCTTCAAGCACAAGCGCGTCGCGGTTAAAAATATCTTCGCGCATTTTTACGGAGCGCATCCTGTTTTTTTCAAGATAATCGCCAGCAATTTCAAGCTGCAAAGGCAAATACGAAAGCGAAACGGTTGATTTGTAATTTTCAGAACTAAGTGCCGACTCGGTGCCGGTAAGATTTTTTACAGTGACTTCCGCATTTTTTCGTGCGTTTTCTAGAATTCCAAGCTCAACCGCATAATCCTTTGATTTTTGCTCGTAGGCAATGTTCACCGGACGAATGCAGTCGTTGTAAAACTGAGAGTTTTTGGCCTCGGCTCCCTTTCGAATGACAAGCGTGTTGATTTTGTCGCTGGAAAAAATTTCCACTGGTGGCAAAATGACTTTTGTTTCAACTTCGTCGCGGGAATCTGCATTTTTTTCATCAGAATTTTCGTTTTTTTCAATTTTTTCGTATCTGATTTTTGAAAAATCAACTCCGGCCTTAACTTCGTAAGTGGCAACTTCAAGATAGCGGCCGTCCTTTCCGTCCATGATGTTTATAAAATCTAGCTGTTGCTTTGCCGTAACCAGCTTCATGGAATCCTGAATTTTTGTAATCGAAGTATAAGTTTTAAAAGTTTTCTGCTGAAAATCCCGCACGATTGGAAGTTTTCCAAAAACGTTGCTAAAAAGTTCGGGATTTAAGATTTTCATCGAAAAAGAAATTCCCAAAAGCACAAAAACAAGACTCAAAGCCAAAAAAGAAAGTTTTTTCATTTGAATACCCCGGACTATCTAAAAATCCACTTCCACAGTCTGCCAGTCGGAAGTGCTCCGCACAATTTCAGTAAGGCGTGCAAGAAACGACTGATAGATTTCAAGTTCGCTCAGATTGGAATTTTGTTCCCCGCCAAGAATCTGAGCGCAAAACTCTGCCTGAAGTTCTTTTTTTACCGCATCAACGATTTCTGCCTGACTCATATCAGGCTTTATCAGATCTTTTTTTACGCCAAAAAAATCAATTTTTTCGCTTTCAAACGCAGCAACTTTCTGAACGTCCTTTTCTTCAATGCGAACATTTACCGAAAAAGGCGTTTTTGAAGAAGCCTGTGAAGGCTCGTATTTTAGGCGAAGAATTTTGTTTTCGTAGTCAGAATCTTCCTCGTTAATCGAAAGTTTTTCCATTCCGTCAAACGAAACTTCCGCAGTTCCCGAAATGTGATAAACCTGCAATTCATCCGCGTAAGCCGAAAGCGCACTGTCCGCATCATTTTGCTCAGTTCCGTGCACGATGAATTTTTTAAATTCGATTGTCTGAATAATGAGACTCTGAGTTTTTAAAGAATCTAGGTCAAAACTTTTAAAATTATTTTTTTGAAGAAAATATTTTGCCGTGTTCCATAAAAGAAAAACCGTGAAGATTGCAAGCAGCCCAAACACAACCGAAAAACAAACTTTAAAAAAACGGAAAGTTTTTTCTTCGTCGGTTCGGGGGCATTTGGCGCACCACCTTTTTTAGGCTCTTGTGGCTCCGCAGGCAAGTCAACTTCTAATGTTTCTGGTATTTTTTCTGGTAAATCAGGTAATTCAACGCTCATTTTAGTAAACTCCATAGCCTTCAAGCCGTTTTAAAATCGCAGGATTTGCGTTCCGTGCCGCGACGATTTGAGCGGCATTTCTGCCGTCATTTGAAAGTGCGTTCACATTCGCGCCGTACATTCTTAAAAGTGCCATCACTCTGTAATCAGGATTAAAAACAGCCGCGTACAAAAAAGCCGTCCAGCCGTTTTTGTCGCGTTTTTCGAGGGCATAATCATCTTCCGAAACCAGTTTTGGAAGGAACGCATTCATTTCGTCAAAATTTCCGTATTGCGCAAAATACATCAAAAGAGTCACTTTGTCGCCCGGCTGAATATTTTTTGCTTCAAACTGGCTGGAATTCAAAATCAACGTAACAATCTGATGATTTTGATTTTCCAGCGCATAAAAAAGTGAATTTTTGCCGTTCGATTCGCCATTTTCTGCCGAAGACAAGCGCGCACCGTGATTCAAGAGGAACTCAAAAATCTGCGTGTCGTTTTGCTTTGCGGCGAGCAAAAGAGCCGTGTTTCCGTCATCAAATCCGCCCCGAACCTTCGCGTCAATTCCGTAACCTGAACGCAGAAGTTTTTCAAGAACTTTTATTTTGTTTTCAAAAACCACGTTTTCTGACCTGTTTTGAGTCACATAAATTACAGGCGGAAGCGAAGCGAACTGATTTTTGCTCACAACATTAAAAAAATACTCTGACCTTTGAGATTTTTTTTCTTCGCTTAAAAAACTTTCGAGCATGGAATCATGCCCCAAAAGTTCATTGTCAATCGCAGCAAAAATCGCGTTGCCCAAAGGAATTTTTTTTGAATAAAGATATTTTATGATGTTTGAAAGATTTTTCTTAAAAATCACTTCCTTTGCAGAACGGCCGTCCGCTCCCAAAAGCTCAAGATTCGCGCCATAGCCAATCAACTTTGAAGCAGTGTTTTCATCGCCGCGCAGGAGCAATTCCAGAATCGGAGTCGCTCCGTTTTTAAGACATTTTTTGTTCAGACCCGCGTCCGAAAGTTTTTCTTTTTTTAAGAGAAGAATATCCAAAACGCGCTGACGATTTTTTTCAAAATCCACAGGATTCAAAAAATCAACTTGCCGCAAAGCAGCATAAACAATCGGTCCAAGTTCAATATTCGTTTCGGGCAAAGCTTTTGCAAACATGCCAAAATTCTCGCTAGCTTCCGAATCAGAAAGAAATTTTTCAAGGTATAAAGTCTCGCCTTTTTCAAGAGCCGCATCTATAAGCGTAAAAATTGACGAACCGATTTTTATTTTATTTTCGCAAAAATACTCAAGGATTTTCTCGCGGTGATTTTTTACGGCAACGTCAAAACTGTTAAGCCCTGCCGTGTCGGTAAGATGCCAGTCCACGAGAGAATTTTTTAAGATTTCAAGTGCCTTTTCCTCGTCTCCGAATTTTACCGCAAGCGAAAGAATCGACGTAAAAGACGATGAAGTTCGCTCTGCAAAATCAAGATTTTCGATTTTTGAAAAATCGCACGAACCGGAAAGCAAATACATCAGCTCAATTTTGTCGGCAGAATTCCGCAAATTGCCTGTTATGTAATCAAAAGCCGACTTTTTGTCGCCGTCAAGTTTGTGGGCATCCCCGCCGTGCTCCTTGAACTGCGTGAACATGTCGGAAGAAAATTTTTGGGAATATCGAGCCACATAATGAAAAGCCGTCAGTAACCAAAATTTATCACCATCTTTTTTGAGCCGGCACTCTTTGTTAACGTCCGCCCCGTGATTCAAAAAATATGTGATTTTTTCGGTCAGATTGTTCAAAGTATTGCTTTTCATGCACAAAATCAAAAGCGGAGTCGCCTTTTCGCCGCCAAAAGTCGCGGAAGAATTGATGTCGGCATTTTTTTCGACGAGTTTTTTTATGTTTTCCCAGTCCACAAAAGCTGTTTTCTCGTTTGCAAAATTCAGAGAATAGCACAAAAACAAAAGCGCGCTTCCAGTAAACTTTCCGTTTCGGGTCAGTTCCAATTCCTCATCGATTTTTTTGACTTTTTCCAAAACGAGAGAAACAAAATCTTCGTCGCGGGAGAGCATTGCGCACAAAAGCGGAGAAATTTTCTCGCCGCCAAAATAAAACGGACTGTCAACATCCGCGCCGCGTTCAATCAGTTTTTTGATTACCAAAAGATTTTTTTTGTCGTAATTCGCGCACAAAAATTGCAACGGAGTAACATTTCCGCCCTTCAACGGAATTACAGAATCCACGGTGCAGCCATTTTTGAGCATCAAAAGCAAAATATCGTTGAATTCAGGATTCTTTAGGCTGCACAAATATGCAAACGGGGTCGTCCGAGCCTGCATTTTCCAGAGTGCGTTCGTGTGCGGGAAAAATCCGCTCACATCTTTTCTGGTCGTCTTTGCGTAAATGTATTTTATAAGTTCCGAATCTTTAGTGGCACAAGCCAAATGCAGTGGAGTCGCATCGTAAAAGCCAAAATTCTTGTTCGTGTAAATTTCGTTGCAAACAGCAGGATAATTTTCGGCAAGCATTTTTACAATCGAAAAATCGGGAGTGCCTTCCAAAGCCGTAAAAAACAACGGCTTTCCCGAAAAAGCGTCTTTTGCGCTAGGGTCGGCCCCTGCGGCAAGCATTTTTTGCACGAGAGAACTGTTTTTTTCGATGATTGCATAAAAAAGAGGCACGTGCTCGTTTTTGTCGGTAGAGTTAATCGCCGTCCGGAGTTCATTTTGAAGGAGAGTTTTCTTTTCGCCCTTTGCCTTTTGAATATTTTTTAAAGTTTTGTCGAGCAAGGCGTCGTACTCAGAAACAATTCCATGTCCAGTTTTTAAATATCCTGAACCAATCTTCTGAAAATCCTTTGTCAAATCGCAGAAAGCCTCGCCAGCCGCAAACAAAAAAACAAGTATCGCAAAGAGTTTTTTCACGATTTTCCTCCAATTGAGCATCTCTCCAGCAACTTTGCAAAACCGACTAAAAAATCGGGTGATCGTCCGCGCATTCCAGCTCTGCAGCACATAGAAATAATTTTTTGACGCAGAAGAACGCCGATACACGCAATTGGACCCCAGATATATTCAAAATATTTGTCATGCTAACTTGATTCAGCATCTGTAGTTATAGATTTCGAATCAAGTTCGGAATAACAACCAATAATCATCTGCGTTCAATCTGCGACAATCTTTGTTTATCTGCGTTAAAAATCTGAAAATTGATTCCGACCGACCGACGTTTTAAACATTTACAAAAGCTTCGCGAATTTCTTTTCAAGGTCTTTTATGAGTTTGTACTCAAACGAGTCCACGAGAGCAATGTAACTTGCTTCCATAACGTCGCTCGAAACGCCCATCGTCGTCCACTTGTCAGCACCGTCGCTTGATTCAATCAAAACACGAACTTTGCTTGCAGTCGCGCTCTTTCCGTCAAGAACACGAACTTTGTAGTCTGTAAGATGAATCTGCGAAACCACAGGATATGCAGTTTCCAACGCTTTTCGGAGCGCAATGTCCATCGCGTTTACAGGACCGTCGCCCTCACCTGCCGAAACGACTGCCTTTCCGTCAACGTCAATTTTCATCTGGCAGAACGCGCACTGGCCGTCAGCAAAGCGCGGAAATTCGCCGCTCGTCTTGTAGTAATGAAGATTAAAGAACGGCTGATATTTTCCAATCGTCTTTCGAACAAGAATCTCAAAACTCGCGTCCGCACCCTCGAACTGATAGCCTTCGTGCTCCAAGTCCTTAACGCGCTTAACAATTTCCTGGACAATCGGGCTTGATTTATTTATCGTCTTGTCGAATTTCTGGACTTTTTCAATAATCATGCTGCGCCCCGCAACTTCGCTCATAAGGAATACGCGCTCGTTGCCGACAGTCTCCGGAGTGATGTGCTCGTAGGCAAAAGGATTTTTTATGACCGCATCAATGTGCATCCCGGCCTTGTGAGCAAATGCGCTCGAACCAACATAAGGCATTCCCGTATCAAGCGCAATGTTCGTAATTTCTGCAACGCGCTTACAAATCGGGGTAAGGTTCTTCATGTTTTCCTCTGGAATACAAGAGCAACCCATTTTTAACTGCAAGTCCGCAATAATCGTAGAAAGATTGGCGTTTCCTGTACGTTCTCCAAAGCCCAGAAGAACGCCCTGAACGTGCGTCGCACCAGCCTCAACCGCCAAAAGAGAATTTGCCACCGCAAGTCCCGCGTCATTGTGCGTGTGGATTCCAACCTGAGTTTTGTCGCCGAATTTTTCAAAAACAGTTTTAGTGGCATTAAAACACTGCATCGGCATTGCGCCGCCCTTAGTCTCGCACAAGCAAAGGCAGTCCGCCCCGCCCTCAACGGCAGCTCCAAGCGACTTTAAAGCGTAATCTTCATTTTCTGAAAATCCAGTAAAAAAGTGTTCTGCATCAAAAATGACTTTTTTTCCTTTGCCCTTCAAATAGGCAACTGTGTCACGAATCATCTCAAGATTTTCTTCGAGTGTCGCGTGCAAAATGTCAGTCACCTGGAAATCCCAAGTTTTTCCAAAAATACAAACGTATTCGGTATCGGCCGAAAGAAGACTCTGAAGATTCGCATCCTCGGCGCAGGAAAGATCTTTTCGACGGGTAGAACCAAAAGCGACAAGCTTAGAGCAAGTGAGCGAAAGTTTTTTAGCTTCAACAAAAAATTCCATGTCTTTCGGATTCGAACCGGGATTTCCGGCCTCAATAAAAGAAACTCCAAGTTCATCGAGAGCCTTTACAATATTGAGTTTGTCTTGAACCGAATAGCTGATGCCTTCGCCCTGCGACCCGTCACGTAAAGTCGAATCAAAAATGTCAATTTTTTTCATAATCACACCTTTTTAAGGAAGGCTCTAAAAAAATCAGTTTTTGAGCCCTGTTTGAAAATCAGTCCGCAATGTATCTGGCCCGACTAGAATCGGTCTCAAAAACATCAATCGCATACAAAAAAGCCCCGCCGTCATCGCGTTTTTTTAAATCAGGCAGAATCTCAATAATTCCGTTGTAAATATAAAGTGCAATCCGCTCCGCGCTCGGATTTTGGTCAAACTCCGCAACATCGTTCAGATTTGTGTGGTCAAGCCGACCACAAACAGCGCGCAAAGCTTTTTTTAACTCAGAAAAGTCCAGCAACATTCCGCCAGAATCAAGTCCGGATCCTCGCACATGCGCATAAACCCTATAATTGTGCCCGTGCAAGTTCTCACACTTTCCGTGATAATCCCGCAAAAAATGGGCTGCCGCAAAATCAGTATCAACACGAACTTCAAACATACGGGAAAAAATATATCATTTTTATTTAGTAAAGTCACTTGTTGCGGAAAACTGTTTTTCGGTCATTCTGAACTTGGTTCGGAATCCCAATATTTTCTGTCATTCCGAATTTATTTCTGAATCTCCAAATTCAGATGCTGATGACAGGCTTTGCAGAGACACAAAAAAAGGCCACGGATTAGTTCAGAAATCATTTAAGGGAACCTCAAAAAACATCCAAATTTTAAGTTTTTCGAGATGCCCTTAATTTTTCAAACAAATCTGCGCCCATCTGAGTTTGTCTGCGTTAAAAATCTAAAAACTCAGTTTTCGAGTTTTAATTAAATGCTTCAAGTTTTTCTGCAGCATCTTCCCACTTGGCGTTGAGTTCTTCCAATTTTTGGGTAAGCTCGTCGATTTTTTTCTGCACGGCTTTTGCCTTCTCACCGTTCGAATAAACTTCTGGATTCGCCATCTGGTTTTCAACTTCGGATTTTTCATCCTCAATTTGCAAAATTTCTTCTTCGATTGAGTTTACGAGTTTTTCAGCCTTGCGTTTTTCTGCCTCAAATTTTTTCTGCTCTTCCCAAGAACGCTTTGTGGCAGAAATCGGTTCAGAATCAGATTTTTCAGCATTTTTTGCCGCCGGCTTCGCTTTTTTCTCGGAATCAAGAATGCCGCCTTCCGGAACAAGACCGTTTTTTTCGTCCTCAAGACGTTGCATGTAATAAGCGTAATCGCCAGGAAAGATTCTGAATTTGCCGGGTTTTAGTTCCAGAACGCGGGTTGAAAGCCCTTCAATAAATCCTCGGTCGTGACTTACGAAAATTACTGTTCCGCCAAAATCCTTCAGCGCTTCCATAAGAACGTCTTTTGAATGCATGTCCAAATGGTTCGTAGGTTCGTCGAGAATCAAAAGATTTACCGGCCTCAAAAGAAGCTTTAAAAGTGCCACGCGGGATTTTTCACCGCCCGAAAGAACGTCTATCGGCTTAAAAACGTCGTCGCCGCGGAAAAGGAAAGCTCCGAGCATGTCACGAACTTTTGGAATCAGTTCCATAGGAGCTTCGTTTTCGATTGTTTCAAGAATCGTCGCGCTGCCTTTGAGAGATTCCGCGTTATCTTGCGAAAAGTATCCGATAGAAACGCCAGAACCAAGTTTGACGCTGCCTTCAAAATTACTGTCAACACCCGCAATGATTCGTAGGAGAGTTGACTTTCCAGCACCGTTATGTCCCGCAACTACGAGACGATCGCCATTTTCCAGAACAAGATTCAGATTGTCGATAACTTTTCTTTCGCCGTCGTAAGACTTCGTAATTCCGTCAAGAGTCGCAACGAGCCGACCGGAATGCGGAGCCGCAGGGAATTTAAAATGAATTTTTTTTAAGCTCTCAGGAATCTCTATTTTGTTTTCAAGGATTTTATCCAGCATTTTCTGCCGTTCCTGAGCCTGGGCCGCCTTCGTAGCCTTTACGCCAAAACGGTTTATAAATTCCTCAAGATGCTGAATCTCGGCCTGCTGTTTTTCGTACTCGTGAATCAAAGTCTCAAGTTCCACTTCGCGAACTTTCTCGTAATGCGAAAAATTCCCCGCGTAACGGTGCAAGTCGCCGCCAAAAAGCTCATAAACCTCGTTTATCGTGTGGTCCAAAAAATATCGGTCATGGCTTACCAGCAAAAATCCGCCTTTGTAATTGTTCAAAAATGTTTCAAGCCATTCGCGAGCTTCAATATCCAAATAGTTCGTAGGCTCGTCCATCAACAGAATGTCGGGATTGACCATAAGATTTTTTGCAAGCGCAATGCGCATCTGCCAGCCGCCCGAAAATTCCTCACATTTTCTGTCCAAATCCTCACGGGTAAAGCCCAAGCCCAAAAGAACCTGTTCTGCAGCCACGCTACGACGGTTCCAGCCAGATTCCTCAAGTTCATTCAGAATCTGCTCATGCCGTTCCAAGAGCGCATTTTGATTTCCTTCGCCGGACTTTAGCTGATCGCCAATCTTATCAAGTTCTTCCTGCAATTTGTAACCAAACTCAAATGCCTTATCAGCCTCTTCCCGGAGCGTGCAACCATGATGAGTAAGCCCGCTCTGAGGAAGATATGCGATTCGTGCGTCTTTTTGAGCGATTCGCTTTCCGTCGTCTGGCTGAACAAGACCTGCCATAACCTTGATGAGCGTAGATTTTCCAGCACCGTTTGCACCAGTCAGCGCCGCCTTAGTTCCTGTCTGCAAGTTGACGGAAACATTTTTAAGAATATCGCGGTCCCCAAATGCCAACGAAACCTGTGAGAATTGTACAAATGCCATATATTTTCCTTATGGGAACCTCTAAAACTTCAGTTTTTTAGAGGTAACTTTGAAAATGAATTATCGAGTCTGTTTCAAAAGTGTCATTCCGAATTTAGGGAGCAACGGCTACAAGCCGGCACAATGCACTAGAGGAACATTGAGAGCGATTCTACGAGCAACTATGTTGCAAAGAGCCAGAATCTCTGTATACGTCGATGCTGAATCAAGTTCAGCATGACAATACTTTTGCCCCATGACAAAAATGAATTTTTAAACCGGCTCTATCGGGTAAAGTTCATCTCGTAAGAGCTAACGCCCTTCATTTTTACAACATTATCTTCAATTTGAGATTGAGCATATTCAAGACGAATTCCTTCACCAGTTTTCTTGTAATAGAAATTAACAGGGCTGCCACCATAAAAATTGAACGTTACAATGGCCGCAAACTGAGCCTGCAAGCTTGGGTTAAGAAGATACTTAATCGAAACCGTTCCGTTTCCAGAAAGTCCTTCGTCAATCGGATTAGGAACGAGAATGTCATAATCAGACCAAGAAAAATTGTTGCCATTAAACGAAAGAGTTCCGTAGCTTGCGCTACTGTACGGGCCAGAACCTGTAAGACCATTCAAAATCGAAGCACGACGGTTCTTTTCACCGCTGATAACCGACTCAATATCATCCGTAAGGGAAGCCATTTCACAAGACTGAGTGATTCCGCTGTTGTCAGAGAACTGAGCGGACAGAGTGCTGTCATCTTTCAAGAAAATCTGAAGATTAGTTCCCTCGAACATGAATCGGTTTCGGGAAACTTTCATAAATCCAGTGTAAGTCCACTCACGTTTTCTAACTTCCTGCTCTTCAATGTCATAGAATGCAACCGCAACTTTGCTGTTTTCTTTATCAAGATTGAATCCATAAGATTTATCCATGCGGGCAAGATCGATCGTATGATTTTTTACCATTTCTGCATAATAAGAAGGATACCATTTTTTTGAAGCAAGCAATTCAAGAACATCATCTTCGTTCTGCGGAGCCTCACCTTCAACAACAAAAACAGGGTTTTCGGCAGTCGAGCCGTCAAACAAATCAAGATTATAAGAGAAACACCAACCAGAAGTTCCGTCTTTCGTAAGAACTTTATACCAATCGCCTTCAATTCCGCTCACAGCCGCACCCTCGCCTTTGTAAAGCACGCGGATTACCTCGCGGTCACGAAGTCGGTAAAGCTGTTTGGAAGTGTTTACAGGCTCACTTCGAATCGGAAGTCCCGCAATTTTTACAGATGCGAATTTGTGCGCACATTCCACATACTGCTGCGCCTTTTTTTTAGCCTGTCTAAGGCTCACTGGTTCCGTAATTTGCCAAAGCGGAATATCAAAAAAATCTTCATTGCTCGTTGAATCAAGCTTTTGGACAGTATAAGTTTTTGTAATATTTGAACGGATAATAACTCTTAAAATATCACCGTCAACAATTCCATGTTCATCGCTAGACCAAAGCACAACGCTGTAGCCCAAATCCTTGTTTCCACAGCCAGAAAAAATTCCGGCCGTCAAAAAAATTGAAAATAGACAAATAATAAATTTCTTCAAAATAGACATAATGATAAATTATACTGATTCCCTATTTAAAAGTGAACAAAGGGAAACGAAACAAGCGTTTTTTTTGCAAAAATTGAGCTTTACAGTGCATTTAATGCAGTGAACGTGACCAAAAAATTCAACCTACCAAAAAACAAGAGAATTTAACAAAAAAAGGCAAAAATTTAATATAGAATGATCAAATTTTTGTTTAACTTACAATTTTCCTTTTTTTTATTTTTATTTTCTTCACTTTAGCACAAAATTTGAATGGTTAAACTCCAAAATATGCTTTATTCTTTAATAAGGACTCTAAATTTCTTTTAATTTCGAGTAAACTTTTTAATGCAGCTGTAAAACTTATGAACGAAGATTATATTGAGACAAACTCAATCGACTTGAGTTTTGAAATAGATTCACTAATTCTCGCCGCCCTAGAATCCACGCTGGAAAAAAGTGTTGGCGAGATTGTCGAAAAATTTAAAATCGAAAACATCTCGATTGAAAAAATAAAATCAAATTTGATTACAAGTGCCTTCGAACGGCTTGAAGACGATTGCTACCTAACAACCGGCAGCAACGGAAAAATTTATCTTGCAGGCACGTGGCTCATGGTCGATGTGAATATCGACAACAAATTCCTGCCGATTTATTTTCATTTTGACGCAAGATTCGACCGAGACCAAGTAATCATGCACCCGGAAATGTCTGGAATTGAGCTCCGCAAAAAACTCTGGGCAAGCCGCAACGAAGAAATTCCGTCCTACGGACTTCCAAAATACAGCCGGCTCCAAGACCCTCTCCGCGTAAAATACAGGATGTTTGCCCCGTACAAGCAAAACAAAACAGTGGCAAAGCCCGTAACGCCTGAAAAAAACTCCGCGCCGTCCCAGACGCACAAATTCTTGAATGATTTACTCCACGAACTTGATGATTTTGAAAACGCAACAGAACTTGAGGAACTCGAAGAAATCGAAGAACTTGAGGAAATTGAAGAACTGGAAGAACTTGAAGACGTTGAAAAATCCGCCGCAAATGCTCAGGCACAGGAAAAAAACGCCGGAAAAAACCTGCAAAGGCTTCAAGGAATCAGCGACATCCACAAACTCGCTCTCGAACAGCTTGTAGACAAAATGTTGGAACCTTAACGACCGTAAATACTTTCTATTTCTTTGGAGTAAACGCCTTTCCGCTCGTAGATTACAACTGGCTTTTCGATTTTTAAGTCTGCTTTCGCAAATTTTCGTGCTTCAATCAAAACCATTGAAGGCTCGCTGTCCGAAAACGACTGCACAAAACGCATTCGTTTAGGCTCCATTTTTTCTGCAAAACACGCCCGAAAGATTTCAGAAAGTCTCTCCGGCCGATGAATCATAAAAAGACTTCCCCCGCTTTTTAATAAACAAGCCGCAGCCCAAACAACGTCATTCACCGAACAAAAAATTTCATGCCGAGCAATATTTTTAGCCTCATTCGGATTCAAGCGGCTGTCAGCACGCATATACGGCGGATTTACGGTAACAACGTCATATTGCGCACCCGCAAAAAGCTCACGTACATTTTTCAAATCTCCTTGCAAAACATTAATTCTGTCTTCAAGATGATTCAATTCAACACTCTTTTTAGCCATACGAATCGAATCTTCCTGAAGTTCTAAGGCAGTAAAATTGCAATGATTTTTTGCGCTCATAAGAATCGGCACAATCGCGTTCCCGGTGCACAAATCCATCACAGAATCATTCGGATGCACGCGGGCAAATGATGAAAGCAAAACTGCATCAATTCCAAAGCAGAATTTTTCTTTATCCTGAACGATTTTGTATCCAGGAATATGTAGATTTTCAATTTGTTCCATAAAAGATTAAAAAAATACGGTGGTCACAAATTTTGACACAGATTAACACAGATGAACAGTGATAAGACACAGATAAAACAAAAATACGACCCACTTGTGCGTATCTGTCTCCAAAAGTTTAGAAATACGGTGGTTGAGCGGAGTCGAAACCACCATATCATAAGTCAGTTCGTCTATTTTGCGTCGAGAACGCTTTCAGAAGGTGTTGAGCCGGCATCGCTAGAATGAACAAGAACGTAAACCGTGCCGTCTTTTGCTTGATGAGTTTTTAGCACCGTCGTTTTGCTCACCCTTTCGCTTGACGTTACGGAAGCATCCTTTGTAATCTGAACGGATTCTCCTTTTTTGCTGTCAGAACGTTTTATATCCAACGACGAGTGAACTTCAGTTTTTATCATCGCGGAAATTGCCTTTTTTGCATTCAGAACAGCAAGCTTGTAGGATTTTTCATAATTACCAAGATTCGCAGAACCTACGGCATAATACCCCGTCTCATCGGCACGCTCAGTGGTAATCCAATCTGGAAGCGGGTCTTCAACTTTTGTGCTTTTACAAGATTCAAAAAAAGAGACAAAAAAAACAAGAGAAACCAAGAATAAAAATTGAGGAAAGAATTTCTTCATAAAAAACTCCAATCGGCGTTAGTTCTGGCTTGCAGCACGGTAAACATAACCAAGTATGTAGCTAGGAATTCCAAAAACTATGGCAAAAACGCTACCGACTCTGGAGCCAATAATAGTAATTTTTTTCGTCATTCGTTTGGTCTTAGCAGAAATATCTACGTTGCTAGAAGCCATGTTAACTTCGCTGTCAACAACTTCCGTGTCGCCGTTCCATTTTACTTCTTCAACAACACGTTCGTCTACAATCTTTGCAGACGAAAAAGTTCCCCTGTATTTTCGGTACTTATACTCATCGGTCTTCATGTATTCTGCAACAAGTTCGTTGTATTCTTTTTTTTCGGCAGCTGTATTCGGCAAAAGAAAAGTCGTATCATCACCGTCAGCAGCCATCCACCCCAAAAAGAAATTTCCCAGCATATAACCAGACACACGCACTGTCTGCCAAATCGTATCTCCAATCACAATAAACGGAACGCCAAGCGTGTAATAAGCCACCAATTTTCCGTCAGTCTTGTTCTGCGCCGTGATTTTTCGGTAAGTTGTGCGATAATGCGCGTCACCGCTCTCTTCATCTTCAGAAACGACCTGAGTATTATTCTCAACAACATATTCTTTGGTGCTCGAACAAGAAAAAATGAGAACGGACAATATTAAAAACAGAAAAATTTTACGCATTTTCATAACACTTTTATTATAACTTAATAAAAAACAAAGTCAATTTAAACTTATTTTCACATTCAAAACAAGCCAATTCGTCCGCAAGCCTGCCGGCTCCAATTGAATTACAGTCGTTGCTTTTATATACTGTTCACTTTAAGGAGATCATTATGACAACATTTCAGGGAATTGTACTCGGCGTTCTGCAAGGAATCGCGGAATTTCTGCCGATTTCTTCAAGCGGACACCTAAAAATCGCACAGCACCTTTTTGGTCTTTCGGAAGTGCCACTGCTTTTTGACATTTTTTTGCACATGGCAACGCTTGCGGCAGTGGTTCTTTATTACAGAAGAACGATTTTAAAACTTTTGTGCATTCTGTTCAGATGGATTTTTAGGCGACCAGCACCGCAAACAGAAGAAAATCCGAGCGGAAAAACAGCGACACTCGCACCAAACGAAAGCATCGGCCGAAATACAATCATAATGATTATTTTGAGCACAATCGTAACAGGTGCAATCGGTATTTTTACTTCAAAACTTATCGATGATGGCTCAGTGCCATTAAAAATGATTTGCTCAGGATTTCTCGTCACATCAATTCTTTTGATTCTTTCCGAAGTAATCGCACGAAAACGCACGAACGATGAGATTACAAAAATCAGCTGGATTCAGGCATTGCTGATCGGCCTTGCTCAAGGAATCGGAACTTTGCCAGGAATTAGCCGAAGCGGAATTACGATTGCAGGCGCACAATTCACAGGAGTTGACAGAGCCACGGCCGGCGACTACTCGTTTATAGTCTCGATTCCGGCGATTGCAGGTGCATTTATTCTTGAACTCAGAAAAATTGGCGAAGTTACGGCAATAATTTCCCCGGCACCAATTATTGCGGGTTGCGCGGCAGCCTTTGCAGCAGGATTCTTGTCACTCACCTGGCTTATAAAATTAATCCGAAAAGGAAAGCTTGAATACTTTGCAGCCTATTTGGTTCCTGCCGGCATTCTAGGAATCATTTTCTTTTAGAAAAAAGTTTTTAAACAAAAAAAGGCACGCTACCAATCGGAAACGTGCCTTTTTTTGCGGAATAGTAGATTCGAACTACTGACCCCCACGATGTCAACGTGATGCTCTAACCAACTGAGCTAACCCCGCATATCTCACAAGCGAGGATTAGACTATATCAAAAAAGATAAGAGTTGGTCAAGCGGAACGTGCGAGGAAAATTATTGCAATAAACAAACTGCGCCAGCGTTTTCTTCCGCATTCGTCTTGGCCTCATCGGCTGTGACGGCGGTGTAGGTGTAGATACTCAGAGAGCTGAACAAAGTTGAATCAGTTGCGGAAATGTTGCTTGTCGAAGAAACCTTTTCTCCTGCGTTTCCGCTTGCGTGGAGGACTGGAGTCGAATCGCCAGACGCGGCATTGAACGAGTATTTGCAGCCGGAGCCGAAATAGTTGTTCTCCGCATACACAATCGCGTTCTTTCTAGCATTGACGCACGACTGTGAAGAATATGGAGAGCCTGACGTTGTGTAATAATTGTTCAAAACATGAATCGTCGAGTTTCTGACCATGGGCAGGCGCTGACCGCAATTCTCGAAATAATTTCCGATGAGGGAAACAAAGCGCTTTGAGTTGTCTCCGTCCGAATCAGATGAGCCAATCAGCATTGTCTTGTCGTGTTTCTTGAAGTGGCAGTTTGAGACGGTGATGTTCGTGGAGTCACCCTTCATGTCGCAGAGACCGTCGAAAATCTGCCATTTCTCTTTCGTCGTGTTTGTCGTGTATGCCAAAGTGAGAGTGTCCTCAAAAGTGCAGTGGTCAACCCAGATGTACGAGCTGCTTCCCTGAATGCAGATGCCGTCCCACTGGGCGTTGTAGCCGTCTGAGGCTTTATATGCCTTATTTGAAGTAGAAACTTCATGATGCGGGAACGGGTCGCATGGATCTTGAATCGTAAGATTGCGGATTATGATGTTTTTCTTTCCGTTTATTTGAATCGAACCGCCACGGATTCCACAGTTCTCGTCCTTTCCGATGAGAGTCGTTCCGTCTTTTGAGATCGTAACTTTAATGAGATTTCCGTACGCTTCATTCAATTTCCACAAATCACCGTACAAAGAACTGTGCGATGCGTTTGTTGGAGCTGTTGCATCCCCATCTTCGGTATTCTCCGCACATGCCGCAGTATATTTATCAACCCAGTCGGCATAGTCAGAATATGTTGAAACGGTCGAATTCACGAAAGAATCCAACGCAGATGGAGCTGTTGACATTGAAGTCTTTCCGCTTTCCCACAATTTTCCCTCGCTCATGTCAATCATGCCGTCGATGATGATGACTCCGCCATTCGAGAGGGCAGAGAGAAGCTCTTCGCGAGTTGTTACAGTGGTTCCGTCAGAAGTTGAGTAGTCTGTGCTAAGGCTGGCATATCCCACAGGCGTGTCCGTCAACGAGAGTGTCGGTGTTGTCGAGAAAGTCACCGTTTTTTCTCCTTGCACGCTGACGGTTCCCCATGTGGCGGTCACGGTCACCGTTACGCTGTCTCCTTCCAATGCGCTGTCGCTCACGGAAAGCTCGACGCTTTCTCCTGTTGTCGCGCTCAACGATGCTTGGCTGTCTGATGAAAGACTCCACGAATATGTGATTTCAGGGCTTCCCGTCTTTTTAGGTGTCGCGGTCAATGCTGATTTGCCTCCGATGCGGGCTTTTCCGCTTCCAGAAATCGAAACACCCGTAAGCGAATCTTCCTCCTCAGCGTCTGCCTTGCACCCAATTGCAAACAAAGCAAAAAGACTGCACAAACCGGCTAGCAAAAAATATTTCTTCATAAAAATTCTCCTAAAATGCTAAAAATTCAAAATAGACAAATGGTAAAACAAAGTAACAAAAATAAAGATTTATGTCATTAAAAAAACTTTTATATAGTTTTAGAAGATTTTTTTAACAATTATATTTCAAAAAAAAGACAAGAAAGGACAAACAGAAAGCTTTTAGGAGAGAATAAAAAAAGCACAATTGCAAATTACAACTGCGCTTTTTCAAAAACATATATTAGTTTTTTACTGCAGAAGAGATTCTTTCAAGAACCTTCTTGCGGTCAAGTGGCTTAACGATGTAGTTCTTCGCACCGAGAAGAAGTGATTTTTTTACCAACTCCTCTTTACCAAGAGCACTTACCATAATAACTTTTGCATTCTTGTCAAAAGCCATAATCTGCTCAAGTGCTGTAAGACCATCCATTCGCGGCATAGTAATATCCATAGTAACTAAGTCAACGTTTGGACAAAGTTCCTTATATTTATCTACACCATCTTTTCCATCAACCGCTGTTGCAACTACTTCATATCCTTCACTTGTAAGAATCTGCCCAAGCTGCTTTGCAACGAACATTGAATCATCAACTACCAACACACGGATTTTTGTGCCGTCAGCATTTACACCTTCTGGCGGACGCTCATTGATTGAAGGAAAATCCTGTTTTGTTTTCATAATGATACTCCTTATTATACGCGTTCGCGAATTGCGACGTTTACTTCAATTTTACCACAATCTGTAATTAGAGGAACGATCAAAGCCTCAACGCTGTTTGAATTTCCACCCATTGCAGCAATTTCCATTTTTTCACCAGCAAACAAAGCAGGTGGAGTCAAGTCGAATTTAAAACCAAGCTCGTGCAATTTTGTAACAGCCTGAGCTGTAATCAAATTCGCCAATTCACTAATTGTAGCCTTTGCCAAATCATCAAATTCAGAAAGTTTTTCACCGTTCATTGCAGAAGCAATATTAAGTGCGGTTTCAAATGTCATGTCGAACAAAACACGACCTTCAACATCTCCAGCAAGACCTACAAATGCCGCAACACCCATAACAGGCATAGCAGTTGATTTCAAATATAAGTCACCGCGGGTAACAGTAGCACCGCCAAGAACCTCCTTCAAAATCTGGTAAGAGGTTTCTACAAACGGATTAATGTACTCTACTCTCATGTACTATTTCTCCTCTATTTATTTTTCCCGAAAATGGTAACCGATCCGCTTTTATTAACAGACCACTTATTGTCACTTTCCAATGACTCATTACGTCCAAGAATTACAATACCGTTGCCCTTAAGCTTTTCTGCAAAATCAGCAACGATAGACTGCTGTGATTTTTCAGGCAAGAATGAAAGCACATCTCTTGCAAGAATTATATCAACAGGTGGCAAAGAGTTAGTATTCGAACAATCATGATACTCAAACATGATGCTGTCACGAATTTCTTGATTAAAAGTGAATTCACCATTTGCTTTTTTAGTAACATACGGTGAATACCAATCATTTGCCACATCATTAGGAACCGAAAGTAACGGTGCATTTGAAATGCTCAACAAATCAATTTCATGTGCATAAACACGAACTTTAGCACTAGGATAACGTTTTTTCAAGAGACAAGCAAATGAATAAGTTTCGTATCCTTTACCACATCCAGGATTCCAAACAACAATCTGCTTTGCAGTATTATCTGGCAATGACTTATAAAGCGCATCCGCATAATCCTTCTTCCACCAAGTTCCAGTACAAGGCGAATAGAACGGAGCCAAATATGCATCTGCATCAGCTGCACTCTGAAGCTGAGTTTTGCCCTCTCCTCTCTCGGCTTCCCAATCTGCGTAACGGTCTTTTATCCATGCATCGTTCAATGAAGTCACTACAAACTTTCGTAAAGAAGCAAGCCCTTCAACGATGAATGTATAATCAACGGCTTTCGCCTCTTTTTTAGGTTCCGGAGCAGGAGCAGCCTTAGATGGCGAAGATACTTTTGCAGCCGAAGTCTGTGCAACTTCCGCTACGGGAGCATTAGCAACCGGAACAGACATTCTTCCAGAAACTTCTTTTACGGTTCCAGCCGCAGCCTCAACAGACTTAGCCTCTGTTTTTGCTCCAAAGATTCTTTCGATATCAAGCAAGATGTAAAGTCGATTATTTACCTCAACAACACCTTGAATGTATTTTATATTAATATCACCAAAAAGCGGGTGTGGCGGATTAATCGTTGATTTTTGAATACCGACAACTTTGTCAATGTCATCAACAACAACACCAAACAACTGATCTGCAATATTTACGATGAGCATATTTTCCAATGCATCATATTTTCTTTCTGGCACATCAATATTGAAGAAAAGTCGCAAATCTACAATCGGGATAATCTCGCCACGAAGGTTGTATACACCAAGCACAAACGGCAATGTATTTGGTACATAAGTAAAACGACCAGCCTTTGCAATTTCTTTTACTTTCATAATGTCAATTGCATAGTCCTTTCCAGCTAGCGAAAAAGTAACCATTTTATAGTCAATCGCAGCCATCTGATCATTTTTTTCGTTTGCAACAGTTTCATTAAGTCCTTGCAACTGGAGCGAACCAAGACTTTCTTTCAAAACCGTATTAATAGAAGGCTGACTCTGATTTGCTGGGGTTTCCATTTAATTCTCCTTATTCATAGTATAAATTAACCAGTTATCAGCTAGTCGCTCAGCAATCCATTTTCCTGTCTTGCTTCAATCTCTTGTCGAACACCAAGCTCAAGGAGCTGCGTTACATCGATAATCAAAGAAACTGAACCATCACCAAGAATAGATGCACCGGCAATACCAGGAGACTGTGTGAACTGATCACGCAATGGCTTGATTACAACGTCTTCCTCACCGATAAGACTATCAACCATAATACCGATTTTTTTATCTTGAGAACCAACAATTACAACAAAGCAGTACTCACCTTCTTCTGAAGTTCTAATATTAAACAAGCGACTCAATCTAAGCACGCTTATTACTTCATTACGAACATTCAAAACTTCATAGTTGTCAATCGTGTTGATTTCTGATTTTTTTACACGAACACTCTCAATAACAGAGGCAATTGGAATTGAGTAAACTTCTCGTCCAACTTGAACCAAAAGTCCCTGAATAATAGCCAAAGTCAATGGCAAACGAATACTAAACTTAGAGCCTTTTCCATGCTCGGTTGTAACAGTAACAGTACCATTCAACTTCTCAATCATCGTCTTTACAACATCAAGACCTACACCTCGTCCAGAAACGTTGGTAATCTTTTCTGCCGTTGAGAAACCTGGCATAAAGATAAGCTGAGCAGCTTCCTGATCTGTAAGAACTTTATTTGGATGAATAAGCCCCTTGCTGATAGCCTTATTTTTTACCTTCTGTACATCAATTCCGCCACCATCATCGACAACATCAATAATAATCATGTTACCTTCATTGGCAGCCTTCAACATAACGGTACCGGTTTCATCTTTTCCGGCAGCTTTTCGAACATCAGGCTTTTCAATTCCGTGGTCAACCGAGTTTCGAATACAGTGCATGATAGGATCCATAAGGTCATCAATTACAGTCTTATCAAGTTCTGTCTCTTCACCTTCAATAAGCAAAGTAACTTTTTTACCCAAATCACGCTGCAAATCGCGAACAACACGCGGGAAACGATCGAAAATCTGACTGATAGGAACCATTCGGATTTTCATTACGCCCTCTTGCAATTCACCGGCAATACGACCGAGATTCTGTGTTGAAGAATGGAATTTTGAATTCAAATCTTTGAATCTAGTTTCAAAAGCATCAAAGTAATTTGCAATATCACCAAACTCATTGAGAATATTTGATTTTATGTCTTTTACAGCAACACCGTTCTGAATTTCTTCAAGATACTGAGGAAGTTGCTCAAACATTTTTCTTACTTTTTCTTTGAAAGAAGAATCCAATGTCTGGAACTGAACAAGCATGTCCGCAAGCTGGCTCGCACTCTGGTTGAACGATGCTTTCGTAATAACAGTCTCACTGATAAGGTTCAACAAGTAGTCAATTCGTTTTGAATCTACACGGAGAATTGAACTCTGCTGTGCATGTCCGCTCGCCGCCGCACCCTTTGCAGGAGCTTTTGCAGCAGGCTTATTTTCTGTAGCCACTGCCGGTACGCTTGCCGCAGAAGTTTCAGCAACAGGTGCAGGAGCCGATACGGCAGGAGATGAAACAGGCGCTGGCTGTGGTGCCGCAGCTGGAGCTGCTTTTGCAGGGGCACTATCCTTAGAAACCGCATTATCAAGATTTTTCGCATCTACGCTAAGAGTAACGTCATCGAGGAAGGCCGTATCTTCGATTTGGTCAGCCGTATTCGAAGTTGCTACATAATAAACAACTTCCTTGTAGAAAACATCCTCGTAAAGAGCATCAAAATCAGGAACGGTCTTAAGAACCGTACCGCAAGCCTTCAATGCCGCAAATACCTGAATACCACCTACGGTGTTCATAGGATTGTTTTCATCAAACACTACGTTTACAGACCACAATTTTTGTCCAGCGGCACAGCCTTGCTTTAATTCTGCAAGTTCATACTCAGAAAGAGCAACAGTTACATTTTCTGCTGCAGGAGCCGCAACCGGAGCAGCTGGCTGAGGCGCAGGAGCCGGTTTTGCAGGAGCAGAAGCTGCTTTTGCTTTTCCAGAACCATCTGGAATAAATGATTTGATTTTTTCGGTAATCTCATCAACACTCTCGCCATAAATGCTACCGTTTGTTCGAGCCTCAAGCATGGCTTTTATCACATCAAGGGCTGTAAGCAAGGTGTCTACGACAGGCTCAGTTACCTTGACACGATCGGATCTGACTTCATCAAGCAAATCCTCCATTATGTGAGCGAAGTGAGAAATCTCAGTAAACTCAACAGTCGCAGAGTTTCCTTTTAATGTATGGGCTGCTCGGAAAATCTCATCAATGGCATCATGATTATTAGGATCATTTTCAATTGCCAAAATATTACTTTCCAAGTTATCGACCATAAGCTCAGATTCTGAGAAGTAATCTTTCAATAATTCTTCATTGTTTGCATCAAGATAATCACTCATATAACTTATTTTAACCTTTCCACTTTCAAAGTCAAGAAAAAAATACAAATATCTCAAACTATTTTAATATTTCTTTAAGAATACATTTGTATTTGACATTTTCCGTGATTTTAAATTTTATTCAAGTCAACCT
The DNA here is from genome assembly GCF_014737315.1 of Treponema zioleckii. GTDB lineage: Bacteria > Spirochaetota > Spirochaetia > Treponematales > Treponemataceae > Treponema_D > Treponema_D zioleckii. Next base: position 10,788 of record NZ_JPUF01000037.1, on the reverse strand, counting down.
CACATAATTTTTTTCACTTTTTAAAATAATATGTCGTCAAAATTTACAATCTGCCACACAATTTTATCAAAACAGATTCAAAATCTTCCGATAAACAAGAAACAAGGATTTTCTATGTGATAGAACATCCTAGACTAAAAATTCGGAGCTATTATAAATGAATTTGATAAAAATATGTACTGCTTTTGGTCTCTTTGTTTTAGGAGCGACAATCAATGCAGCACCATTTATTTCTGGAAATTTAGGATTAAACGGTACGGTCGCTTCGGATCCCTCATCCAGTTCATACGACCCGACCTTTGCTTTAGACGGATACCTTTCAGGACAATTGAATTTTAGTTCAAATTTGATTTTGAACGCTGATATTTCAATTAACACGTCTGACGTTTCATCTTCAGGTCTGTTCGGTGACAAAATCGCCACATTCAGGATGGATTCACTTTCAGCAACGTACATACTTCCAGCATACGGAAAAATTCACTCGCTAAACGTCTTTACAGGACGTGTACATGCTATTGGAAAAGAGGAATTTTTACAACAGCAATTTGGTATAAAACCATTTTATTCTTTGATGACCGACGATTGGTTTGGAGTTAATGGAGTAAATATTCAACGAATTTACGGAAACGGTTTTTCCTACACGATAAAACCTGCTTCGCTTCCAATTGCGCTCGCTTTTTTGGCTTACAAAAACAAAGACAACGAAGATGACACAGAACCTACTTTGGATTTAAAATTCGGAACGGTAACAAAATATTTTTCTGCAGAACTGATGATGGGCGCGGGAATTCCGTTCAAATCAGAAGACCCGAACGGAAACAAAGTTTTCCTTTATATTGATTCAATCAATCTTCATTCTGCCGCTGACATTTTAATAGGTTCAAGTTATGGCTCTTCCCTCCTCATTCAGTTCGGTTTTGAGAACATGATTGTAAAAGCTGCATCTATTGATGAATTTCCTAGCGCAGATGACATTTTTATTCTTACGGAATTGCGCATGAGAGAAGGCGGAACACAAGTCTGCATGGGAGTTTTTAACATTCCGGGCGAAAAAAGCACGGACGAAACTACAGGCGACACGATTTACACTGTATCAAACATGCCATTTATAGAAGATACTTTTGGTGCAAACCTTACGATTATGAACGACAGACTGCATTTTTTTGATTACGACATGACTTTTGGAGTTCATGGTACGTTCTCTGTTCCGAACATGCACTTTACGGACATACCAAATTTTAACGATTACAAATCTGACGCAAATTTTAAGGTTTCGCCATTCATGGACGTTAAGATATTCGGCGGTGTCGTAAAAGTTCTCGGACAAATCAACGTCCTTGACTTGCAGGATGACAAAGGCAAAGCAATAAAATTCAGTGTTGGATATAAGACAAGTTTTTAGCTAAAAATTACAACGAACATAAAAAAGCTGAACGAAAATCATTTTAACTTTCGTCAGCTTTTTTTATTTTTTATTTCTTTTCAAGAACAAGTTTTGAAAGCCGTTCGCAAGCTTCTTCAATGTCTTTTCGGTGACCGAATGAACTGAATCGAACGAAACTTTCGCCAGCAGGTCCAAAACCTGAACCCGGAGTCGTTACGACATGGCATTTATCAAGAATCAAGTCGAAAATCTCCCATGATTCATATCCAGGGAATTTAGCCCAAACATACGGACCGTTTCCTGTAAAATAAACTTCAACGCCGATTTTTTTGAAATTCTCGCCGTCAAGAGTTGATTTTATCAATCGACCGTTTTCAAGATAATAGTCAACAGAATCCTTCATGTCTTTTAGTCCCTGCTCATCAAGAGCCGCAAGACCACCGGCCTGTACAATGTTAGACGCTCCGTTGAACAAAGTCGTCATAACACGATTCCAGTCACGGTTAACAGAAGAACCATCTGCAAACTTTAATTCATTAGGCACAATTGTCCAGCCAAGACGAACGCCAGTGAAACCTGCAGGTTTAGAGAAAGAATTCACTTCGATTGCACAAGTTCGTGCACCTTCAATCTCAAAAATCGTTTTTGGGAGTTCTGGATTTCGGATAAAAGCAAAATATGCGGCATCGTAAATAATGATGCATCCGTTTTTGTTGGCAAAATCTACCAACGTTTTGAGCTGGGCTTTTGTAGCTGTGGCACCAGTCGGATTGTTTGGTGAGCAGAAATAAATCAATGTATCTGGCTCAATTTTTGAAAGATCCGGAAAGAAATCGTTTTCTGGAGTACAAGGCAAATAAGTTATTCCCTCGTAACCAGTTCCGTTATTTTTGCCAGCAGCTCCTACGACAACAGAACCGTCAACGTAGACAGGATAAGCAGGGTCTTGAACCGCTACTTTTACATTTTTTCCAAATAAAGTCTGAATTCTTGAAATATCACATTTAGCACCATCGGAAATGAAAACTTCGCTTGCATCTGCCATGCCTTTGTAAAAAACTTCGGCAATTCGCTCACGCAACTTTGAGTTTCCCTGCTCATCTCCGTAGCCAGAATAGCCTTCTGGAGTTGCAAGTCCTAACGCATATTCGCTCATAGCAGTTGCAATGTGTTTTGAAAGCGGCTCGGTGGTGTTTCCAATTCCAAGAGAAATAATTGATGCCTCCGGATGTTTTGAAGCATATTCACGACGGCGGCGGGCTACTTCTGGGAAAAGATAGCCAGCAGTTAAATTTGAAAAACCTGTATTTCTTTGTATCATAGTGAGATAATTTTAGCCTAAACTAACTTTTTTTCCAACTAGTCAGCGGGCTAAAATCAGAGCAACGCATTGTAAACTTACAGGTAGTAAAAAAAATTGTCTGCACTACCGCGAAAAAAATGTTTTTGTTCACGCGGTGCAAGGTTTAAGGTGTAAGGAACCTTTATTAACGCCGCAAAGCGGCTCACCTTGCAAACATTCACAAAAGCCATTTTTTCGCTCTTGTTCCGACAATTTTTTGTCTACTTGCTTACATAGCATCGATGCCGAAAGAAATTCGGCATGACACATTTTTTGCAGCCCACTCGCTTTCATTTTTCAGCTTTTACATTCACCGTGATGAAGTCAATTTTTCCTTCGCGGGCAAAAAGTTGCCTAGTTTCAATTTCTGAAAGTTCAGTTCCGCTGTGCTCAGCAACAGTTCCGTCGGAAAAACAAATTTTTATACTGGCACAATCAGAGTTAACGTAGGTAATCGGCACTCCGCACCACGAAAAATAAAGTTTTCCAAAATCTTCGCTTTGTGTAAAAAATTCGCTCGTTTTTAGAAGTTTCGGATTAAACCGGGCTTTTCCGCCGGAAACATCAACTCCAAGTTCGCCCCATCGGGTAAGAATTTCTTCTTTTACCTGCCCGGTCATTCCAGGCTGTTTTGCGCCCTTTCCGAACGGCGTGTGAGAATACGGGTCAAAAGGGAATGCCCCGTACAGTTCCGGAGTTTTGTTAAAGCTTAGGCCGTGACGCACATCGTAATAAGCATTTTTTAGCGATTCAGCATTTTTATCACCGTTCGCAAAAGCGTCGAGCGCGTGTTCCTGAACTGCGAGCAAGAGTTTAGAAACCATGTGCCAGTAAATACTTCCCAATCCTTCGTAGGCATAAAAAGTTCCGCTTCGGCCCGTAAAGTTTTGATGATTAAAAGTCTCTTCGTAAAGCGCGCAGAGAGTCTTGATTTCTTCTTCGCTGACCTTTGCCTCTTTTGGAAGTTTTCGAAGCACATCTTCCATTATTCGTCCATTGTGGAATTCGGCATTAAAATGCCACGTTCCATTGCAATCCTGCTCCAAAACGGACGAACCTGTTCGCGCAATAAAAGAAGACAGAGGCTTGATTTTTTCATCACAAATATTGTTTTTTTGCGTAAACGCAGGAAGATTTTTATTCGGATAGAGAATGTAAGATTCCTGACGAGGCTCAAAAAGTCTGCTTTTTTTTAGGGCAGAAAGAACTTCAAGAGTTTCTGAGGAATTCAAAAGTCCCGCAGAAAGAATCGCAACCTGACCTTCAAGCATTTCCTGGAGACGAAGAATTTTCATTTCATTTTCGTCCGCAATCATCGTGTTGTAAGTGTGATAAAGTCCGTCGTCCCGTCGATTCGCCTTAATACTTTCTTTGACCAGCGTGCAGATTGCCGAAAGGTACGAGCAGATTTTAGACGCAGAAAGCTCCACAGTTCCCTGAGAATAACCTTTTGCGTAAAGAGAATTTCTTTCTTCTTCAAAAATCTTTCCGGCGGCATCCGTAAAACGCTTTCGCTCCCCGTCATCAGAAAGAAGTTTTTCGCTGCAAGAATTTTTGTAAAGTTCACCGAGAGATGTAAAACACTCGGAAATAACTTTTGGAACTGTAAACGAACCGAATTCAGTTTTTGAATAAATCTCGATGAGGAAAGAAAGCATTCGGTGCAAATAGCAGAGCGTTACGACAGAAAGTCCCCAACCTGCAAGAGCGTTGTTCGCGTCGTTCCATTCTGGTCGCTGGGTGTTCATCCAAATTCCTCCGCCCGGCACAAGGTTCGAAGCCTTTGCGATGATGATTTGAAGGATTTTTGCAGTGAATGAAATGAGGGCTGGCTCGTCGCCGTTCATAACGAGTTTTGCGTCGCTTCCGTAAGTTTTGCTTTTTTCTATCAATTTGTCACTCAAAGTTTTATCAAAAATGATTGACGAATGTGGTGCTTTGAGGATTTCGGCATAACTTTTTAATCGATACGGAATGTTTGAACTTGTGTACAGACATTCGTTCAGGCAGTTTTTAAAACCTGCTGAATCTGTCTTGTTCCAAAGTTCAAGAAATTTTTGCAGATAAATAACTTGGTGATCGCCCCAATAGCCGTACTGCGCCCACGGATTGTCAGGCTCAGGGCATTCCCAGTCGATTCCGGCGCGAGAAATTCTGTACGGATTGAATCCGTCCTGCGTCATTGCGTTTAAAAATTTAGCCGTCATATTCGGAATGTATGCAGGATAGCTCATGGCAAGTGCTTCCCAGTTCTGAAAAATATCGCGCCAGTTGCCTTCGTAGTTCAGAATAGGATTTTTGTTCTCGTCGATTAGGCGAATATTGAATCGGTTCCACGGTCGGCTCGGATCTCCGTGTCGTCGGCTGAATATAATCGGCATGTATTCGAGTGCAAGTCTTATGAGCTGAGAATCGTTTGTGTCATAAAATTTTTTCATAACGAATGATTTTGCAAGTGAATTTTCTTTGGCACTGTCGCCCAAAGCTTTTTTTGCATCTTCATATTTTGCCACGTTACGAGATTTTATAAACTTCAATAAATCCGGGGCGTTGATTCTTCCGTTGTCTGCAAAAAAACCGCCTCGCATAATGTTGAACATTACGTTTGCCTCGTGATGAACAGAAGTCATTTCTTCTGCAGTGCTCTGAATTCCGTCTGACTCTCTTAAATAAGTCTGCATGAGCGACTCGCCCATAGAAATGTCTGCAAGAAGCTGTTTTTTTGCCAAAGCGCGGTCAGACAGAACAGTTTTTAGCGCGGCAACATTTTTTGCAGTCAGTGCAGTGTCAAAAACCTGTTCCCAGCACTCACAAGTTTTTCCGTCCAGAATAATTTTTTTTGCCACGAAGCACGAAGGTTTTTCGCCTTTTACAACATCAACGCTTTTTAAAGAATCCACATTGCCCTGAGCGGTAAAAAAATCTTCGATGGACGAAGGAGCAAGAAGAATTTTTTCGTCAGCCGTAAACCAACTTACATTCGCCAAAAGGCCTTCGCTAGGCTCCGCCTTGTCAGTGACTACAGAAGACAAAGAAAAAAGCGCAAGATTCGATTCTTCGTCCAAATCAGTTTTTTTATAAGCATCCAAAAGAACGGAATTGTTGTTCTCGAAAGCTGCATCCGTACAAGCTGGCATAATGTTTCGGCAGCCGTCAAGAATCGAAAGTTCCACTTTTGAATCCGAAAGATTTTCAATGCGTGCAAGTCTTACAAGACCGAATTTGGAAGAGGAAGTCCATCCATAGCGGTACGAAAGATTCAGGCGTTCGTTCACTTCTTCAAAGAAAACTTTTGTGCCCGTTGCGTTTTTGTAAATGTTTCGACGGATTTTTTCGTCCTGAATAAAACGCGCTCCTGTTGAACAAAGAAGCGGCGCGAACGGTTCCCAAAATTCAGTTTTGCCGTCAGAAGTTTTTACCGCAATTGCGGCATAGTGCCCTGTCGTCAGTTTTGAGTCAGAAACCTTGTCGGCAGTGTAATACGGAAAAATCGCGTAGTCACAATTGATTCTTCCGGCGGTAATGCCGCCCTGAGACCAGCAGAAATTCCAAATATCGGAAGAACTGGTGATGGTCATAAAAAAATCTTCCATGCAGTCATAATTTTCAATTTTATAAAAAATCTCACCGTCAAGTTCGGTAAAAAGTCCGTTCACGTTTTTTTTCATAAATTACTCCCATAATTTTATTGTGCAGTTGTATGCGTCCACACTACAAACTTGCAGGTGTAAAAAAATTGTCTGCACTAACGCGGAAAGCCGTTTTTGTTCACGCGGTGCAAGGTGCAAAGAAAATTATTGACGCCGCAAAGCGGCTCACCTTGCAAACGTTCACAAAAGCCGTTTTCCGCTCTCGTTCCGACAATTTTTTTAATAAGTCCGTAACGTACGGTCAACAGATTTTTACCTTTACAAATTTATAATGCAGAAGTCCTTTCAAATGCACAATAAAGTATGAAATTGTAGGTGTCAATTTAAAAGGTTAGGAAAACCGAAAGATAGCCACTTTTCTGAAAGCTCACTTCCTACCATTCAAGGTGGGCTTACCCTATACTCTGTGGTTAAGGAGGAACTTATGGGAACACCAAGTGCAAAAAAGCCGAATACGGAACTTTGCAAAAAGACCGTATGGCAACGGCTAAAAGATGAAAAATGGCTGCAAATCATGGCGTGGGCAGGACTCATCTGGATGCTCGTATTTAATTATGCCCCGATGTACGGTCTTCTTATTGCATTCAAAAAAAATTACAACATTACAACATCTCTTTTCAGTATTGACTTCATTAAATCTGCGTGGGCAAGCACAGGTGGCTTGCAACACTTTATAAATTTCTTTAAGGACGAAGAATTCGTAAACGTAATGATGAATACGTTGGGAATCAGTCTTCTGAAACTTGCGATTTGCTTTCCGATTCCAATTGCCTTCGCAATTCTTTTGAACGAAGTAAAAAATGCAACTTTTAAGAGAACGATTCAGACGATTTCTTATCTTCCGCACTTTCTTTCATGGGTCGTGCTCGGAGGAATCCTTACAACTTGGCTTGATGAGAGCGGACTTTTTAATCAGTTTCTTACGGCCATCGGAATCATGAACAAACCGATTTCGTTTCTCGCATATCCAAAATATTTTTGGCCGATTGTAGTCATTTCGGACTTGTGGAAGGAGATGGGCTGGTCCGCAATCATTTATCTTGCGGCGATTTCTGGAATTGACCAGGAAATGTACGAAGCGGCGGAAATTGACGGAGCTTCCCGTCTCAGACAGATTTTTTCTATCACGCTGCCGTCAATTAAGGGAACGATTATAATCATGTTCATTCTTGCGGTGGGCGGTCTTTTGAATTCAAACTTTGACCAGATATTCGTGCTTTGGAATCCGTTGAATTCAGAGAGGTCAAACGTTATCGACATTTACACGTATACGACAGCCATGCGAAGCATGAGATATTCTTACGCTGCGGCAATAGGTTTGTTCAAGTCTGTAGTGGCCTTCATGCTGCTGTTTATGGCCAACAAAATCACCAGAAAAGTGAACAATGTTTCACTGTTCTAAAGCGGGGAGTAAAAAATGAGCAAGAAATTAAAAGACAAAACTTCAACGAGCAGATTCGTTACGATTCTTATGCTGGTCATTTGTTTTATCTCCCTATACCCGGTTTGGTACACGGTGATTGTTTCGTTGAATGATTCTACGGACACTTTGCGCGGCGGAATCTACTTTTTAATGCGAAAGTTCACGCTCGAAAGCTACAAGACGGTTTTTCAGGACCACGCAATTATAAAAGCATTCGGAATTACGATTGCGCGAACGTTGATTGGAACGGTTACCAGCGTTCTTTTTACGGCAATGGTAGCCTATGCAATGTCAAAAAAGCACATTTTTGGACATAAGGTTTACATGATTGTGGGTACGATTACAATGTTTTTTGGCGGCGGATTGATTCCTACATTCATTTTGTACAAGAATATAGGCTTGTATGACAATTTTTTGGTTTACATCATTCCGTACATGTTCAATTTTTATAACATGATAATCTTTATGTCTTTCTTCAGGGAAATGCCTGTGGCGCTGGAAGAAAGTGCAAAACTGGACGGAGCGAACGATTTAATCATATTCTTTAAGATAATTCTTCCGCTTTCAATGCCTGTTGTTGCGACAATCGCGCTTTTTAACGGAGTATGGCACTGGAACGACTATTTTACGGGAGTTATGTTCGTGAACGAGTCAGATCTGCAGCCGATTCAGACTTTCTTGTACCGAATCGTGGCGAGCGCGAGTGCTTCAAAGGCAGTTGTAAGCCTTCCGGCAGGAGTTTCGGCACAGCAGGTAAGTTCACAAAGCGTGCGCCTTGCAACAATGGTTGTAACCACGCTTCCAATTGTGTGCGTTTATCCGTTCCTTCAAAAGTATTTCGTAAAGGGAATGCTCATTGGCTCGGTAAAAGGTTAAGGTAAAAGGTTAAATAAGGGAATCTTAAAAAAAACATCCAAATTTTAAGTTTTTCGAGATGCCCATAAATCATTCTAACTGAATGTTATATTATATAGAAGAAACTTGGCAAAAATCGAATAGACACAAATTGATTCGGAGGAAAATATGAAAAAAATCAAGCTGATTGCAAAGTTTTCAGCAATTCTTGCGCTTACAGCAGCCTCTCTGGGACTCTTTTCTTGCACAAAAGATGGCAAAAAAAGCATCTCGACTCTTCCAGGAACTGAAAATGAACCTGGGTGGAAGCTTAACGCTGCAAATCCAATAACTTTTGATTGGTACATTAACTTTTCGTGGTTTTCAAGGCATTGGGGCGACTCAAAAGTTTCAAAGTACATTACCGAAAAAACCGGTGTGAACGTAAACTTTATCGTTCCGGCAGGAAACGAGGCTGAAAAACTCAACACGATGATTGCAGGTGACGCGCTTCCAGATTTAATCACTCTCGGCTGGTTCGAAGGCCAGGTTCCGATGATGATTGATTCAGGTCTGGTCTACTCGCTTGACGAACTTGCCGAAGCATACGACCCGTATTTCTTTAAAGTTGCAAATCCAGACAAATTGGGCTGGTACAGGCAGGAAGACGGTCACGTGTACGGCTATCCGAACGCAAGCTACACTCCATCGGATTACGAAAAATACAAAGGAAAACTCACTTCAAACGAGACATTCCTTGTACGAAAAGATTTGTACGAAGAACTCGGCTCACCGGACATGACGACTCCAGAAGGATTTTTGGAAGCTCTCCGCATGGCAAAAAAGAAATTTCCGACCGTAAACGGTACACCGCTCATTCCGTTCGGAACGGCCGAATTCACCGATGTTGGTAACAGCCAGCTACAAACCGTGCTCTCGCACTTCCTTGCAATCAATCCTGAGCAGGACGGAAAATTTGAAGATGCAAACCTAGGTCTTACAGAAAATCCTGAATATGTTCGCTGGCTCAAGATGTTCCGCCAGGCACACGAAGAAGGCTTGATTCCAACGGACATTTTTGTTGACAAGCGAAGCCAGATTGAAGAAAAAGCCGCGCAGGGTCGTTATTTCTGTATGCTCTACATGAACTGGGATATGCAGGCACCGCAGAACGCATTGTACGCCCGTGACCCAAACAGCATTTATGTGGCTGTTGACGGACCAAAAAACACTCACGCAGATTCTCCAAAACTTGCAGGCGGAAGCATTGCCGGCTGGACCGTTACACTCATCAGCAAAAAGTGCAAAGACAAAGCCCGCGCAATTCAGTTCCTAACCTACCTTATAAGCGAAGAAGGACAAATGGACACGAATTTTGGTATTCCTGGCGAGACTTACAATATGGTTGACGGAATTCCAACTCTTCTTCCAGAGATAAAAGACCTTGATTCAACAGACAAAAACAAGCAAGAGACGGAAATCGGTCTCCTCTTTACTTACTGGATGCTCATGGACACTGCATGGCAAGCTCAGTGGGGTGTAGAATATGCACCGTCGTTGGAACAACCGCAGCTTTGGACATGTCCTTACGTTCATTCCTATGCGGTTTACGACGGTCTTACGCTCCCAATCGGCTCTGACGAAGACTTGATTTATCAGGAAATTCAACGCCGCTGGGGAAAAGACCTTTCAAACCTAATCAGGGCAAAATCAGAAGCTGAATTCGACACGATTCTTTCTGAATTCAATAAATACAAAAAAACTCGCGGAATCGACAAGATTCAGCTTTTGCAAACAGAGCTCATGCAAAAGAACAAAGCGAAGCTCGCAAGATAGCTTTTCCGTCACCCCGAAACCTCACCGACGCCCCGTCACCCCGAACTGGTTTCGGGGTCTTTTTTTACCGCAAGGATGCAGAGATTCTGAATCAAGTTCAGAATGACAAGTTTTCAGATTTCCAACGCAGATTCACACGGATGGGACACAGATACTGAAAAACGCGGATAGCGCAGCTTGGTCACAGATACTAAAAAAATCGGAGTGGCACTACAATGCCAGCCAGAGCGCAGTCGGAATGCCCGTTTTGTCACCTCGAGCGTAGTCGGAATAAGCATTTTTGTCACATCGAGCGCAGTCGAGAGGTCTACAAGCAATA